>CAJTYO010000054.1 GCA_910584045.1 uncultured Oscillospiraceae bacterium | reverse complement strand
GCCGGAACTCCTCTTTCCCTGGGCACTGCGTCTATCCGGGCAGCCTGTAACACAAACCGCATGATTGCCGCCGACGTCCGGACTTGTTTCTGTGTTACACTCTTTATTTGTATCTGTAGAAATTGTTTATCTTTTTTCTTGATACTTTAGTTCTAAATGTCCAAATTCTTCTTGACATTTGCCACGGGCTGGCCCTCAAATTACCCCCCTCGAAAATCCCCTTGTATTCCAGAGAAAAGTCTGCTATACTAAAATAATAAGATTTCCGGCGGGATGGGGCTATGGAGACTTTTTTCAGACAATTTGACTGGGCCGGGCTGTTGGCGCTCCTCCAGCGGGTGCTGGGGGTGCTGCTGTGTCTGACGGTCCATGAGACCTGCCACGGCCTGGCAGCCTGGGCTCTGGGGGACCCAACCGCCCGGCGGATGCGCCGGCTGTCCCTCAATCCCCTGCACCATATCGACTGGCTTGGTCTGGCGTCCATGGTGATCTGCGGCTTCGGCTGGGCCAAGCCGGTGCCGGTGGATATGCGGTACTTCAAGAACCCCCGGGCCGGCATGGCCGTCACCGCCCTGGCCGGACCGGCGTCCAACCTTCTTTTGGCGCTGGCGCTGCTTTTCGGCGCGTCGGTGACGGCCGCCCTGGCCCCGGTGAACGCATTGACGGTGTGGCTCTTCTCCTTTATGACCAGCACCGCGGCCCTCAGCGTGGGCCTGGGGCTTTTCAATCTGGTGCCCATTCCGCCGCTGGACGGGTCGAAGGTGCTCTTTGCCCTCCTGCCGGAGCGGGCTTACTACACGCTCATGCGCTATGAGCGGTACGGCATGGCGGTTTTATTGCTGCTGGTATGGCTGGATGTGGGCAGCAGCTTTCTGTCCGGCGCGATCTACACGGTCTATCTCTGGATGGCCGGCCTATTTTTTTAATGTACAGCGGGAGGACGCCGGATGGACGAGCCGGTCTATAAGCTGGAACAGGTAGTGCACAGCCGGGACGGGCGGGAGGATTTCGAGGGCCCCCTGGATCTGATCCTGTTTCTTCTGAGCAAAAATAAGATCGAGATTCAGGACATCCCCATCGCCCTCATTCTGGAGCAGTATCTGGCCTATCTGGAGGAGCGGCAGCGGATGGACCTGGAGGTGGCCAGCGAGTTCGCGGCCATGGCCGCGCAGCTGATGTTTATCAAGACCCGGATGCTCCTCTCCCTGGAGGACGAGGAGGCCAAGAGCGAGATGGCCGAACTGATCCGCTCCCTGGAGGAGCGGCGCAGGGGGGAGGACTATGCCAGGATCAAATATGTCGCCGTCCAGCTGGCCCCCATGGGGGAGTTTGGCCGCCGGATATTCCTGCGCGCGCCGGAGCCTCTGGAACGGGGGAAGACGTACGCCTACAGCCACGCCGCCGGCGACCTGCTGCGGGCCATGGACGAGGTGACGGGCCGGGAGGAGCGGCGGCAGCCGCCCCCGGCCAGCAGCTTCCAGGAGATCGTGCGGCAGGAGCCCTACCCCGTAGCCGGGAAGGCGCGGGAGATTTTCCGGCTGCTGCGCCGGGGGATCACCAGTTTTCGCCTGCTCTTTCGCGGCAGCCGCAGCCGCAGCGAGGTGGTGGCCACCTTTCTGGCCATCCTGGAGCTGTGCCGGGCCAGGATCGTCACGCTGTCCGGCGGGGAGCGGGACTGCACCGTCACCGCCACCGGCGCGGACATCGACGCGCTGCAGCTGTAGCGCATATCACAAGCAGGAGGGCGCGGCCCATTGGAAAATAAGGAGATGCAAATCGCGGCGGAGGGTATCCTCTTCGCCTCCGGCGAGCCCGTGCATATAAGCCGCATCTGCATGGCGCTGGGTACGGACCGCCCCCGGGCGGAGGAGGCCCTGCGGCGGCTGGGAGATTACTACGCCTATGAGCGCCGGGGTATCCGCCTGGTGCGGATGGAGGACAGCTATCAGCTCTGCTCCGCCCCGGAGTATGCGGAGATCATCCGCCGGGCATTTGAGATACGAAAGACTGCCAAGCTCAGCCAGCCCGCCCTGGAGGTGCTGGCTATCGCGGCCTATTACCAGCCGGTCACCCGGGCCCAGGTGGACCAGATCCGGGGGGTGGACAGCGCCTATACCATAGGGCTGCTGCTGGACCGGGGGCTGATCGAGGAGTGCGGCCAGCTGCAGGCCCCGGGGCGGCCCAGGCTCTACCGCACCACCCAGGGATTCCTGCGGGCCTTCCACCTCGCCTCTCTGGAGGAGCTGCCCCCGCTGCCGGGGGTGGAGGAGGGCGGTCAGATGCGCCTGGACGGCGCCGCCGGCGAGACGGCGGAGGAGCGGGGGGAAGCATAGCGGCGCGCAGCGCCGGCGAGAGAGGGGAGAGCGCCGTTGATCGGGAAGGTCATACTGGGGGTCCTGGCGGTGGTGGTACTGCTGCTGGCGGCGGCGCTGACGCTGCCGGTGCGCCTGCGGTTTTCCTGCGAGGACGGCGAGCTCCGTCTGTCGGTGCGCTGCGGGCCCGTCCGGGTGCAGCTTTTTCCCCCGAAGAAAAAGGAGACGCCGGCGCCCGAGACCGCGGAGCCGGCCGGCGAGGCGGATGAAAAGCCGGAAAACCCGGCCGCTCCGCCCGCGGCGGGCGGGGGAGCCGGCGCGGCCGGGCAGGGAGATCAGCCGGAGGCTCCGGCCAGGGATACGGCCGGGGAGAAGAAAAAGGGCGGAAAGAAGAAGGAGCCAAAGGAAAAGAAGAAATTCCAGATCAACCTGGATCAGATACTCTACAGTCTGGATGTGCTGCCCCCGATTCTGGGGCGGGCCCTGCGCCGGACGTGCGGAAGCCTGCGAATAGAGCCGCTGCGGCTGTATGTGCTGGTGGCGGGGGAGGACCCGGCGGATACGGCGATGCTGTACGGCCGGCTGGCCGCGGGGATCGCCGCCGCGCTGCCAGCCCTGGAGCGGGCCGCCGCGGACCCGGATATTCAGCTGTATATGGACTTCACCCGGCGGAGGATGGAGCTGAGCGCCGATGTGGGCGTGTCCGTGCGGCCCATACGGCTGGTGTGGATCGTCCTGCGTGCGGGCGGGAGCCTGCTGAAATGGTTTATGGGCTTCCGGCGGCTGGCGAGCCCTAAGCCAAAGAAAAAAGTGGCGAATAAAGAACATGAGGCCGCCTGACCGGCCCGCGAAAGGAGCATATGGACATGGAGAACAACAACCCGATCAACAACATGCTGCAGGAGAGCATGGCCAAGCTGCGGGAGATGGCGGACACCAACACCATTGTGGGCCAGCCCATTCAGACGCCCGACGGCGTGACCCTGATCCCCATCTCCCGGGTGAGCATGGGCGTGGGCGGCGGCGGGGCCATTTTCGGGAAGAAGCAGAACGTCAACCCCGAGGGCAGCCTGGGCTCCGGCGTGGGCGCGGGGGTCCACATCGATCCCGTGGCCTTCCTGATTGTCAAGGACGGCTATACCCGGGTGATGCCGGTGGCGGCCCCGCCGATGAACACGGTGGACCGCATCGTGGAGATGGCCCCGGAGGTGATCGACCGGGTCACCGGCTTCATCGAAAAACAGCAGGATCGGAAAAAGGCTGCCGAAACGCCGGTGGAGGAAACCTGCTGACGGCGGCCCGGCGGACCTTTTATTTTGCGCACTGCCAGAAAGGAAAGGTTTAACGGGTTTCCTTTTGCCTCCGATGAGACATACTATCCCTATTCAGAACACCTGGAGGTAATGAGGTTATGGGAACGTATGCGCGGAGGCTTCTGTGCGCCATTGTGCTGGGGGCGCTGCTGGCCGCCCCGGCGGGGGCGGTGGAGACGTCGGCCTCGTCGGCGGTGCTCATCGAGCAGAGCAGCGGGCGGGTGCTGTACGCCCAGAACGCAGACGAGGAGCGGCTCATCGCCAGCATCACCAAGATCATGACCGCTGTGACGGCCCTGGAACACGGCGATGTGGAGCGGGCCTACACCGTCATCGCCCAGGATATGGCGGAGGGCTCCTCCATGTATCTCCGGCCCGGGGACGTGCTGCGGCTGGAGGAGCTGCTGTACGGACTGATGCTGGTCAGCGGCAACGACGCGGCCCTGGCGGTGGCCCGCTGCGTGTCGGGCAGCGTGGAGGCGTTCGTGGAGCTGATGAACGAGACGGCTGGGCGGCTGGGGATGACCCATTCCCATTTTGCCAACCCCAACGGCTTGGATCAGCAGGGGCACTACTCCAGCGCCCGGGATATGGCGGTGCTGGCGGCCTACGCCTTGGAGAACCAGGATTTCCGCCGGATTGCGTCCACCGCCTCCATCACCATCGGAGAGCGGTATCTGGTCAACCACAACAAGCTGCTCAGGATGTGCGAGGGCTGCATCGGGGTGAAGACCGGCTTTACCAAGGCTGCTGGCCGGACCCTGGTGTCCGCCGCCGCCAGAGGGGGCATGACCCTGGTGTGCGCCACGCTCAACGACGGGAACGACTGGAACGACCACATGGCCCTGCTGGACTACGGCTTTGCCACCTATCACATGGAGACGGCGGTGCCCGCGGGGCGGGTGCTGGCCTCCACGCTGGTGCGGGAGGGGACGGAGGTCTCCGTGCCCCTGGCCGCGGCGGAGGACCTGCGCTACCCCCTGGCCGAGGGGGAGAAGCTGACGGTGGTGGCCCGGGTGCCCCTGTCCGTATCCGCGCCGGTGGTGCCGGGGCAGACGGTGGGGGAGGTCTGCGCCTACCTGGAGGGGGAGGAGGTGGCCAAGGTGGAGCTGATGGCCGCCGCGCCCTCGGCGAAGAAGGAGGAAAAGGCGCCCCTGGTCCACTGGTGGGACCGGGCGTTTTAGGAAACAGGTATGGAACGGTTACAAAAGCTGCTCTCCGCCGCCGGCGTGTGCTCCCGCCGCCAGGCGGAGGCATTTTTGCGGGAGGGGCGGGTGAGCGTCAACGGCCGGACCGCCGCTCTGGGGGACCGGGCGGACCCGGGGCGCGACCGCATCGCTCTGGACGGACGGCCCGTCGCCCTGCCGGAGGAGAGGCTGTATCTGATGCTCCACAAGCCCCGCGGGGTGGTGACAACGCTGTCCGACGAGCGGGGGCGGCCCACGGTGGCCGGACTGGTATCCGGATGCGGCGGACGCGTATACCCGGTGGGGCGGCTGGATATGGACTCGGAGGGGCTGCTGCTGCTGACCAGCGACGGGGACTTCGCCCAGCGGCTGGCCCACCCCAGCCATCAGATGGAAAAGGAGTACCTGGTCACCGTGACCGGCCGGGTGGAGGGCTGCGCTGGACGGCTGGCGGCCCTGACGAGGTTGGAGGACGGCACGCCCATCGTTCCGGCGCGGGTGTCGGAGACGGCGCGGCGGGGGGGACGGCGGGTGCTGTCCGTCACCATCCACCAGGGACGCAACCGGCAGGTGCGGCGGATGTGCGCCCTGGCGGAGCTGCGGGTGGAGCGGCTGGTTCGGGTCCGGGAGGGGACGCTGGTACTGGGGGACCTGCCGGCGGGCCGGTGGAGGCCCCTGACCGGCGAGGAGCGGGCGGCGCTGCTGGGGTAAAAGCGCGCCGCAATCAAATCATCAGCCGGGGAGGCGCTGTCATGCAGAAGGATATTTTACATACCATCCGCGACAATATGAGCTGCTTTTCCAAAGGGCAGAAGCGAATCGCGTCCTACATCCTGTCCGACTACGACAAGGCCGCGTTTATGACCGCCAGCAAGCTGGGGGGCCTGGTGGGCGTCAGCGAATCGACGGTGGTGCGCTTTGCCGCCCTGCTGGACTACGACGGCTATCCGGCCATGCAGAAGGCCCTCCAGGAGATGGTCCGGGGGAAGCTGACCTCCATCCAGCGCATCCAGACCTCCAATGACCGTCTGTTCAGCTCGGACATTATCAATTCCGTCATGCAGATGGATATGGAGAAAATCCGCATGGCGACGGAGGAGGTGGACCGGGCGGCCTTCTCCCGGGTGGTGGACAAGCTGATGGAGGCCCGCCGCATCTATATTCTGGGGGTCCGGTCCAGCTCGTTTCTGGCGGGCTATCTGCATTTCTACCTCCACCTGATCTTTGAGCATGTGACCCTGGTGACCAGCAACAGCGCCGGGGACATTCTGGAGAGCATCCTGCGCATCGGGCCCGGGGACGTGCTGGTGGGCATCAGCTTTCCTCGGTACTCCAAGGCCACGGTCAAGGGGGTGCAGTTTGCCTATGACCGGGGGGCGGATGTGGTGGCCGTCACCGACAGCGCCATCTCGCCGCTGTACCCCATGGCCTCGGCTGTGCTGCTGGCCCAGAGCGATATGATCTCGTTTGTGGACTCCCTGGTGGCGCCGTTCAGTCTGCTCAACGCCCTGATCGTGGCGGCGGGCCACCGGAAGGATGCGGACATTGCCCAGATTTTCAACCGATTGGAGGGGATTTGGGATGAATACGGCGTGTTTGGATACAGCAGCGGCGATGAGAGCTGACGTGCTTGTTGCCGGGGGCGGCCCGGCCGGGATGATGGCCGCCATCGCGGCGGCGGAGGAGGGGGCGTCCGTCCTGCTCCTGGAGCCCAACGAGCGGCTGGGCAAGAAGCTGAATATCACCGGCAAGGGCCGGTGCAACCTGACCAACCGCTGCGGCGAAGACGTTTTTATGTCCAGCGTGCCCAGAAACGGCAGGTTTTTATTCAGCGCCTACAGCCAGTTTACCAGCGGCGACGCGATGGCCTTTTTCGAGGCGCTGGGGGTGCCGCTGAAGGTGGAGCGGGGGGGACGGGTGTTTCCCGTGTCGGACCGGGCCTTCGACGTGAGCGGCGCGCTGGAGCGGCGGATGAAAGGGCTGGGGGTGGCCGTTGTGCGGGACCGGGCGAGGAGCCTGGTGGTCGAGGACGGCGCGCTCCGGGGCGCGGAGGGAGAGAGGGGCCGCTATGAGGCGGGGCGCCTCGTCGTGGCCACGGGGGGCGTCAGCTACCCTCTGACAGGCAGCACAGGGGACGGCTACCGGCTGGCGGAGCAGGCGGGACACACGATCCAGGAGCCGCGGGGGTCGCTGGTGCCGCTGTGCGCGGCGGGGGAGCTGTGCGCCTCGCTTCAGGGGCTGAGTCTGAAGAACGCGGCGCTGCGGGTCTATGAGGACGGAAAGAAGATTTACAGCGACTTCGGGGAGATGCTGTTCACCCACTTTGGGGTCAGCGGGCCCATGATCCTGTCCGCCTCCGCCCACATGCGGCAGTTTGGCAGGAGGCAGTACAGGCTGGAGATCGATTTGAAGCCGGCGCTGGACGAGGCGGCCCTGGATAAGCGGATATTGGCTGATTTTGCCAAGTGCGCCAACAGTGATTTTATCAATTCCCTGGATGCGCTGCTGCCCAGGAAATTGATTGAACCCTTTGTTCTTTTGACGGGGATCGACCCGCGGCGGAAGGTCCACGACCTGACGAAGGAGGAGCGGCAGCGGATGAGAGGGCTCCTGAAGGCGCTGCCCATTGCCGTCACCGGCCCGCGGCCGGCGGCGGAGGCCATCGTCACCTCCGGCGGCGTGACGGTGAAGGAGGTGAATCCCTCCACGATGGAATCCAAGCGTCTGGCGGGGCTGTTTTTCGCCGGAGAGGTTCTGGATGTGGACGCGTACACGGGGGGATTTAATTTACAGATTGCGTGGTGTACGGGCAGATTGGCGGGAAGGACCGCCGGCCGGGAGCCGTATGCGGCGCTTTGCGGCCGCAAGTGAAAAGAAGGTTGTCCCCCGGGCGCGGAAGCCCGGACCATCATGTAAGAAGGAACGGCCATAGAAATGGAAAGAGTAAAAAAAATTTCTGTTGCGATTGACGGCCCCAGCGGGGCGGGAAAAAGCACCCTCGCCCGCGCTGCGGCGAAAAAAATGAACTTTATCTATGTGGATACGGGGGCCATCTACCGGACGGCGGCGCTGCATATCCTCCGCCGGGGCGCGGAGCCCGGGGATGGAGCGGCCGTCGCCGCCCTGCTGCCGGAGATCGGCGTGACAATAGCCTACGACGAGGCGGGGGAACAGAGGATGTTCCTCAACGGGGAGGATGTGACAGACCGGCTGCGGACCCAGGAGGTCTCTATGGCCGCCTCCAGCGCGGCCGCCTGTCCGGCGGTGCGCGCCTTCCTGCTGGATATGCAACGGGAGCTGGCGGCGAAAAACAGCGTTATTATGGACGGCCGGGACATCGGCACCGTGGTGCTGCCCGGGGCGGACGTGAAAATCTACCTGACCGCCAGCTGCGAGGCGCGGGCGAAGCGCCGGTGGCTGGAGCTGCAGGGGAGGGGCCTGCCCGGGGATCTGGAGCAGCTGCTGCGGGAAACCAGGGAGAGGGACGCCCGGGACGAGGGCCGGGCCGCCGCCCCCCTGCGCCCGGCGGAGGACGCCGTGCTGCTGGATACCACGGAGATGAATTTCCAGGAGAGCCTGGACCGCATGATTCAAATTATCAGGGGGCGTACCGGTCTATGACAAAATTCTACCGCATTATTTATACCATCGCTGCGCCCATCATCCACCTGTTGTTCCCATGCAGGACGGTGGGGCTGGAACACGTGCCGGAGGGCGGCGCACTGCTGTGCGCCAACCACGCCAGCGGCTGGGACCCCATCGTCATCGCCCTGAATATGCCCCGGGAGGCCCGGCTGACCGTGATGGCGAAGGATCAGCTCTTCCGCATACCCGTGCTGGGATTCCTTCTGAGAAAGCTGGGAATCTTCCCGGTGAAGCGGGGGGGAAACGACCTGACCGCCATTAAAACCGCCATGAAGGTCCTGGGCGGAGGCAACCGCCTGCTGGTGTTCCCCGAGGGGACGAGGGTGGATGAGCAGGGGGAGGCGGAGGCCAAGGGCGGCGTCACCATGATGTCCGCCCGCACCGGCGTGCCCATGATCCCCATCTACTGCGGGGGAAAACATAAATTCCTGCGGAGGACCACCATCGTCTTCGGAGAGCCCTACATCCCCGTAATCGCCGGTCGGCGGCCCACACCCGATGAGAACCGGACCGCCGCCGCCGAGATTTTAAACCGCATCTATGCCCTCAGCGAGGTGGACGGATGGAAGTGATCACGGCCAAAAGCGCCGGGTTCTGTTTTGGCGTGGCCCGGGCGGTCAAAATGGCCAGAGAGCTGGCGGACAGCGCCGCGCAGCCGAGAATGCTGGGCAGCGTGATCCACAACCGCCGCGTCACCGCCGCGCTGGAGGAGCGGGGCATGAGGACGCTGGAGCGCCCGGAGGAGGCCCGGCAGGGGGACAGCGTCCTGCTGCGGGCCCACGGGGTGGGGCGGGAGGTCTACCGCCTGCTGGAGGAGAGGGGGGCGGCGGTGGCGGACGCCACCTGCCCCAAGGTCGCCCACGTGCAGCGGCTGGTGGAAAAGGCCGAGGAGGAGGGCCGGCAGCCGGTGATGATTGGCGATCCCACCCACCCGGAGGTCCGGGGCGCGGCGGGCTGGTGCCGCCGGCTGCTGGTATTTTCAGGGCCGGAAGAGGCTGCCAGATGGTTTGAAACGGCTGGCGCGGCGGGGTCTGCGGCCCTGACGGTGGTTTCCCAGACCACTTTGCGGCGAGAAGTTTGGGAAAGTTCTTTGAAAATTATAAAAAAAGAGTGTACAAATCTGAAAATCTTTGATACAATATGTGATGCTACGCATACGCGCCAATCCGAGGCGGCTCAACTGGCCTCTCAGGTGGACGCTATGGTGGTGGTTGGTGATCCGAGAAGCGCCAATACGACGCACCTGACGGAGATCTGCCGGGGATACTGCGGCCGCGTGTTTCAGATCGAAAACGCGGACGAGCTGCCCTTGGCGGCGCTGGCCGGGTGCGGACGGGTTGGTTTGACCGCGGGGGCCTCCACGCCTGCGAGCATCATAAAGGAGGTCATAAAGACGATGAGCGAAGAAAAGATCCAGGGCGAGAGCATGGAAAATTTTGAGGAATTGGTAGAACAGTATACCAATACATTAAATACAGGAGAAAAGGTAACCGGCGTGGTAACCGCCATTACCCCCACAGAAGTCCATGTGGACCTGGGTTGTAAGCAAGCCGGCTACATCCCTGTAGACCAGCTGACCGACGATCCCTCCCTCAAGCCGGAGGACGTGGTGAAGGTGGGCGAGGAGTATGAGCTGTTCGTCATCCGCGTCAACGACGTGGAGGGGTACGCGACACTGTCCAAGAAGAAGGTCGACGCTGTGAAGGTGTGGGAGAACATCGAGTCGGCCTGCGAGAACAAGGATATCATGGAGGGCGTTGTCACCGAGGAGAACAAGGGCGGCGTCGTGGTGTCCGTGCGCGGTCAGCGTGTGTTCGTGCCCGCCTCCCAGTCCGGTCTGCCCCGTGACGCCGCTATGACCGAGCTGGTCAAGCAGCGCGTGAAGCTGCGCATCACCGAGGTCAACCGCGCCCGCCGCCGTGTGGTGGGCTCCATCAAGGCCGTGCAGCAGGAGGCCCGGGCCGCCGCCGCCGCCGAGGTGTGGTCCGGCATCGAGGTGGGCAAGCATTACACCGGCACCGTGAAGAGCATGACCAGCTACGGCGTGTTTGTGGACATCGGCGGCGTTGACGGTATGGTACATATCACCGACCTGAGCTGGAGCCGTATCAAGCACCCCAACGAGGTGGTGTCCATCGGTGACACTCTGGAGGTGTACGTCATCTCCTTCGACCCGGAGAAGAAGAAGATCTCTCTGGGCGTGAAGGACCGCAGCACCAATCCCTGGCAGGTGTTTATGGACACCTACAAGGTGGGCGATGTGGCCAGCGTGCGCATTGTGAAGCTGATGACCTTCGGCGCTTTTGCCGAGGTGGTTCCCGGTGTGGACGGTCTGATCCACATCTCCCAGATTGCCGACCACCGCATTGAGAAGCCCGGCGACGAGCTGAACGAGGGCCAGGTGGTAGAGGCCAAGATCACCGCTGTGGACGAGGAGAAGCAGAAGATTTCCCTGTCCATCCGCGCCCTGCTGGCGCCCACCCCCGCTCCTGCCGGAGCGGAAGGGGAGGACGAGGCCTGAGGCGGGCGGTCCAGACGATAAACCAATGAAACCCGGACGGCGTCAGTGGGATGCCGTCCGGGTTTGTGTTCGTATGCCGCGCCTGTGTGATATAGTCGGCGCACTTGAAAATCGGTAAAAGGAGGCGAGGGAAGGCGGGGCGCGGCAGGGCGGAGGACGCAGACGGGCTACCGCCCGTCAAGGAAGACGGCGCAGCCCGCGCCACAGCTTACCCGCCGAGCCCTGCCGGTTTTCGAGCGCGTCGGCTTTGTTCAGTCCTTCGGCCGACGCACCGGCAGGCACACTGTCCTCGCCGCGCCATACCGGTCCCTGATGGACGCCACGTCCATCTCCACGCCGTACACAGCCTCCAGACTCTGGGGGGTGACGACCTCCTCCGGGGGCCCAAAGGCGGCGGCCCGGCCCTCGCGCATGAGCAGAACCTTGTGCCCCGCGGCGAAGAGGTGCTCGGGGCTGTGGGTGGACATCAGCACGCAGCAGCCCCACCGGGCCAGCTCCGCCGCCGTGTCCAGCAGCAGCTGCTGATTGGCGTAGTCCAGATTGGCGGCAGGCTCATCCATAAGGAAGATTTTGGCGGACTGGCACACCGCCCGGGCGATAAGGACCATCTGCCGCTGGCCGCCGCTGAGGGACAGGCAGCTCCGGTTGGCCAGATATCCTGCCCCCAGCCGCTCCAGCGCGGCGAAGGCCGCCTCGCGATCTGCCGCCCTTGGGGCGTCGAAGGCGGAGAAATGGGAGGCGCGGCCCATGAGGACGACCTCCAGGGCGGTGTAGGAGAAGATGGGGGTGTGCTGCTGGGGGATGTAGGCGATCAGATTGGCCCGGGCGCGGGGGGAGAGGGTCCGCAGGTCCTGACCCTCGGCCAGGACGGCCCCGCCGGCGGCGGGGAGCTGTCCCAGCAGCAGCCGCAGCAGCGTGGTTTTCCCGCAGCCGTTGGGCCCCGCCAGAAAGATAATTTCCCCGCCCTCCGCACGGAAGCTGACGTCCTTGACCACGTCGCCGCCGCCGTAGCCGCCCCGAAGCCCCCTGACGTCCAGAAGCATTGTCACCGCCCCCCCTTCCTGAGAATCAGAAGGATGAAAAAGGGCGCGCCCACGACGCTGGTCACGACGCCCAACGGCAGCTCCAGCGAGGTCATGGAGCGGGCCGCGTCATCCATCAGCAGCAGGTATACCGCCCCCAGCAGGGTGCTGGCAGGGATAAGCCGGCGGCAGTCCGCGCCCACAAGGGCCCGGGCCATATGGGGAATCATCAGCCCCACCCAACCGATGAGGCCGCCTAGACACACGGCCGCGGCGCTGAGCAGGGTGGAGGCCAGAATGAGGACCCGGCGGCAGCGGACTGTGTCCACGCCCAGGCTTCGGGCCTCCTCGTCCTCCAGGGTCAGCAGGTTGATCCGCCAGCGCAGGGCAAACAGCACGGCCAGTCCCGCCGCCATGGGCCAGAAGCTGCGGCCCAGGGAGGCCATATCCACCCGCTGCAGGCTCCCCATCAGCCAGAAGGTGATCTGCTGCAGCACGTCGTTGGGATCGGAGACATACTTAACCATGGTGACGCCCGCGTTGCACAGGGCTGTCACCACGGAGCCCGTCAGCACCAGGGTGAGGGTCTGGGAGTGGGAGGTTCTGCGGCTGACGAGGTAGGAGACCGCCACGGCGGCCAGACCGCCGGCGAAGGCGGCCGCCTGGATTGCCCACCCGGGGAGGCCGTTGAGAATGGCCAGCGACGCCCCCAGACCCGCCCCGGCGGACACGCCCAGTATGTCCGGCGACACAAGTGGGTTGCGGAACATGCTCTGATAGGCGGCCCCCGCCGCGGACAGAGATGCGCCGATGAGGACGGCGGAGAGAATGCGGGGCAGGCGTACCTTCCAGAAAATGGTGACGGCCTGAGGGGCGACCTCACCCCTCCAGCCCAGCCGGGACAGGAGGGCGCGGACCACCTCTCCCGGGGCGAGGGGGTAGTATCCCAGCCAGAAGGAGAGAAGCGCCGCGCCCAGCAGCGCGGACAGCAGGATCAGCAGGACGGCGGCGTACCGTCTTCCGGCGGCCCGCTCCTCCTGGCGGTAGTTTGGCTGCATGGGCCCTCCTCCTCTTTTTTCGCCGCCCCACTTGACTTTCCAGGGACGGTATGGTAGTCTCTTCCTATCGACTGTTTTTTAAAAACAAATCGTTTTTGAAAAACTATTGGAAGTATGACACAGCTTTGCCGGATTGTCAAGAGACGGATGGGAGGAACGAAGAGATGAGAGCTGGACGTCACAAATATTCGCTGGCTTGGGCGATCCTCCTGGCGCTGGGGCTTCTGGCCGGGTGCGGGCAGGGGGGGGCGGCTCCGGCGGAGCGGGAAATCACCGATATGGCCGGACGGACCGTGGCGGTGCCCGCCGAGGTCGTCTCCGCCTTCCCCACGGACCCGACGGCGGGCATCTGCCTGTATACGCTGGTCCCGGACCGGATGCTGGGGTGGAACTACGCCCTCAACGACCTGGAGAAAAGCGTCATCCTGGAGGAGTACCACGATCTGCCCGTCTTCGGCATGGGGGATTCCATCAACTACGAGGCGGTGCTTGCCGCCGGACCCTCCGTCATCTTTGTGGCGGGCGCGATCGACCAGGGCTCTATTGACCAGGCGGACCGGCTGGCGGAGCAGATGGATATACCCGTGGTGATGGTCAGCTCCGATCTGACGGACACGCCTGCGGCCTACCGCTTTATGGGCGAGCTCTTCGGCGTGGAGGAGCAGGCGGAGCTGTTGGCGGACTACGCCGAGAGGACCCTTGCCTGCGCGGCGGCCCTGGATATTCCGGAGGAGAACAGGCTGCGCGTCTACTACGGCAATAAGCAGGATTCCCTGGAGACCGCCCCCGCAGGATCGGCCAGCGGACAGATTATCGATATGGTGAAGGCCGTCAACGCCGCCGGGGCGGAGCTGGGCGGAGGAAACCGGGTGGCTGTCTCCCTGGAGCAGCTGCTGGCCTGGGACCCGGACGTCATCATCGTCAACGGCGAGCCCAAGGCGAACTTCAGCGGCGGCGCGGCGGCCCGGTCCATTCTGGAGAACCCGGATCTGGCCCCCCTGCGGGCCGTGCAGAGCGGCAGGGTGTACGGTACGCCCAGCGCGCCCTTCAGCTGGATCGACCGCCCGCCGGGACCCAACCGGATTGTGGGCGTCCGATGGCTGCTGGGGATTCTATACCCGGACCAGTGCCCCTATGACGTGGACGAGGAGGTCCGTACCTTTTTCCGGCTGTTTTACCATGTGGAGCTGACAGACGAGGCGCTGGCAGAGCTCTATGAGGGCGGTCTGCAGAGGGAGGATGGGCGGTGACGGCGGCGCTGATTATCACAAATGGCAGAACGGACACCCGCCGGGCCTTCGCTCCGTCGAAGGAGGTGGGGACGATCTCCGCTGTGCGGCGGATTGTCCGCGTCTTCCAATGCGCCGGCGTGGAGCGGATCGTGGCGGTCTGCGGCGAGGAGGTGCGGAAGGAGACGGCCCACATGGGCCTGGTATTCCTCGGCGGGCGGCCGGAGGGCGAGATGCTGGACAACGTGAAGACAGGCCTCGCCTATCTCCGGGGCAAGTGCGGCGCGGCCCTGGTGACCCATGTGAACGTGCCGCTTTTTTCCGCGGGGACGGTTCGCACGCTGCTGGAGGCGGAGGGGGATGTGCGCGTCCCCGTCTGCGGCGGCGTTCCGGGGCACCCGGTGCTGCTGCGGGCGGAGCGCTTTCCGGACGTGCTGGCTTACGTCGGGGCGGGCGGGCTGGCCGGGGCGGTGAGGGCCCTCTCGCCCCGCCGCGTGGAGGTGCCGGACGAGGGGATTCTCGCCAACATCGCCGGAGGGGAGAGCTATGGGCGGCTGGTGGAGGGCCACGATCTGGCCCATCTGCGCTTTGACCTCCAGCTCCGGCTGGCCAGGGAGCAGATTTTCTACGGTCCGGGCGCCCATCAGCTTTTGCAGCTGACCGGCGAGACCGGCTCGCTGCTGGAGGCCTGCCGCCAGATGGGAATCTCCTACAGCAAGGGGCGGAAAATCGTCGCATCCATTGAGCGTCAGACTGGCAGGCCGGTGCTGGAGAGCCGCCAGGGCGGTCCCGCCGGCGGGGGCTCCGCCCTGACGGAGGAGGGACGGCGGCTGGTGGAGCGCTATGCCGCCCTCTGCCGGGAGGCCAACGAGCGCCTGGAGGAGATTTTTGAGAAGTACTTTCCCCGCGGCCCGCAGAGCTGATGCTCTTTTCTGAAAGAAAAAACCAGAGCGCCCCGGACCGTTCAACGGTTCGGGGCGCTCTGCTGCCGTTACTGGTCCCTGCTGCCGTAGTAGGCCCGGACAGCCCGCTCAAGGAAGGCGGCGCCGCCGGGGACCACCGCGTCGTAGTAGGCGGCGAAACGGGGGTCCTGGACGTACATGGCCGCCATGCCGGCGTGGGCCTGGGGCGTGACGGCCCCGGCGGGCCAGTAGTGGGCCAGCCAGGCGGCGTGGAGCCGGACTGCCTCTTGGGCGTCCGCGCCGGCGGGGTCGTCCGCCTCCGCGGCCCGGCGCAGGGCGGCTTTGCAGTCCGCCTCCTCCCGCTGCAGCCGCTCCCACTCCTCCCGGGACATACCGGCCAGACGGGCGTTCTGACCGTCCACGGCCTCGTCTCCGTACTTCTCCCGGGCCTCTTGGCCGTAGGCGGCCTCGTTTTCCGCGATAATCCGCGCCTTCATGCCCTGGAATTTATCTTGGTCTGTCATGGTGGTTCCTCCTTCGATTTCCTCTAATGTGCCGCGGACGGTGCGGATCAGCCGGTCCGTCTCCCGCCGGCGGGTCAGAAGGCGCTCCAGATGCTCCCGCAGAGCCCCGGTTCGGTCAAAGTCCGGCGCGTCCAGAATCCGGCGAATCTCCTCCAGGGGCAGATCCAGCTCCCGGTAGAGCAGAATCTGCTGGAGACGGTCCACCTCCTCGGGCCCGTAGAGGCGGTAGCCGTTGTCCCGGTCCCGCCTGGGGCGCAGCAGGCCGATGCCGTCGTAGTACCGCAGCGTCCGGGGGGTCAGGCCCGTCAGCCGGGCCAGCTCTTTTACGGTATACATCCTTTCTTCACCTCCTGGAACAGAGGATAGACCATGACGCGGCGTAAAGGTCAAGAGTTTTTTTTATTTTTCTGCCTCCAAATGATGCCGCCTGAACAGGGAGAGGTCCCCGCCGCACTGTATGGCCAGCGCCTCGTCGTTGGCGAGGAGGCGCTCGTAGAGCTCCGCCGGAATCTTTTGGGGCGGGACGCGCTCGTACAGGGGGATGTTCAGCGTGTGGCGGCACTTTTGGCACTGATAGATCAGCCATACGTCCAGCCGGTTTTTGTTGGCGTTGATGCGGAAGCGGCGGGTGGTGGCGAAGACCATTTTCCGCCCGCAGCGGGCGCACCTGTGGATGACCTTGTATTCGTTTGAATAGCCCATCGTATCTCCTGGTTTTGTCTGCGATACGGCGGCTATTACAGATTCTTATTTCATTTTTATTTGCAATAGCCGCGCTATGCAAACTGTACGGGTCCGCGCATCAATACCGCTCCTTTTTTTACGTGTTTTTGTCTTCCGCCGCCTTGACGCAGCCGTCCCAGTAGGCGCGCGCCTCCTCCATCATCTCCGGCGGAATATGGAAGATGAAATCCTCTTCGGTATAGTTTTTCCCCGACATAGGCGAGAAAATGCCGTCCGGACAGTCGATGCCCACCTTGCGGGCGACCGCCGCGGCAAACTCCCGGAACGCCCCGCCAAAGGCGGTGATGAGATTGCCGTCCTCCACCAGATAGGTGCGCACGATCCCCTCCCGGGGCGCGACCGGGAAGGCGTCCAGGAACTCCTCGTTCATGCCGTGGGTAAACCGTCTGCCCTCCAGCAGCCCCGCCCGGCCCAGCAGCAGGGGGGAGGAGGAGATGGCGGCGAGGACGAACGCCCCATCCCCCCGGAACTGCTCCAGAAAGCGGATGTTCCGATTATCCAGCAGGGGCGGCAGGGGCTCCCAGATGCCCGGCAGGATCAGGCAGTCGAAGTCCTCCCGGCAAAAGTCCTCAAAGGCCCCGTCGGGCAGGATGGTGAAGCCGTCCTCGCTCTTCACCGGCTCGCCGCCGGCGGCAAAGGTGACGATGTCCTTGTCATAGAACTTGAACAGCTCCGTGGTGCAGCTGATCTCCTGCATGGAGAAGAGCGGATAGAGCATCACTGCGGCCTTTTTCATAGAGAAACCTCCTTCATAAGCTCCTCCCGCTCCGCCGGGAGAAGTCCGTCCTTTGTGAAGCGGTACAGGGTGGTGCACACCTGGGTCAGGTACTTCCGGTCGTGGGATACGCTGATGATGGTCCCCCGGTATTCCGACAGGGCCTGGCGGACCCTGGGGTTGGAGATGGGGGAGAAGTTCCGGGTGGGTTCGTCCAGCAGCAGCACGTTCACCCCGTCCAGCATCATTTTCGTCAGCAGCAGCTTCGCCTTCTGCCCGCCGGATAGCTCCCGGATGGGGTGGGCCGTCTCCTGCCGGGTGTAGCGGATGCTGCCCAGGTAGGTCCGGGCCCGGGTCTCCGAGGCGGCGTCCCCCTCCGGGGCCAGGTACTCCACCGGCGTGCGGTCCAGGGGCAGGGTGTCGGCGTAGTCCTGGGACATATAGGCGGCCCGGACGTCCCCGCGGGGGAGCAGCTGCCGGGCGATCTGCCGCAGCAGGGTGGTCTTTCCCGCGCCGTTGGGGCCCAGGATGCCCACCTTCTCCCCGCCGCAGACGTGGAGGCGGACGTTCTCCGCCAGCAGCCGCTCCCCGGCCCGCAGGGACGGGAGATGCAGCTCCAGCACCGTCTTGCCCGTCGGCAGGGACGCGTCCTCCGGGAAACGGAGGAACACCGCCTCCTCCACCTCCGGCAGCCGGGTCATATCCTCCGCCTCCCGCTCAAACCGGCGGCCCATGGACTGGACGGCGTGCATCTTCTTTTTCAGCAGGCGGCCCCCGCTGGGATTCTGGCGGGTGATCACGTTCTGGGCGTGCTCCACGCTCTGCTGTATGCGGCGGTATTTCTCCATTTTTTTGTCGTACTCCTCCCGCTCCTTCCGGGCCTGCCGGGTCTGGTCGGCGATGGAGGCGGCGCGCCGCCGGGTATAGGTTTCGTAATCCAGGCGGTGGGCGGTGCACCGGGGCGGCCTGCCCTCCCAGGGGTGCTCGATGTGGAGGACCATGGTGGCGGTGTTCTCAATGAGGGTCTCGTCGTGGGAGATATACAGGACGCTGCCGGGGAAGCCGGCGATGAAGTCCTCCAGCCACTCCAGGGTCTCCAGGTCCACGTCGCTGGAGGGCTCGTCCAGCAGCAGGGTCCGGGGGCGGCTGAACAGCAGCCGCCCCAGCTGCAGCTTGATCCGCTCCCCGCCGGACAGGCTGGAGACCGGCCGGCCGCTGTAAAATTCCTCCGCGGGGAAGCGCAGCTGCCTGGCCGCGTCGGCCAGCTCCTTTGGGGTCAGATCGAAGAAGCCGGGGGAGGCGGCGCAGAAGTCGTAGACGCTCCCCGCCTTCTCCTCCTCCGTCAGGTCCTGGGCCAGATAGCCCAGGGGCTCCGCCTCTCCGACCCGCTCCCCGCTCCACTCGCAGTAGTCCTCCACCAGCCGGGGGTCGCAGACCCATTTGAGGATGGTGGATTTTCCGTTGCCCTCCTCGCCGATGACGACGGCCTTCTCGCCGTCTCCGATCACAAAGGAGAAGTCCTCCACCAGCGTGCGCAGGTCCTTCCGGTGGGTCAGCGTCAGATTCTTTACTTGCAGTATAATACATGCCCTCCTCTCGTTTCATCCAAAAAGAAAAACGCCCTCGGTCATTGCCGAAAGCGCGGAGGAGGGCGGCAGGGCGCACCAAAGCAAGACGCTCCGGCGCGCGGCAGTCCCCGGCCTGAAAACGGCGCGCGAACTGCCCATGACCCGGCATCCTCTGACTTTCGGCAACAGGGAACCAGACGCGCACCAACGGCGGCGGCGCCCATAAAAGCGTTCCAGTTACACGAAAATCAAGTCAGCCGATCATTTTTTCACCCCTTCTGTTCAGTTGCGCTCAGTATATCACATATTTGGAAAAAGTCCAGTTACAGTTTTGTTACAGTGTGCGGCGGCGGCGCATACAATGGATTGGGCGCGGGGGCCTCTCTCCGGAGGGAAGGCCCGCGCCACTGTGATACAGGGAGGAACATCCCAATGAGATATAATTGCTGCGAGCACGACCCCTGCGGCTGTCCCGGCTGTCCCGGCGACTGCGGCAGCGTGTGCTGCATCCCCGGTCCGGCGGGACCGAGGGGGCCCCGCGGTCTGCCCGGCCCGGTTGGGCCCATGGGTATGCCCGGTATGCCCGGTCCGGCCGGCGCGACCGGCCCCATGGGTCCCGCCGGCATGAGGGGTCCCACGGGCCCCACCGGCCCCTCCGGCTCCACTGGCCCCACCGGTCCCACGGGTCCCACGGGTCCCTCCGGTCCCACCGGCCCTTCCGGTCCCAC
>CAJTYO010000053.1 GCA_910584045.1 uncultured Oscillospiraceae bacterium | reverse complement strand
TTCTCCTCCTCCGCCACGGTCTACGGCGACCCCGCCACCGTGCCCATCCGGGAGGACTTCCCCACCGGCGGCACCACCAACCCCTACGGCACCTCCAAGCTCTTCCAGGAGAAGATGCTCATGGACATCTGCGCCGCGGACCCCACGCTGAACGTGGCCCTGCTCCGCTATTTCAACCCCATCGGGGCCCATGAGAGCGGCCTCATCGGCGAGGACCCCAACGGCATCCCCAACAACCTGGTGCCCTATATCGCCAAGGTGGCGGTGGGCCAGCTGGAGAAGGTCCACGTCTACGGCAACGACTACAATACCCCCGACGGCACCGGCGTGCGGGACTATATCCACGTGGTGGACCTGGCCCGGGGCCACGTGGCGGCGCTGAAGAAGCTGGACACCAAGTGCGGCCTCTTTGTCTGCAACCTGGGCACCGGCAACGGCTACAGCGTTCTGGACGTGCTCCACGCCTATGAGAAGGCCTGCGGCAGGGAGCTGCCCTACGTCATCGACCCCCGCCGGCCCGGCGACATCGCCTCCTGCTACGCCGACCCTGCCAAGGCCCGGGATGAGCTGGGCTGGGAGGCCAAGTACGGCATTGAGGACATGTGCGCATCCTCCTGGAAGTGGCAGTCCGGCAACCCCAACGGGTATAAGGGCTGAGCCGGCGGAATAGGGAAGTAGGGACCGGCTGTGGAAAAAGTAGAACTCAGGGCCTATGACGGCAGCTGCGAGGCGGAGACGCTCTCCGACATCGCCGCCTTCTGGACCACCCACTACCTGACCGTGACGCCAGAGCAGGCGGTGGAGGACCTGCGTGCCTGGACGGCAGAGGGCCACGAGCTGTACGTGATTCTTGCCGGAGGTGAGAGTGCGGGTTTCCTCCACCTGGGCAGCCGGGGCGGCGCCTGCGACTGGCTGGAGGATATATTCGTCAGGAAGGAGCTGCGGGGCCGGGGCATCGGAAGCCGAACCATTGAGCTGGCCTGGGAGATGCTGCGGGAGAAGGGCCTGGAGACGATGTATCTGGAGGTGGTTCCTGCCAACGCGGCGGCGATCCGGCTGTATCACAAGCTGGGATTCACCAACCTGAATACCCTGACGTTGAACCGCTCAGTGAAGGAAAAGCGTCAGTTGGGCACGGAAACCATCGGGGGCCTGTCCTTTCACACTTACCGGCCAAACAACGGCTGAAGCCGCTGTCCGTTGGAGGATATCTGAACAATTTGAAACGCTTCGCCCCTTTTTCCGAAAAGAAAAAGGGGCGAAGCCTGTTGTGCCTATTCCACGCCAGCGTCGCGGTATATTTCGCATATTACAATAAAAATATGCCGCATATCAAGAGCGTTGTGAATAGAAAACGATCGGACTACCCCAAGAGAAACCCCACAAAACGACAAAACCGTATCTTGACAAGTGAGAACGATACCTATATTATAAAGTAGAATCTGTAGAAAGAGAGGAGCCTGCCGCCATGGCTGAACGCATCACCAGCCGGACCAATCCCCTCATGACCCATATCCGCAGGCTGGCTTCCTCACGTTCCTATCGGTATAAGATCGGGGAGTACCTGGGGGACGGGGTGAAGCTGCTGGAGGAGGCGGTCCGGTGGAGGGCGGCGCTGACCGCTGTGGTCTATACGGCGGGCACGGCTCTGCCGCCGCTGCCGGAGGATGTGCGGCGTGTGGAGGTCCCCGATGACGTGATGTGTTCCATCAGCCCCATGGAGGCCCCTCAGGGGGCTCTTTTCCTGGCCCGCATCCCGCGGAGGGACGCGCCGGAGAGGCTGGAGGGCCAACGCTGGCTGGCCCTGGAGGGCGTTCAGGACCCGGGCAATGTGGGGACCATTCTCCGCACCGCCGACGCTCTGGGGGCGGACGGGGTGCTGTTGTTGCCCGGGTGCGCGGATGTGTACAATCCCAAGACGGTGCGCAGCGCCATGGGTGCCCTGTTTCGGCTGCCGGTTTGGAGCTGTGCGCTGGCGGAGCTGACGGCGCTGGCGGAGAGGTCAGGACTGCCCCTGCTGGGAGCGGCGCTGCGGGAGGACACCATCGGCATCCGGGAGGCGGATCTGCGCCAGGGTATTATCCTGCTGGGCAGCGAGGGCCGGGGGCTCAGCGAGGCGGTTCTGGCCGCCTGTACGCGGACGGTGCGCATTCCCATGCGGGAGCGGTGCGAGTCCCTGAACGTGGCCGCAGCGGCGGCGGTGCTGCTTTGGGAGGGCGGCAGACAGAGTCAGGGCGCGTGAAAAAGCGCCTTGACGACAGGGTTCTCCGCCGCCGGGCGGCGGGGAGAGAGGAGCGGTTTGGATGGCGGCGCTGCAATATTGGCTGTGGCTGGCCGGTCTGCCCCAGGTCAGCGGCCAGATGAAGCTGGCCCTGCTGGAGCACTTCGGCGGGCCGGATAAGGTTTACTACGGGGAGCAAGAGGAATACCTGCTGGTGGAGGGGATAAACCGCCGCACAGCGGAGACACTGGGGGATAAGAGTCTGGACAGGGCCAACCGGGTCCTGGGAGACTGTGACCGGCTGGGACTGCGGGTGCTGACCATACGGGATGCGGAGTACCCGGATCGGCTGCGCAACATATATGACCCGCCCCTCGCCCTCTACGTCCAGGGGCGGATGCCCCGATTTGATGAGGAGGTGGCCGTGGCCATGGTGGGTACGCGGCGGGCCTCCGCCTATGCGCTGGAGACGGGGGAGAGGCTGGCCTATCAGATGGCCGCCCAGGGGGCGCTGATTGTCTCCGGGCTGGCGGAGGGCGGCGACGCGGCCGCCCTCCGGGGCGCTCTGCGGGCGGGCGGCGTCACCGCCGCAGTCATCGGCGGCGGGCACGACATCATTTATCCCAAAGGAAATCGATACCTGTACGAGGACATCGCCGCGCGGGGGGTGATCCTCTCCGAGTATCCGCCGGGGACGGAGCATATAGGCGGCCATTTCCCGGTTCGCAACCGTATCATCAGCGGGTTGAGTCTGGGTGTGGTGGTGGTCGAGGCCCCGGAGCGCAGCGGTGCGCTTATCACCGCCAGCCGGGCCCTGGATCAGGGGCGGGATGTGTTCGTTGTTCCCGGGCAGGTGGGGGACCGGCGCTGTGCCGGCAGCAACGCCCTGCTGCGGGACGGCGCTGGGGTTGTCACCGACGCCTGGGATGTGCTCACCGGCTATGCCGGCCGGTTTCCCCACAAGATCCGCTCCCTGCGGATAGAGGAGCCACGGCGGTTCGGAGGGACGCCTGTGCCGGCGGAGAAGCCCGTCAGGAAATCCGCTCCGCCGCCGGAGCCGGAGAAACCTCTGCTGGACCTCAATGGGGACCACGGGCTCACCGACGACCAGCTGCGCATTGTTCGGGCTCTGGAGGGGCGGACGGTGCAGGTGGACGACCTGATCGAGGAGACCCAGATACCCACTCGGCGGATTCTGTCCGCCCTGACGGTGCTGGAGATCGACAGGATCGTCACCCAGGAGAGCGGGAAGAGGTTCTCCCTGTCGGTGGCGCTTAAATAGGCTTTGTCAGGTCCGGATCGGGCTTGGAAATAAATTTTATCTAGTCAAAGGGATGCCGTGGGGCCGCCGGGGGCGGCGGGGCGGCGGTCCCGGCGGTCGAAGGCCGCCCAGGAGGAAAAGAATGGCAAAATCGAGTCTCGTGATCGTTGAGTCTCCCGCCAAAGCGAAGACCATAGGCAAGTATCTGGGCCCCAGCTATCAGGTGAAGGCGTGCATGGGCCATCTGCGGGATCTGCCCAAGAGCACGCTGGGCGTGGATATCGAAAACGACTTTGAACCCAATTATCGCCCCATCAAGGGGAAAGAGGATATCATCAGCGACCTGAAAAAGTCCGCCAAGGCCAGCGATATGGTCTATCTGGCAACCGACCCGGACCGGGAGGGGGAGGCCATCAGCTGGCATCTGAAGGAGCTGCTGGGGCTGGAGGACCGGAAGACCCGGCGGGTCACCTTCAACGAGATCACCAAGCGGGTGGTCAACGAGTCTATCGCCGCGCCCAGGGATATTGACCAGAGTCTGGTGGATGCCCAGCAGGCAAGGCGGATTCTGGACCGGATTGTGGGCTATCAGCTCTCTCCCCTGCTGTGGAAGAAAATTCGCAGCGGCCTGTCCGCCGGGCGCGTCCAGTCTGTGGCCACCCGGATGGTCTGCGACCGGGAGCACGAGATCGCTGCGTTTCAGCCCCAGGAGTATTGGTCTCTGGACGCGCGGCTGACGCCGGACGGCTCCGAACGGAGCGCTTTTCTGGCCCGCTACCACGGGGAGAACGGGAAGAAAAAGGAGCTCAATTCCGTCGAGGAGGTCAACGCGGTGGTGGAGGCTGTGAAACAGGAGGCCTTTGCCGTCAAAGCTGTCAAGCGTCAGGAGAAGCAGCGCTCCCCCGCCGCTCCCTTCACGACTTCCACGCTCCAACAGGAGGCCAGCCGGAAGCTGAGCATGACCCCCCGGCGCACCATGGCCATTGCCCAGCAGCTCTATGAGGGCGTGGACGTCTCCGGGGAGGGGACGGTGGGCCTCATCACCTACATGCGTACCGATTCTCTGCGCCTGAGCGACGAGGCGCTGGCCTCCGCGCGGGGGTTTATTCAGAGCCGCTACGGCGGGGACTACTGCCCCGCCGCGCCCCGTACCTATAAGACCAAGGCCGGAGCCCAGGATGCCCACGAGGCGATCCGCCCCAGCAATGTGGAGCTGACTCCGGAGCGGGTGAAGGGGGATTTGACCAGCGACCAGTACAGGCTGTACTGGCTGATCTGGAGCCGGTTCGTGGCCTGCCAGATGTCCAACGCGGTGTATGACGCCGTGTCCGTGGAAGTCCAGGCTGGCGTCCACAGTTTCCGGGCCAGCAGCAGCAGTCTGAAATTCTCCGGCTATACCGCCGTCTACGAGGAGGGCAAGGACGAAGAGAAGGAGGAGAAGGAGGCGAAGCTGCCCCCCCTGACGGAGGGACAGGGCCTTCAGAGCCTGGACTTCCAGCCGGGGCAGCACTTTACCCAGCCTCCGCCCCGGTACACAGACGCCTCTCTGATTCGCGCTCTGGAGGAGAACGGTATCGGCCGGCCCTCCACCTACGCCCCCACGGTCAGCACCATCCTGGACCGGGAGTATGTGATCAAAGAGGGGAAGTACCTGCACACCACACCCCTGGGGGAGGTGGTCAACGGTTTGATGGAGGACAAATTCTCCGACATCGTGGACACAGGATTCACCGCCAGCATGGAGAAGGAGCTGGACGACGTGGAGGCGGGGAAAAAGCAGTGGCGGGAGCTGCTGCAGGGCTTCTACGCCCCCTTCCGGGCGGAGCTGGATCAGGCGGAAAAGGACCTGGAGGGCGTGCGGCTGAAGGTGCCCGACGAGGAGTCCGACGAGGTCTGCGACGAGTGCGGACGGAAGATGGTCATCAAGAGCGGACGGTTCGGTCGGTTTCTGGCCTGCCCGGGGTATCCGGAGTGCACCTTCACCAAACCGCTGGTGGTGGCTATGCCGGGGCGCTGTCCCCAGTGCGGCGGACGGCTGATGAAGCGCACCGGCAACAGCAAGAAAACCGGGAAGCAGTACACCTACTACTGCTGCGAGCGGCTGACCAGCAAGGACGAGAGCAATAAGTGCGACTTCATGACCTGGGACGTGCCGGTGGCGGACGACTGTCCCGCGTGTGGTCAGACCATGTTCAAAAAGGCGGGGAAGGGGTTCAAAAAGCCCTTCTGCATCAACGAGAAATGTGAGAACTTCACCCCTGAGGAGAAGCGGGGCGGCTGGAAAAAGAAGGAGGCCGCCGGGGACGAGGCGGCGGAGGCCGCTCCCGCCAAGGAGGCGGCGAAGCCCACCGCGAAGAAAACGGCGAAGCCCACCGCCAAAAAGGCGGCGAAACCCGCCGCAAAGAAAGCTGCGGCTGCCGCCAGGAAGACTGCGGCGGCCAAGAAGACCGCCGCAGCCAAAAAGCCGGCGGCGAAAAAGTCGGAGGCAAAGGCGTGAGGTCCGGTCACAGCCGGGACAGGGCCATGCCGATGGACAGCCCGGCCCGAAAGAGTGCCTCCTGCTCCATGGTGTGCTTGGTCTGCATTTCTTCCGTGTAGTCCTCTAAGTACTGCTGTCCGTCCTTGTCCAGGCGCTTTTTGAGCTCCGCGTACTGGCGTGCGCCTGAGGCCGTGTCTGAGAGGTGCTGAGACGGGTCGTCCAGGAAGTTGGACAGCTGGTTTTCCAGAGCGTAGTCGTAGAGAATGTGAATGAGCTGGTTCATGAGAAGCACTCCTTTCAATTATTCCGTTTGGAATAGCTGCATTATAACTATTCCAAACGGAGTTGTCAAGATGAAAGCAAAAGTATGACGAAATTACATGAAAGAATACGGTTGTTGAGAAAAGAAAAGAATCTTAAACAGGATGAGGCTGCTGATTTGCTAGGAATCAGCTTGAGTTCATATTGCCGTTATGAACGAGGCGAGCGGGAGCCCGACGCTTCCGCTCTGTGCCGCTTTGCGGATTTATACGGCGTCACAATCGACTATCTGGTCGGCCGGTCGGATGAGAGAGGGACAAAATGAAAGTAACCGTGATTGGAGCGGGCCTCGCGGGCAGCGAGGCGGCCTGGCAGCTGGCCCGGCGGGGGGTGGAGGTTACCCTCTGGGAGATGAAGCCCCATAAGATGTCCCCTGCCCACTCCAGCGGGGATTTTGCCGAGCTGGTCTGCTCTAACTCCCTGCGGGGCGCGGGGCTGGAGAATGCCGTGGGCCTGCTGAAGGAGGAGCTGCGGCGGCTGGGAAGCCTCATCCTGGAGGCGGCGGACGCCACCCGGGTGGAGGCCGGCGGCGCGCTGGCGGTGGACAGGCACGGCTTTTCCGCCTATGTGACAAGGGCGCTGCGGACTCATCCCAATATCACCGTGCGGGAGGGCGAGGCGGCTGAGCTGCCGGAGGGCCAGGTGCTGGCGGCCACAGGGCCGCTGACCAGCGACGCGCTGGCGGAGTATCTGTTGGGCCTCACCGGCGGAGAGGGGGCGGCGCTGCACTTTTTCGACGCAGCCGCGCCGCTGGTGAGCTTCGAGAGCCTGGATATGAGCCGGGCCTGGTTCGCCAGCCGCTATGACAAGGGGACGGCGGACTATGTGAACTGTGCGCTGGAGAAGGAGGAGTATCAGGCCTTCTGGCGAGCGCTGTGCGAGGCGGAGGAGGCGGAGGTCCACGGCTTCGAGGATAAGAACGTCTTCGAGGGCTGTATGCCGGTGGAGGTCATGGCCCGGCGGGGGGAGGATACCCTGCGCTACGGCCCGCTGAAGCCCAGAGGGCTGCGGGACCCGTCCACAGGCCGGGAGCCCTATGCGGTGGTGCAGCTGCGCAAGGACAACGCGGAGGGGTCCATCTACAACCTGGTGGGTTTCCAGACCCACTTGAAGTTCGGGGAGCAGAAGCGGGTGTTCTCCATGATACCGGCGCTGAAAAACGCGGAGTACGTGCGCTACGGGGTGATGCACCGCAACACGTATCTGGACTCCCCCCGGCTGCTGGACCGGTACTACCGGCTCAGGAGCGATCCGCGGATCACCTTCGCGGGGCAGATGACGGGGGTGGAGGGGTACGTGGAGTCCGCTGCGTCCGGTTTTCTGGCAGCGGTGGAGCTGGCCAGAAGGCTGGAGGGGAGAGAGCCCATCGACTTCCCCAGGGAGACGGCCCTGGGGGCGCTGAGCTTGTACATTTCAGATGAAACAGTCAGGGAGTTTCAGCCGATGAATATCAATTTTGGAATTATTGCTCCGCTGGGGTATAAGGTGCGGGGGAAGCGGAATAAGAACCAGGAGATTTCCGCGCGATCCTTGGAGATTATTGAGAGACTGAAGCCTGAGATTCTTGCTTAGTTGACGGGGGGCGTTGCAGGTAAAAATTCTGCTGCGAACAATATATTTATTTGTGTCAACGGGGAGGAAAATTTTTTGATGATTTTACCGAAACGGTTGAAGCAATTAAGAAATGAGAACCGGTTGAACCAACAGAATGTGGCGGACCTGTATGGGGGTTCTGTCGATTACTTGATTGGCAGGACTGATACGCCGTAGTCATATAAAGTTAGTTCTCGCCTGATACGCTGAGAGCTGTCGGGTTTAGGCTTGCGGGACTACGCGCAAAAATTAGTCCCCGCAGGGGAAAACTAGGAAAAGAAGAGCTGTGCGCCGCTGCGCGGCGGTAGAAGAAGGGAGCTTCCATTGAAGATCATAGTAGACGCCATGGGCGGCGACAACGCCCCGGGGGAGATTGTAAAAGGAGCGGTACAGGCCGCCCGGGCCCGCTCGGGCCTGGAGATCGTCCTGGTGGGCAGAGAAGAGGAGGTGCGCTCCGCCGCCGCGGCCTGCGGCGCGGGGACGCTGCCGCCTGCGGTGACGGTGGTCAACGCCGGGGAGGTGGTGGATATGCACGACGACCCGGCCAAGGTGTTCAAGCGGAAAAAGGACTCCTCCATGGGGGTAGGGCTGACAATGCTGAAAAACGGGGAGGGGGACGCGTTCGTCTCCGCCGGCAGCACCGGCGCGCTGCTCAGCGGCGGCACCTTCATTGTCAAGCGCATCCCGGGTATCCGGCGCGCCGCTATGGCCCCCCTGCTGCCCACGTCGGGGAGGGGGCTGGTGCTGGTGGACTGCGGGGCCACGGCGGATTGTACGGCGGAGTACCTGCTCCAGTTCGCCTATCTGGGCAGCTTCTACGCCGCCAAGGCCCTGGGGATGGAGAGGCCCAGGGTGGGCCTGCTGAACATCGGCACGGAGGACACCAAGGGCGACGCACTGCGCCGGGAGGCCTATCAGGCGCTGAGGGAGGCCGGGGAGAAGGGGAGCCTGCACTTTATCGGCAACATCGAGGCCAAGGAGGCCATCAAGGGCGGCTGTGACGTGGTGGTGACCGACGGGTTCTCCGGCAATGTGATGCTAAAGAGCATCGAGGGTGTGGGCTCCTTCATGGGGAAGGAGCTGAAGGCCATGTTCATGCAGAGTGTGAAGACCAAGCTGGCCGCGCTGTTGGTGAAGGGCGGCTTGGCTGCCTTCAAGGAGAGACTGGACCCGGATACCATCGGCGGCACCCCCTTCCTGGGCCTCCAGAAGCCGGTCATCAAGGCCCACGGCTCCAGCAAGGCCCGGGCCATCGAGAACGCCGTCTACCAGGCCGCCGCCGCCGTGGAGGCGGATTTGGCGGCGGAGATCGGGTCCCACATAGAGCTGATGCGCACCGGCGATGAGAGGGACGGGAAAAATCGGGGGAAATCTGCCGTTTCCTATTGACAGGCGAGAGGAAAAGTTTTATCATGCCATTGATGTACTACCATCCCCTTGCGAAAGGAGGGAAACGACATGCAGGACATCTTTGAGCGTATGCAGAGGATCATCTCCGAGCAGTTCTCCGTGGAGGAGGACGAGATCACCATGGACACGTCCTTTGAGGAGGATCTGGGCGCTGACTCCGTAGACCTGGTAGAGCTGGTCATGAGTATGGAGGAGGCGTTCGACATCGGCGAGGTGCAGGAAGACGAGCTGAGTACGCTGTCCACCGTGGGCGACTGCGTCAATTTCCTGACGAGCAAGCTGGACGACTGAGGAGACGGTCGTCACGGCTTCGCATACAGATGCTTAGTGGGCCTCGTCCGGGGGGATGTATGATCCCGCAGACGGGGCCCCTCCCTTTGAAAGGAGGGAAAGAAGAATATGGAATCTCTGGAGAAGAAGCTGGGGTACAGCTTCCAAAACCGGGAGCTGCTGGCGGAGGCGCTCAACCACAGCTCCTATGCCAACGAGCACCGGGGCAGCCTGGGCAGCAACGAACGGCTGGAGTTTTTGGGCGACAGCGTACTGGGATTCGTGTCGGCGGAATATCTGTTTCGCGGGCACGAGGATCTGCCGGAGGGGGACCTGACCCGGATGCGGGCGGCCCTGGTTTGCGAGCAGAGCCTGTACGAGGTGGCCAAGGAGCTGGAGCTGGGCGGCTACCTGAAGCTGGGCCGGGGCGAGGAGGCCGGTGGAGGCCGGGAGCGGCAGTCCATCCTGGCGGACGCGGTGGAGGCGGTGTTCGCCGCCGTATACCTGGACGGCGGCATTGAGCAGGTCCGGGCGCTTATTATCCGGGTGCTGCTGAGCCGGGCTCCCGCCGCAGAGGAGCGCAAGGACTATAAGACCACCCTGCAGGAGGTGGCTCAGCGCCGGATCGGCCAGGTGCTGACCTACCACATGGTGTCCCAGAGCGGGCCGGACCACAACAAGATGTTTCTCTTCGAGGTGCGGCTCAATGACCGCGCCATAGGCCGGGGCGAGGGCCGCAGCAAAAAGGAGGCCGAACAGGCCGCCGCGCGGGACGCCTTGGAGCACATGGATATACAGAAATAACCGGACCGCCCGCGGCTGCAGCTGCGGGCGGTCTGTGCTTCGCACGGGATGCCGCCGGTGCGCATACACTGGGATACCATGCGTAAAGAGGAGGTTTGGTATGGAGCAGTATTTCCCCTTCCAGTTGTCCCCGCTTCCATACGGCTATGTGTCGCTGATGCCCCACTGTGATGCCAACACGCTGTATTATCATCACGATAAGTACTATGCCGAGGCCGTCTATGAGCTCAACCGCCTGGCGGTGCGCCACCGTTTGACGGACCAGAGCCTGTCCCAGCTGGCGGTGGGGGACTATAACCTGCCCACGGCGCAGCTCAACCGGCTGAAGAGCGCCGCGGGAGCGGTGTATAACCATCAGCTGTATTTTGACGGCATCAGCTGCAAGGCCGGACCGCCGCCCTTCAACCGGCTGACGGAGGCCATTGCCAGTACATACGGGTCCATGGCCCGGTTTCAGCAGCTGCTGACGGAGGCGGCGGAGAGCATCATCGGGTCTGGCTGGGTGTGGCTTGTGGCGGAGGGGAACAAGGGCATCCACATCGCCACCACCGACAACAACGAGGTGGTTCCTCTGGGTTCCGTGGCGCCGGTGCTGATTGCGGACATGTGGGAACACGCCTATCTCACCATGGATCATTTCAATAAGCCGGACTATGTAGACGCCTGGTTTTCTCTGATCGACTGGGGACGGGCGGAGCAGCGGTATTTGGAGGCTCTGGCTTCCGCGCCTGCGGGCGGAGCAGAGTATGGATAATACTTTTTCGGCGTATATGCCGCCGTTAGGGCTATGGCGGGCTTCGCCCGCCCAATGCCTGTAGAAGGCTTTTTTGACAGTCTGAGCCCGCCGTCCATTTGGACGGCGGGCCTCCTGATATGCTTTTCTATTATATATCAGTGGAAATACCGCGCCGCGCTGCGGAACAGGCCCATATCGTAATTACCGGGTACGTTCCGGTACAGGTTGGGGCCGGTGCGCTCGCTGTGGCCCATCTTGCCCAGCACCCGGCCGTCCGGGGAGGTGATGCCCTCGACGGCCCACAGGGCTCCGTTGGGGTTGAAGGCCGTGTCCATGCTGGGCGTTCCGGTCAGGTCCACATACTGGGTGGCGATCTGGCCGCTGTCCGCCAACCGGATCAGGACGCTCTCCGGGGCCACGAATCGGCCCTCGCCGTGGGAGATGGGGACGGAGTAGACCCCGCCCAATTCCGCATCCAGCAGCCAGGGGGACAGCTTGGAGCACACCCTGGTGCGCACGATGGAGGACTGGTGCCGCCCGATTGTGTTGTATGTCAGGGTGGGGCAGTTCTCATCCGTATCCCGGATCTCGCCGAAGGGGACCAGTCCAAGCTTCACCAGGGCCTGGAAGCCGTTGCATATGCCCAGCATCAAGCCGTCCCGGTTTTGGAGCAGGTCGTGGATGGCGTCGGTGAGACGGGGATTGCGGAGGAAGGAGACGATGAACTTGGCCGACCCGTCCGGCTCGTCGCCGCCGGAGAACCCGCCGGGGAGGAAGACGATCTGCCCGTGCCGGATGGCGTGCTCCAGCTCCAGGGCGGACTGGGCCAGGGCGTCGCTGGTCAGGTTGCGGACCACAACCGTCTCGGCGGTCATGCCCGCCCGGAGGCAGGCCCGGACGCTGTCGTACTCACAGTTGGTGCCGGGGAATACAGGGACCACCACACGGGGCCGGGCGATGCCGCGGGGCATGACCGCAGGGGCCGTGCCGGTCCAGGTGACAGGCTCCGCCGTTCCGGTCTCTCCGGTGCGTGTAGGGTACACGTCCTCCAGAACGGCTTCGTTGAGTGATAGCAATTCATTAATAGAAACCACCTCGGTCACATCGGGGCGGGACTGCTGCGGGATCGCGACGGCGGGCTCCGCCGTGGTGACGCCGATAAGCATGGTGTAGGGCAGGTCCACATCCTCTGTCAGCTCCGCCACGATCTGCGCGCCGCCGGGGGCGTACCAGTTCAGATCGGCGCGGCTCTCAAACCCGACCCGGTTGCCGAAGGACATCTTCATCACTGCGTCGGCCAGACCGTCCTCCGCCGCCCAGGCGGCTTTGACCTTTCCGGCCCGGGACAGCTCGTGAAACGCCGCCCAGGTGGCGGTCTGCTTCTCCGGTGCATCTCCGCCGGGGAAGAAGAGATATACAGGATGTCCCGGCTCCTTGAACTCCGGGGTGATGACCTCGCCGGCCTTGATGGGGGCGATGGCGAAGGAGATCACTGTGGGCGGCACGTCCAGGTCCATGAAGGACCCGCTCATGGAGTCTTTGCCGCCGATGGCGGCGCAGCCATAGTCCAATTGGGCGCTCAGCGCCCCCAGCAGAGCCTGGAAGGGCTTGCCCCAGCGCTCAGGCTCCGTGCGCAGCTTCTCAAAAAACTCCTGGAGGGTCAAATACGCTTTTTTGTAGTTCGCACCCGCCGCGACAAGTTTGGCGAGGGAGGCGGTTACCGCCTCGTAGGCCCCCCAGTAGGGGCTGGCGGACAGGTACTCCGGGTCGCAGCCGTAGGCCATGACGCTTGCCTGGTCTGTCTCCGCACAGGGGTCTACGGGCAACAGGGCGGTCATGGACTGGGCGGGGGTGCGCTGGGTTTTCCCTCCGAAGGGCATGGTGACGCTGCCCGCGCCGATGGTGCCGTCGAAGCGCTCCACCAGTCCCCGACGGGAGGCGTGCCGCAGATCGGAGGCCAGCTCCCGCAGGGTGGAGGGCCGCCGGCCCTCTCCGCCTACAAACCGGGGCACAGACACGGAGGCGTGTTTCACCGCGCCGTTGGTATCCAGAAAAGCCCGGCTCAGGTCCGCGATGGTCTCGCCCCGCCATTTCATCACCATCCTGGGGCTCTCCGTCACCACGGCGGCTCGATAGGCCTCCAGATTTTCGGTTTCGGCCAGGGAGATGAACGCCTGCTCGTCCTCGGAGGCAACGACAACCGCCATGCGCTCCTGGCTCTCGGAGATGGCCAGCTCCGTGCCGTCCAGTCCGTCGTATTTCTTCCGCACCGCGTCCAGATTGATCTCCAGCCCGTCCGCCAGCTCGCCGATGGCGACGGACACGCCGCCCGCGCCGAAGTCGTTGCACCGCTTGATCATTTTTGTAACGCTGGGGTTCCGGAACAGCCTTTGCAGCTTCCGCTCCTCGGGGGCGTTGCCCTTCTGGACCTCGCTGGCCATGGTGGTGAGGGATTTCAGATTGTGGCTCTTGGAGGACCCGGTGGCTCCGCCGATGCCGTCCCGTCCAGTCCGGCCTCCCAGCAGAATCACCACGTCACCGGGAGCGGGCCGCTCCCGCCGGACGTTGGCCGCGGGAGCCGCAGCCGCCACCGCGCCGCACTCCAGGTGCTTGGCGATATATCCGGGGTGGTAGAGCTCCGCCACGTGACCGGTGGCAAGGCCGATTTGGTTGCCATAGGAGGAGTATCCTGCCGCCGCCGTCTGGGCAATCTTCCTCTGAGGCAGCTTGCCGGGGATCGTGTCCGTGAAGCTGGCCCTGGGGTCGCCGCAGCCGGTGACCCGCATGGCCTGGTGGACATAGGCCCGCCCGGACAGGGGGTCCCGGATGCACCCGCCGATGCAGGTGGCCGCGCCGCCGAAGGGCTCGATCTCCGTGGGGTGGTTGTGGGTCTCGTTCTTGAACATGAGCAGCCAGTCCTGCTCGGCGGTTCCCGCCGCCGTACGGATCTCGATAGGGACGTGGATGGAGCAGGCGTTGATCTCCTCGCTCTCGTCCAGCTCGGGGAGGAGGCCCCGTTTTTTCAGCGCCTTCGCGCCGATGGTGGCGATGTCCATCAGGGTCTGGGGCCGTTTGGCCGCCTTCTCCTCGCCATACACCTCCACCCGGGCGGCCAGATAGCGGTCATAGGCCGCCCGCACCTCCGGATCGGCTATGTCGATTCTCTCCAGATGGGTGGAGAACGTGGTGTGGCGGCAGTGGTCGGACCAGTAGGTATCCACCACCCGCACCTCGGTGATGGTGGGGTCCCGGTGTTCGGTGTCCCGGAAGTAGGTTTGCAGGAATTTCAGATCGTCCAGGTCCATGGCCAGCCCCAGCCTGTCCAGCAGGGCGCTCAGTCCCTCCCCGTCCAGGCCGGTGAAGCCCGCCAGCGTCTCCACCATGGGCGGCGCGTCATGGGTGCGGACCAGGGTTTCCGGCTTCTCCATGGACGCCTCCCGGCTTTCCACGGGGTTGATGAGGTAGCCCTTGATTTTCTCCAGTTCCTCCAGGCTCAGCCGGCCCTCCAGCATATATACCTTGGCGTGACGGACCAGGGGCCGCTCCACGCCGGCCATGAGCTGTATGCACTGGGCGCAGGAGTCGGCCCTCTGGTCGAACTGTCCCGGCAGGGCCTCCACCGCCAGCAGGCTGTGGAAGGTGCGGGGCTCGGGGAAGCACTCGTCCCACACCGCGTCCACCTGGGGCTCGGAGAATACGATGTGCTTGGCCTTCTCATAGACGGCGGGCTCGATTCCCTCAACGTCGTAGCGGTTCAGAATACGGACGCCCTCTAAATTCTCGATCCCCAAAAAACCCCGCAGGTCCCCCAGCAGGTTCCCCGCTTCCGGGCTGAGGCCGGGGCGTTTTTCCACAAAAATTCGATAGACCATTACTTCTTTTCCTCCAGCGCCTTCATCGCCCGCCGTCCGATGTCCCGGCGGCAGTAGGCGTTATCAAAGTGAATCCGGTCCGCCAGAGCATAGGCGGACTCAATGGCGGCGGGCAGGTCCTCCGCCACCGAGACCGCACCCAAAACGCGGCCTCCGCTGGTCAGCAGTTTCTCGTCCCTTTCCACCGCGCCGGCAATATAAATGCGCTCGTCCCGCCCTGCTGCGGGCAGGGTAATGGGAAAGCCCTTTTCATACTTCTCCGGGTAGCCCCTGGAGGCCAGAATCACGCAGCAGGCGGATTTTTCGCTGAACCTGACCTCCGTCTCCGCCAACCTGCCCTCGGATATGGCCAGCATGATCTCCAGCAGGCTGCTCTCCAGCAGAGGCAGCACCACCTGGGTCTCCGGGTCGCCGAAGCGGCAGTTGTACTCTATGACCTTGGGCCCGTCGGGTGTCAGCATCAGACCGAAGTACAGACAGCCCTTAAAAGGCCGCCCCTCCGCCTGCATGGCCCGGATGGTGGGCAGGAAGATCTTTTCCATACACTCCGCCGCAATTTCGGGTGTGTAGCAGGGATTCGGCGCAATCGTCCCCATGCCGCCGGTGTTGAGCCCCTGGTCGCCGTCCAGGGCCCGCTTGTGGTCCATGGAGGACGCCATGGGGACCGCCGTCTCCCCGTCGGTGAAGGACAGAACGGACACCTCCGGCCCGGTCAGAAATTCCTCAACGACCACCGTGGCCCCGCTGTCTCCGAAAAGCCGGCCCTCCATCATGGAGCGCACCGCCTCTCGGGCGGCCTCCCGGGTCTCACAGATCAGCACCCCCTTGCCCAGGGCCAGACCGTCGGCCTTGACCACGGCGGGCAGAGGGCAGGTCTCCACATAGGTCAGGGCCCGATCCATATCGGTGAAAATTTCATAGGCCGCGGTGGGAATGCCGTATTTTTTCATCAGCTCCTTGGAGAAGGCCTTGCTGCCCTCAATAACGGCGGCGTTCTTCCGGGGGCCGAAGCAGGCGAAGCCCTCCGCCTCCAGCGCGTCCACCATCCCCAGCACCAGGGGGTCGTCGGGGGCCACCACCACGAAATCGGCGGCGCACCGCTTCGCCGCGGCGATCACGCCGGGGATGTCCGTGGCGGAGCCGCCCAGACAGACCGCGTCGGCGGCGATGCCGCCGTTGCCCGGCAGGGCGAAGATTTTTTCAGCCCGCTTGTCCTCTTTCAGCTTCTGGATGATGGCGTGTTCGCGGCCGCCGCCGCCAACCACAAGAATGTTCATGCAAATTCCTCCGAATCGGCACGCGGGGCGCGGCGGCCCGGCGCGCCGCTCATACGGGCAGCGCCATGCCGGGGCCGCCGCGCCCTGCGATGCTTGTCTATTTATTTAATGATGAAACAGCCGCATCCCCGTGAACGCCATGACCATGTCGTAGTCGTTGCACTTGGCGATGACCAGATCGTCCCGGATGGAGCCGCCGGGCTCGGCAATGTACCGCACGCCGGAGCGGCGGGCCCGCTCGATGTTGTCGGGGAAGGGGAAGAAGGCGTCGCTGCCCAGGGCCACGCCCTTGCGGTTGTCCAGCCATGCCCGGGCCTCCTGGGAGGTGAGGGGGGAGGGCTGGCAGGTGAAATAGTTCTGCCAGTTCCCGGGGGCGCAGACGTTCTCCTCGTTGCCGTTGATATAGCTGTCGATCACGTTGTCCCGCTCCGGTCGGCCCAGGGCGGGCAGGAAGGGAAGTCCCAGCACCTTGGGGTGCTGGCGCAGGTGCCAGGTGTCCGCCTTAGTTCCCGCCAGACGGGTGCAATGGATGCGGCTCTGCTGCCCTGCGCCCACGCCGATGGCCTGGCCGTCCACCGCGTAGCATACGGAGTTGGACTGGGTGTACTTCAGGGTGATGAGGGCCACGATCAGGTCCCGCCGGGCCTCCTGCGGCAGATTGGTGTTGGCGGTGACAATGTTCTCCAACAGGTGCGCGCCGATCTTGAACTCGTTGCGGCCCTGCTGGAAGGTAACGCCGAACACGTCCTTGGTCTCCTGCGGGGCGGGGACATAATGGGGGTCGATCCGGACGATGTTGTACCCGCCCTTCCGCTTTGTCTTCAAAATCTCCAGGGCCTCGTCGGTGTAGCCGGGGGCGATGACGCCGTCGGACACCTCCCGCTGGATCAGTCTGGCGGTGGTCGCGTCGCACACGTCGCTCAGCGCCGCCCAGTCGCCGAAGGAGCACAGGCGGTCCGTCCCCCGAGCCCGGGCGTAGGCGCAGGCCAGGGGGCTGCCGTCCAGCTCCGGCACGTCGTCCACAAAGCAGGCCTGCTTGAGGGCCCTGCTCAGGGGCAGGCCCACGGCGGCGGAGGTGGGGGAGACGTGCTTGAAGGAGGTGGCGGCGGGCAGGCCTGTGGCCTCCTTCAGCTCCTTCACCAGCTGCCAGGCGTTGAGGGCGTCCAGGAAATTAATATACCCGGGCTTGCCGTTGAGGACCTCCAGGGGCAGGTCCCCGCCGTCCTTCATAAAGATGCGGGAGGGCTTCTGGTTGGGGTTGCAGCCGTATTTCAGCTCTAATTCATTCATAGCGGTACTCCTTTGGCATATAGCCTATACGTTCAGCTCTGCCTGGATGGATTCATCCGGGTATCTTTTCAGCAGCGGTTCGATCTCATCCCCCAGGAACTCCGCCACCTGACTGGGGGCCCGGCCCACGTATTTCTCCGGAGCCATCTGCGCCTCGATCTCCTCCCTGGTCAGGGGGAACAGCGGGTCGGCCACAATGCGGTCGATGAGGTCGTTGCTCCCGCCTTCCAGCTTGACTTTGCGGGCGGCGGCATGGGAGTGCTCCCGCAGGGCCTCGTGGAGCGCCTGGCGGCTGCCGCCCCTCTTGACGGCCTCCATCATGATGTTCTCCGTAGCCATGAAGGGCAGCTTCTCCATCACCCTCCGCCGCACGACCCGGTCGTAGACCACCAGCCCGGCGGTGACGTTGATATAAATCTCCAGAATTGCATCCACCGCCAAAAACGCCTCCGCCACGGCGATGCGCTTATTGGCGCTGTCGTCCAGGGTTCGCTCGAACCACTGGGTGGCGGCGGTCATGGCGGGGTTCACCCCGTCCTGAATGACGTACCGGGCCAGGGCGCAGATGCGCTCCGAGCGCATGGGATTGCGCTTGTAGGGCATGGCGGAGGACCCGATCTGATTTTTCTCAAAGGGCTCCTCCATCTCCTCGAAAGACTGCAAAATCCGCAGATCGCTCGCAAATTTGCAGGCGGACTGGGCCACGCCGGACAGCGCCCCCAGCACGTACGCGTCCGTCTTTCGGGAGTAGGTCTGTCCGGATACGGCCACGCACTTCTCAAAGCCCATCTGCTCCGCCACCAGTCTCTCCAGCTCCTTGACCTTCTCCTCGTCCCCCTCGAACAGCTCCATAAAGCTGGCCTGGGTGCCGGTGGTGCCCTTGGCCCCCCGCAGGCGCAGCTGGCTCACCTGGAATTCCAGATTCTCCATATCCATCGCCAGCTCGTTCATCCACAGCGCGGCCCGCTTGCCCACGGTGGTCAGCTGGGCGGGCTGCAGATGGGTGTAGGCCAGACAGGGCAGGTCCTTGTACTGCCGCGCAAAGGCGGCCAGATTCCGCAGCACCTGGGCGCATTTGCGCAGCACAAGCTCGGACGCGTCCCGCAGGATCAAAATATCCGTGTTGTCCCCCACATAGCAGCTGGTGGCCCCCAGGTGGATGATGGCCTCCGCCTCCGGACACTGCTGCCCATAGGCATAGACGTGGCTCATCACGTCGTGGCGCACCAGCTTCTCCCTGGCTTCGGCCACGTCGTAGTTCACGTCCTCGGCGTGGGCCTCCAGCTGCTTGATCTGCGCCTGGGTCACATTCAGCCCCAGCTGATGCTCAGCCTTCGCCAGAGCGATCCACAGCTTCCGCCAGGTCCGGAACTTGTTATTGTCGGAGAAGAGATACTGCATTTCCTTACTGGCGTACCGGGTGGACAGGGGGGAGGTATAACCGTCGCGGTTTCGTTCCATGGTGGGTCTCCTTTAACCGTTCTTGTTGATGATAGAGGTTTCACAGTAGCTGCCCGCCAGACTGCGGAACTGTACAAACAGCGAGACCTTATTCTCAGCGTTGAGGCTCTCCCACAGCTCCCTTGCCAGTGTGGAGGCATTTGTGGCGGCAACATCGACCGGAATAGGCTCTCCGGCGAAGGAGGGCAGCGGGCTGCCGTCTCCCCGATAGGTGCTGATAAAATGGCCCGTCCCGGCCACGGGCGCATCGTACTCGAAGAAGTACCGGCAACAGCAGCTCTCATCGCCGTCCATGCTCTTGAGGATAGACAGGTTGTAGCTGCCGTCCGGCTTCACCACGCCGGAAATGCGGGGGGTCCAGTTGGGACCGTCCGGCTCGAAGGTCCGGGTATTCAGGGCGTGGCGGTAGCAGTGGCCCTGGGCCAGCGCGTCCCGGATGGTGTCGGTCTGGTCGCCGTTGGTGACGATGGTCAGGCCGCTCT
>CAJTYO010000052.1 GCA_910584045.1 uncultured Oscillospiraceae bacterium | reverse complement strand
GAGATGGGGGAGCTCCAGGAGCGGATCGCCTCCACCAAGGAGGGCTCCGTCACCTCGGTGCAGGCGGTGTACGTCCCCGCCGACGACCTGACAGACCCGGCCACCGCCACCACCTTTGCCCATCTGGATGCCACCACGGTGCTCAGCCGGAAGATCTCCGAGCAGGGCATCTATCCGGCAGTGGACCCCCTGGCCTCCTCCTCCCGCATACTGGAGGCCAGCGTGGTGGGTGAGGAGCACTACCGCGTGGCCCGACAGGTCCAGGAGATTCTGGAGAAATATCGGGAGCTCCAGGACATCATCGCCATCCTGGGCATGGATGAGCTCAGCGATCAGGACCGTCTGGTGGTGGGTCGTGCCCGGCGTATCCAGCGCTTTCTGGCCCAGCCCACCCACGTGGCAGAGAAGTTCACGGGCATCCCGGGGGTCTACGTGCCTCTGCGGGACACGCTGGAGAGCTTCGGCAAGCTGGTGGACGGCGAACTGGACCAGTATCCGGAGGCCGCCTTCTACAACGTAGGCTCCTGGCGGGACGTGGTAGAGAAAGCAAGGAGGATGGAGGCGGGTGAAATCTGATGAGCAGCTTCCAGGTTCATATTCTGGCCGCCGACAAGACCTTTTATGAGGGTCCCTGCGTCAGTCTGACCATCCCCACCAGCGACGGGGAGCAGAGCATCCTGGCCCATCACAGCAGTATGCTGGCCGCTGTGCAGCCGGGAACCCTGCGCTGGCAGGTTCCGGACCAGCCGGTGCAGCTGGCCGCCGTATCCCCCGGCATGGTAAAGGTGGAGAACAACGAGGTACTGGTGCTGGTGGACTCCATTGAGCGCCCGGAGGAGATCGACGAGGCCCGGGCCCGCCGAGAGGCGGACCTAGCCCGAGAGGTCATCCTCCAGAAGAAGAGCCGTCAGGAGTACCAGATTGCCCAGGGAAATCTGGCCCGCGCACTGAATCGCCTGAGGGTGAAAGCACGGGGTATGGAGGGGTTCTCGACAAGATGATCGAGTTTGGCCTTCAAACAGACTTGTCTCTTGTCAAACACCGATTTTGACACAATTTGTTTTCTCATTCATATTACCTGACCGCCTGGCAGAAACTATTTGCCTATTGCTGAAAAAAATGGTATAGTATCTGTATCAGCAGTTTTGTATGAACAATATAGGTTCCTGCTGTGAATTTAAGTGAGGAGGATCTACTTATGTCTAGATATACCGGTACGCAGACAGAAAAAAATCTGGCCGCCGCTTTCGCGGGCGAATCTCAAGCGCGAAACAAGTACACCTATTTTGCCTCCAAGGCCAAGAAGGAGGGCTTCGAGCAGATTGCGGCCCTGTTCCTGAAGACCGCCGACAACGAGAAGGAACATGCCAAGATGTGGTTCAAGGAGCTGGAGGGGATCGGCAGCACCGCCGAAAACCTGGCCGCAGCCGCCAGCGGGGAGAACTATGAGTGGACCGACATGTACGCCGGCTTCGCCGAGACCGCCGAAAAGGAGGGCTTCCCGGAGTTAGCCGCCAAATTCCGCCTGGTGGCCGCCATTGAGAAGCGCCACGAGGAGCGCTACCGCGCCCTGCTGAAGAATGTGGAGGCCCGGGAGGTCTTTAAGAAGAGCGAGGTCAAGGTCTGGGAGTGCCGCAACTGCGGACACATCGTGGTGGGTACCGAGGCTCCCGAGGTCTGCCCCACCTGCGCCCATCCCCAGTCCTATTTCGAGATTTCAGCGGAAAATTATTGATCGCCGGGGCATCCTGCCGGCGCGTGTGTCTGCGGAAACGCTGAAGTACATGCTCAGCTCCAGTACTCTGGGTATTGATACGGCGCGGAAAGATCCCGCGTTTTTGACTGGAAAAGCGCCTTGACTTCTGTAACGGATATGATATAATCCTGCGTACTATCACATTGGAAGGATAGCACCATGGGCAAGAATTATAAAAAGACGCTGATAGCCTGCTACTTGGGCTTCATTACCCAGGCGATCACAGCCAACTTTGCGCCGTTGTTATTTCTGACATTTCACAATGACTATGGCATCCCGTTGGGGAAAATCGCGTTGATTTCCGGTACATTTTTTGTGACGCAGCTGATTGTGGATGTTTTATGCGCTCGATTCGCCGACCGGGTGGGTTATCGCAGGTGCGCCGTCGCGGCGGAAGTGACCTCCGCCTCCGGTTTGGTGGGGCTGGCCTTTTTGCCGGAGCTTTTGCCTGACCCCTTTGTTGGTATCATTGTAAGCGTTGTCATCTACGCTATTGGCAGCGGACTGATCGAGGTGCTGGGCAGTCCCATTGTGGAGGCATGTCCCTTCGAGCACAAGGAGGCCGCCATGAGCCTGCTGCACTCCTTCTACTGCTGGGGTTCGGTGGGCGTCATCCTTCTGTCCACTCTGTTTTTCACGGTGTTCGGCGTGGGCGGTTGGAAGGTGCTGGCCTGTCTTTGGGCCCTCCTCCCTCTATGCAATGTGTATAACTTTGCCATATGTCCCATCGAGTATCTGTCCGCCGGTGGAGAGGGGATAGGCATAGGCCGGCTGCTGCGGCTTCCCCTGTTCTGGATTGCTATTGTCCTGATGATCTGTGCGGGAGCCTCCGAGCTGTCAATGGCGCAGTGGGCCTCTGCCTATGCAGAGTCGGCCCTTGGGCTATCCAAGGCGGCGGGCGATTTGGCGGGGCCGTGCATGTTTGCCGTTATGATGGGTATCAGTCGGGTCATTTACGGAAAATATGGCGACAAGCTGGACCTGATGAAATTTATGTTGGGGTCAGGGTTTCTCTGCCTGCTCTGTTATCTGGCAGCATCTCTGTCGGGCGCACCGGCGATAGGTCTGGCAGGCTGCATGATATGCGGCTTTTCCGTTGGCATCATGTGGCCGGGGACCATCAGCATATGCTCTGGGCGCATTCCCGCTGGAGGGACGGCCATGTTTGCGCTGCTGGCTATGGCGGGAGATTTGGGCGGGGCCTTTGGACCGGGCCTGGTGGGCGGTATTACCCAGAGCGCGGGCGACAATCTCCAGAGGGGAATGCTCGCCGGATGTCTGTTCCCGTCAATATTGGTCTTTTCGCTCCTATTGCTGAAGAGCCTCCGAGGAGACAAAACACCACAGGATCATTCGCAAAATTAGAGCAAAAACTGCCGCATGACCATTTTAGGTCATGCGGCAGTCGTTTTCCCTTATGGCAATTCTCAATAAAAGTCAGCGGCCCCCGGCTATAGAATGAAGCCTCCGTCCACCGTCAGCACCTGCCCGGTAATGAAATCCGCGCCGTCTTGAACCAGGAAAGCCACCGCTCCAGCCACGTCCTCCGGCCGTCCCAGCCGTCCTGCCGGTGTCTGATCCGTCAGCTCCACCAGAGTCTCCGGCCCCAGAGACTTTACCATGTCGGTCTCAATGACCCCTGGAGCCACGCAGTTCACCCGGATATGGGAGGGCGCCAGCTCCATAGCCAGGGAGCGGGTCAGCCCGATTACCGCCGCCTTTGACGCAGCATAGGCCACCTCGCAGGCAGCCCCCCGCAGGCCCCAGATGGAGGAGATGTTGACAATGCTCCCCCGTTTTTCGTGGAGCATGTGGGGCAGAACCGCCTGGATAGTATGAAACGCACCGTCCGCGTGTACGGCGAACATCCGCCGCCACAGCCTCTCCGGCGTATCCTGGAACAGGTCGTTCTGGGCGATACCGGCGTTGTTTATCAGCACCTCTATGGGACCCAGAACTGCCTCCGCAGACCGGATGGCGGCGGTAATCGCCTCCCGATCCGCTACGTCCGCCCGGACCGCCAAGGCCCGCCCGCCTTGTGCTCGGACTTCCCCTGCCAGGGTCTCCGCCGCATCCTGAGAGCGCAGGTAGTTGATCCCCACCGCGTACCCCTCTGCCGCGAGGCGGAGAACAATGGCCCGACCGATTCCCCGGCTTCCGCCGGTGACAAACGCAGTTTTTTTCATTTTATTCCTCCAGCTGCCAGAGATATTTATCCCTTCGGAAAAGCAGGCAGACCAGCACGCCCGCCGCCGCGATGACCAGAAACACCAGCGCCGCACCGCTGCCTAACAGACGCGTCAGCGCCGCCGTCTCTGGCAGTGCCGCTATAAGCTGCTCTCAGACTCGGTCTGCCAGCCAGCCCCGATAACCCACCGGGATTGTGAAAAACCGTATTCAGAGCGGAACCCTGCTGCTAATAGGACCAGATGACCAGTGTAAAGCTAGCCATGGAGGTGCCCAGAATGGAAAGACTTTGGGTGCTCCAGATGATAAAGAAATTTTTAGTCCCTTGAAAAGGGTGGAATTATTTTTCACGTCAGACTCCTCATTTTTTTTGCTGCAATAAAAACGCAAAGCCTGCTCGAACCGTAGTGGTTTTGTTATGTCAGCTCCATGCCATCCTGCCCGGATCAGACCTTGCATGGAGCCTCGGCAATGCAGAGACGCATTTGGTTCACCACGCTTTCCCCCGGACGCCTCGGGCGGCGCAGGGAGATTTTGTGGGAATATTATACCGGATGGGCGGGCTGTTTTCAAGGATAAATGTGGTCATCCCTCGATGCTGCGGCGATAGGCCCACCGTGAAATAGTTTTGCACAATCAAAACATTGCCGGCATCGGAAGCACTGCCATGCGCGTGCCGGCGAACATTGTGCCGCCATTACCTCTTCATTCTGTATTTCATTTTTTCCCTCTTTTTAATGGTAGGAGGGGGGGGCGGCCGCCCCCTATTCGTTTCTCTCTCAGCGCAGCAGAATGGTCTTGATCTCGTAGGGCTTGGTGAGGAACCGGACCTTGCCGTCCTCCACGCACAGCTCCTCCTCGATCTCCTCCAGCAGGTTGCAGCTGTAAGCCTTGGTCACCCCTGCGGGGACGCGCAGGACCGTCTTGGTCCGGGCATTCTCGCTCTCATAGAGACGCAGCACTGTGCCCTCGCCATTCTCCGCCTGCTTGACGGTCTCTAGCACCACATTCTCCTGCTCCACGCCGGCGAAGGAGAGCACCGTGCCGGGCGCGCCGCCTTCCACCGCCCGAAGGGGCTGGTTGAGGAAGTAGCTCTCCCGCACCGTCCCCGCATCCCGCCAGCTGCCAGCGTGGGGATACAGGGCGTAGGTGAATACATGCTCCTCCTGGTCCGCCACCGGGTTGGGCTCAATGCCGGATTTCAGCAAGGTCAGGCCGATTACGCCGTCCCGGACGCTGTGGCCGTATTTGCAGTCGTTGAGCAGGCTCACGCCATAGCGGCTCTCAGAGAAGTCCATCCACTTCTGGCCGCAGACCTCGAAGCGGGCCTTATCCCAGCTGGTGTTGCTGTGAACCTTCCGGGTAAGGCTGCCGAACTGAATCTCAAAGGTAGCCTCGTCACTGTGGATGTCCACGGGGAACTCTGCCTTGAGCAGGTGCTGGCTCTGCTTCCAGTCGATCCAGGTCTCGAAGTCGATACGCCGGGACTGGGCGTAAAAGCGAATCTTCTGCTTGATTGTGGAGAGGCTGATCTTGTACTCCAGCTCCACCGTGGCCCGCACCGGCCCCTCCTCTGTCCACTTCATACTCACCAGGTCGTCCACCGGCCAGGACTTCTCGGTGTAGAACATATCGATGTCCCAGTTGTCGTAGTAGATGGGTTTATCCTCGTACATGCGGATAATGTTGGCACATTTGCCCGCCTGAACCAGCTCCCGGTCATTGTCCTTGTCGAAGATGGAGGAGAAATGTCCGTGCTCGTCGAAGGTCACGGAGTAGAAGGGGGTCTCGATGTGCCGCTCATCCTTCCGGACAAAGGGGCTGTCTGCGGAAGCGGCCTCCGCCTTCTTCAGGATTTTGAAACCCTTGGAGGGCAGATTCAGCAGGAAGGCCACCGCGCCGTCTGCCGTCTGCTGCACAGGGCTGACAATGCCCGTCTCGTCGCAGAGGGCCTTGGCGTCGGTCTTCCCCAGCTCCACCACATCGGAGCGTGTATAACCGGTGGTGTTGAACACAGTCACACCGTCCCCCTGACCAGCCAGAGCCTCCAGACGCTGGCTGAGCAGCTCGCCGGCGGTCTGGGCCAACTCCTCATACTCCCTCTTGGTGACCTCGTATACCTCGTGGATAGAGGAGCCGGGGAGTATGTCGTGGAATTGGTTGATGAGCACCGTCTTCCACATCCGATCCAGCTCCGGCGCAGGATAGGCAAACTTGTCTGCCGCCAGCACACCGGCCAGCTCCAGATCCATCAGCAGCAGCTCGCTCTTCCGGTTGCCCCGCTTGTTGCGGGCCATGGAGGTGTAGGTGCCCCGGTGATACTCAAAGTAGAACTCACCCTCCCAGGTCTCCAGACGGCGGTTGTCCTTGACCCGCTGCTCCAGCTCCTCGAAGAAGGTCCGGGCAAAGGCCTGACGGACCTTGGGGATGCCCCGCACGCCCTTTTCCATGCGGACGCTGGTCTCCAGCATCTCACGGGTGGGGCCGCCGCCGCCGTCGCCGTAGCCATAGGAGATGAGGATATCGTTGTTGATCTCCTTGTTCTGATAGCGCTCCCAGCCGCCCAGGATGGCGTCGGGATGCAGCTTGCCGTTGTAAGTGGTGAAGAAGTGGCCCGGACCGACCTCCTGCCCCGGGTCTACGGTGGTGATCAGGTGGGTGAGGATTTCCGTTCCGTCGATGCCCCGCCACATCATCGTGTCGTTGGGCACCTTGTCAATTTGATTCCAGCTCATCTTGGTAGTCATAAAGTAATCTACACCGGACTTCTTCATGATCTGAGGCAGGGCTCCGGAGTAGCCGAACACGTCTGGCAGCCAGAGGATGCGGTTGTCCACGCCGAACTCCTCTTTAAAGAACCGCTTGCCGTGGACAAACTGACGCACCAGAGATTCGCCGGATGTCAGGTTGCAGTCCGGCTCCACCCAAGTGCCGCCTTCTGGCTCCCAGCGGCCCTCCTTGACCCGTTCCTTGATACGCTCGAAGAGGCTGGGATAGCGCTCTTTGAGGAAGTAGTACAGCACCGGCTGGCTGGACATAAAACGGTAGTTGGGGAACTCCTCCATCAGCTTGAGGACGGTGGCGAAGCTGCGGACCACCTTCTCCTGGGTCTGGGCCACGGTCCACCACCAGGCCACATCGATGTGGGTGTGCCCGATGCATGTGGCGACTACGCCATCCCAGCCGCCCAGCTTCTCATAGAGCTCCTTTGCAACATAGGCCTGGGCCTCCCGCAGGGAGGCGTAGAACCCCTCGGAGTAGGGCTCCCGCAAGTCCAGCAGGTTGATGGTTTCGTTCAGCGCCGTCTGGATAGCCAGCCGCTCCTGGCTGTCCTCCTTCATCCGGGGGAAAGCCCGGAGGGGGACCTGCAGGTCCCAGTACAGACGGTTGATCTCCTCGTCCTGCTCATAGAGGTCCACCAGGAACTGGAACTCCGTGTGGAGGGTGCCGGTGTAGGCCTGAATGTCCAGCTGGAGCGCCTCTCCGGCGGGAGCCTCGGCGAACAGGCGGACCTCCCGGTGGTTCATATCCAGACCCTGGGTGGCTTTGCCGTTGATGAAGAGGAGAAACTGGGGGTTCTTCCCATCGTCCCACTCCTCAATCTGGGTGCGGACCTTCAGCCAGACGGACTTTCCCGCCAGCTCCTGGGGAATGGTGACGCTGCCCCGGAACCAGTAGTGCTCGTCCGGCCCGTACCAATGCATGGTCTTACCGTCGAAGGCCTCCCATGCGCTTCCCTCTTTTTCCGCCTGATCGGGGTAGAGGAAGAAGCCCTTCTTGTACTGCCAGTCCGTGATGGGCTGGATATTGCGGATGCGCAGCTTGTTCAGATTGTCGCAGATGACCTGAATACGTTTGTCAATGAAATACATACTTTCTGTGCTCCTTGAAATAAGGAAAATTGTATTGCAGGAACGGAGGCTGTCCGCCCCTACGGCGTTGACCAGCTCTTACAGGCTGTTCTCTTTCATATACCCCATCAGCTCGTCCACGGTAGTAAACGCGATACCGGTCACAGTGTCCGCGCAGCCGTAGTAGATGGCGATCCGCCCGGTGGCGGCGTCGGTCAGCGTGGCACAGGGGAAGACCACGTTGGGCACGTCGCCCACGCACTCATAGATTTCCCACGGGGCCATGATATAGTCCCTCGTCCGGTACAGCACCTTCCAAGGCTGATCCTTGTCCAGCAGGGCACAGCCCATGCGGTAAACAAACCCGTTGCAGGTGTTGATGACCCCGTGATAGATCATCAGCCAGCCCTCGTCCGTCTCAATAGGGATGGGGCCAGCGCCGATCTTGGTAGTCTGCCAGGCGGACTCGTCCCCCTTCACAGTGCTCATCACGTGCCGGTGGCAGCCCCAAAACTTCAGGTCCGGGCTCTGGCTGACAAAGATGTCACCGAAGGGGGTGTGACCGGTGTCGCTGGGTCTGGAGAGCATCATATACATGCCGCCAATCTTCCGGGGGAACAGCACGCCGTTGCGGTTGTAAGGCAGGAAGGCGTTTTCCAGTTGGTGGAAGGTCTTGAAGTCCTCCGTCCAGCCAACGCCGATAGTGGGCCCGTGATAGCCGTTGCACCAGGTGACGTAGTATTTCCCGTCGATGCAGCACACCCGGGGATCATACCGGTACTCCCGGGCGATGACCTCCGGATCATCCCCCAGGAAATGGACGGGCTCGTCCTGAATCTCCCAGTGAATGCCATCCTTGCTGAAGCCCGGGAAAATGTCCATGCTCACCGACCGGCTGTCGCAGCGGAACACGCCGGCAAAGCCGTCCCCGAAGGGAACCACAGCGCTGTTGAACACGCTGTTGGATCGCTTGATGGCGTGACGGCCGATGATGGGGTTGCCGCTGTAGCGCCAGACGGGCATTACACAGTCCGTCGGTTTGGGCTCCCAGGGCAGATTCTTCAGTTCGTTTCCAATGATCTTGCTCATAGCTTCTCCTTGTACGCAAAAATTTTTGAGGCGTACATACTTTCTTCCTGGAAGAAAAAAGTATCAAAAAAGAACTTTCTGCGCGGGGCACGCGCCCCGCTACAGGTCATTATCGGCAGACCTGCGCAAAACATAAGCGAAACATGGTCCCGCATCAAAGTTTTCTTTTGATACTCTTCCCATTCAAGAGAAAAGTACGCACGCCTCTCAAACGCGGGGCCGCCGCGAAAGCTGCGGCGGCCCCGCCTTTTGGCTAATTATTACAGTGCTCTCAGGAAATTACTTGCCCAGGAAAGCATCCAGCTGAGCCTGCGCCTCGTTGACAATGTCGTCGAAGCCGGAAGCGCGCATCTTCTCCATCATCTGTGCCACGGTGGAAGTGGGCTCGCCGGTACCGGTCTGGATCAGACCCTTGTACTCCTCAAAGATAGCCTGACAGGCAGCAATCTTGTCGGCCACGGTGGTCTTGTCGAACACGAAACCCAGGGCCACGGAGGAGACGGCGTTCTCATTCTGAGACTTGACCTCGGTGGTGTAGGGGTTCTCAGCCACATCGTCGGTGGGGGTCATGGTCATGAAGGTGCCCTGGGTGTAAGCGGCCAGAGTCCAGTCGTTGTTGATCTTGTGGACGCGCTGCTCGCCGGTGCTGCCCGCAACGTACTCGAAGTTCACACCCTCTTCGCCGTAGGCCAGCATGTCACGGAATGTGCTGTCAGTGTTGACCAGTTCCAGAACCTTCATAGCTTCCTTCTGATGGGTGGAGGAGGCGCTGATGCAGGCCAGGGAGCCCTGGATGGTATCGGTGGAAACAACGGGATCGCCGAAAGCGGAAACCACAACCTCAGCGCCGCGGCCGTCGCCCCAGCCCTTGGCGGCGGAGGGCCAGCCCTGGCCCACACCCAGACCGCACATACCGGTGGCCTCATTGGCGGTGGCAGCGTCGGAGTTGGTGTAGCCCTCGTTCATCCACTGATGCAGAACGTTCAGCTGCTCGATGACGTCGGGCTGCTCGAAGGTGCAGACCACCTTGCCGGAATCATCGTAGTAGCTCACGCCGATGGCGGCCATACCGGCCATACCCAGCTGGTCATAGCGGTTGCCCACTACGCAGGAGAGGCCGTCCTTGTTCATCAGCATGGGGGGCTCGCCGGTGCCCTCCTTGATGGCCTTGACAGCGGGAGTGGCATCGGCCAGAGAGTGGATGTTGGCATAGTCGGGATAATAAGCGTCAACATACTCCTTGGTCCAGACAAAGAACTGGGCGGCAGCGTTGTCCTTGTAGGCGGGGATGCCGTACAGCTTGCCGTTGATCTTGCAGGCGTTGATGTAGCTCTCGGGGATCAGATCGGTGATGCCCGGGGTCTCGGCGACCAAGTCGGTCAGATCCGCGAACGCGCCCATGGCAACATCGCTCGTGTAGGAACCGGAGTCGGTGAAAATGATGTCATAGGGCTCGTTGGTCTGAAGGACCATGGCGCGCTGCTGGCCCCAGTCACCCCAGGAGGCACACTGGATATTGATGTGCACGCCGATCTTTTCCTCCAGATAGGCGTTGGCCTTCTGGGTCCAGGAGTCGATGTTGGAGGGCTGGCCGCCGCCGACCATGTACCAGGTGATGGTGGGGATTTCGCCGTCATCACTGGTAGCGGGGGTGCCGGTGCTGCCCTGGGTGGGGGTGTCGGGCGTACTCTTGGCCGGATCATTGTTGTTGCCGCCGCCGCAACCGGCCAGCAGGGCCAGCGTCATGACGGAAGCGAGGAGCAGAGCAAGAATTTTCTTCATTTTCAGTGTTTCCTCCTTATTGATGTATAGGTTCTTTTTTTATCAAACGGCGCAGGGCCGCTCAATACAGGGATGACGCCGGGGACAGGAACCAATACCCCATCAGCGGTCTATAGCGGCGGATATAATCCGCCGCTACAACTGCCCGGCAGTTGTAGCAAAAGCGCTCTGTTATCCCTTCACCGCGCCCACCGTCAAACCGGAAATAAAGTATTTCTGGAAAAACGGATACACGCAGGCAATGGGGACGGCGACCACGAAGGCGATAGCCATACGCACGGACTCCTGGGGCATGTTACGCTTCAGGTCGGTGGAGGAGGTCAGCAGAGCGGTGGGGTTCTTGGTCAGGAACTCCAGGTTGTTCTGCATGGCGTCCAGCATGGCCTGCAGGGACTTGAGGTCGTCGGTGTGGATGTACAGCTTGGCCTGGAACCAGTCGTTCCAGTAGCCGAAGGCCAGGAACAGACCGATAGTGGCCAGCACGGGCTTGGAGATAGGCAGAATGATCTTGAAGAACACCGTCCACTGACTGGCACCGTCGATCTTTGCCGATTCAATAATGCCGTCCGGGATGGTGGTGCGGAAGAAGGTTCTTGCAATGGTCACGTTGAAGCTGCTGACCGCCAGGGGGATGATCAGCACCCACATGGTGTCCGACAGATGCAGCACCTGGGAGTTGATAACATAGCTGGCCGTCATGCCGCCGCCGAAAACCATGGGGATGAACACCAGGATGGTCAGGATGTTGTTCAGCTTGTGCTCCGTCCGGCTCAGGACGTAACCCATCAGGCTGGTGAGCAGTACGCCCAGCACCGTACCGATGGCGGTGACATAGGTGGAGACCCACAGGGCGTGGAGAATGGTCTGCCGCTGGCCCCACAGATACTCATAGGCGGAGCCGGAGAAGGTCCGGGCGGTGACGAACACCTGATAACCCTCTTTGCGGATGATGTCGTTGTCGGTGATAGAAATAATAAAGATGAAAATGATGGGCAGGAAACAGGCCAGCGCCACGATGAGGAACATCAGGTTAAACAGGAAGTTTGTCGCCGGATGAATCCGGTTCAGGCGGCTGAGAGTATCGCCGCTGACAGCTTTCGTCTTCTTACTCATGATCGCCGCCTCCTTAAATCAAAGCACTGGTCCGGTCAAACTTCCGCACAATGGCGTTGGCAGACAGGATGGTGATGCACCCCACGACCGCCTGGAAGAGGGAGGCCGCCGACGTCTTGCCCAGGCTGATGGTGTTGGAGGTCAGCATCTGGTAGACCTTCACGTCCAGCGTGGCCACCATGGGCGTCAGGGGCTGCTGAGCGCCGCGGGACACTTGGTAAAACAGGCCGAAATCGGAGGAGAAGATGCCGCCGATAGCCAGGATGAACATCATAATGATAATGGGGCGCAGGGAGGGAATGGTGATATAGCGGGCCTGCTGGAACTTGCTGGCGCCATCCAGCACCGCCGCCTCATAGAGGCTGGAATCAATGCCGGTGATGCTGGCCAGGTAAACCACCATTTTGTAGCCGATGGTCTTCCACACATGCATAATCACAATGATGAAGGGCCAGGCCGCGGGGGTAGAGTACCAGGGGATGTTCTGGCCGCCGAAGGCGCGGATAATGGCGTTAAGCAGGCCCTTATCGGTAACCAGGAAGGCATATACGAAGTAGCTGACCACGACCCAGCTCATGAAGTGGGGCATGAACATCAGGGTCTGATAGGTCTTGGACTTGCGCTTGCTATAGATGTTGCTGATGAGGATGGCCAGCGTCACGGGCAGTACAATGTCCAGAATGATGAACACAATGTTGTACAGCAGCGTGTTGCGCAGAATCTGGGGGAAATCCTGAAGTCCGAAGAAATACTTAAAGTTCTCGAACCCCACCCACTTGCTGTTAAGCAGGCTGGTCAGGAAATTCGCGCCCGGCGTGATGGTATAATCCTTGAACGCCAGAATGATGCCAAACATGGGTAGGTAACAAAAGAGTATGTACCATACCGTGGTGGGCAGAGCCAGAATGGTCAGCTCAGTGTCGTCCTTTGTCCACCAGCGCTTCTTCTTCGGCGGCTCTGCCTGGACCTTTGCGGGAGCCTTGTTTTGTTGCATACGGTTCACCTTTTCCTTCCTCTCTGATTTGGCGGGGAAAGGCGTTGTCAATTTACACAAAATCTCCCCCGCCTAACGGGATTTATTATAACAACTTGAAATCAGGTAGGGAAGTATTGTAAAGTTACTTTATAGTACAGAAAAGACAGCAATCAAATTTTCTGCATTTTGAACGGAAAATACCGTCCAAATATCCACAAAACGCCGAATTTCAGGTCGCTGCGCTCTGTCTTCTCCTTCTCTCCCAAACATTTGCACACCGCAGGGAAACCGCACCCCGAACCATGAATATTTCTGTCACAGAGCGTGGGCCCCGCAGGGGCTCCGTCCGCCGGAGCGGCGGACGCTTTTCGGCGTTGTACTCCCCCGCACAATATGCTATACTGACCCAAAATCACTGGGAGGAACACACATATGGAATTATACAAAGACGCCTCTCTGCCGCCTGAGGCACGCGCCGCCGATCTGCTCTCCCACATGACACTACGGGAAAAGATCGGCCAGCTGAATCAGCGGCTGTACGGCTTTGCCTGCTATGAACGGCACGGAGACAACATCGTTCTGTCAGAGGCGCTGCGAGAGGAGGCCATCCGTTTCGGCGGCCTTGGGGCGCTGTATGGGCTGTACCGGGCGGACCCCTGGTCCGGGCGCGACTTCTCCACAGGTCTGGACGGCGTGCTGTCCCCCCGAACCCGGAATCTGATTCAGCGCTTTGTTTTGGATCACTCCCGGCTGGGCATCCCCGTGCTGATGACCAGCGAGTGCCCCCACGGCCACCAGGCCCTGGACGGGTATCTTCTGCCGGTGAATCTGGCCTCCGGGGCCAGTTGGTCCCCGGCGCTGCTGGAGGAGGCGGCGGCGGTCTGCGGGATGCAGCTGCGGGAGCTGGGGGTAGACCTGGCCCTGGTGTCCGCCCTGGACGTTCTCCGGGACCCCCGGTGGGGCCGGAGCGAGGAGTGCTACAGCGAGGACCCCCTGCTGTGTGCCCGCATGACGGCGGCGGCGGTCCGGGGTATCCGGAAACAAGGGGTGGACGTGTGCGTCAAACACTTCTGCGCCCAAGGGGAGACCACCGGCGGTGTGAACGCCTCCGCCGCACGGATCGGCCCCAGGGAGCTGCGGGAAATCCATCTGCCTGCGGCAAAAGCCGCCGTGGAGGCTGGTGCCGCCGCCCTCATGGCCGCCTATAATGAGATTGACGGCATATACTGCCACGCCAACCCCTGGCTGCTGCGAAGTCTGCTGCGCGGGGAGTACGGCTTCACCGGCCTGGTGGTCAGCGACGGTGTGGCCATTGATCAGCTGGACTCCGTCACCGGGGACCGGGCGGCCTCCGGCGCAATGGCTCTGGAGGCCGGTGTGGACCTGGGCCTGTGGGATACGGCCTTTGGCCGGCTGGAGGAGGCTGTGTCCCGCGGCCTGACCAGTCCGGCACGGATTGACGAAGCGGCGGCGAGGGTACTGACTCTGAAATTCCGCCGCGGGCTCTTTGAGGAGCCCTTCGTGCCGGAGAGCGATCATTGGCAGGGCTATACACCCGAGGCCCATCCCCAAGTGAAGCGTCTGGCGGTGGAGAGCGTCGTGCTGCTGAAAAATGCCGGCGGCCTGCTGCCCCTGGACGGGACGAAGCCTCTGCGCATCCTCCTCACAGGCCCCAGTGCAGACGAGATCTACTGCCAGTTGGGAGACTACACACCCCCCGTCCGATCCGAGTCTGGCGACACTGTCCGGCAGGGACTGGAGGGGTGGCTCCGGCGAAGGGGCGGTCCGGCGGAGCTGACTTTTCGTCCCGGCTGTGACCGGTTCGCCCCCTCCCCGGAGCTGGTGGACGATGCGGCGAAGGCCGCCGGGGAGGCGGACGTGATCGTGGCGGCCCTGGGCGGGACCTCCAGCCGCTTTTGCGGTGGAGATTTTCTGGATAACGGCGCGCTGGCGGACCAGTCGGCGGTCAGCATGGACTGCGGTGAGAACGTAGACGCGGCCCTGCTGCGTCTGCCGGGTGACCAGCTGACTCTCCTTCGGCGGTTGCGGGAGAGCGGGAAGCCGGTGGTCACGGTTCTCATTCAGGGCCGTCCCTACGAGATGGCAGACATCGACGCCTGCTCCGACGCGATCTTCTGCTGCTTCTATCCCGGTCTCACTGGCGGCGAGGCGCTGGCGAAGCTGCTGTTCGGGGAGCTGTCTCCAGCAGGCCGTCTGCCGGTCTCTCTGCCGGACCGTGCGGGGCAGCTGCCGGTGTACTACAATTATAAGGATTCCTATCAGGGGATGCGATACTGCGACGCGGACCGTCCCCGGTACGCCTTCGGCTTCGGCCTGACCTACACCCAGTTCAACTACACGCTGCTCTCTGCCCCGGAGCCGGGGGCGCTCGTTCTCTCCGCTGCCGTCCGCAATGCCGGAGCCCGGACTGCCTGCGCGGTGCCACAGCTGTACCTCCACCGTACCCAGGGCATTACTTCCTCCCGCGTCCGTGCACTGTGCGCCTTTGACAAAGTAGAGCTGGCCCCCGGGCAGGAGAAAACTCTCCATCTGGAGATTCCACGGGAGAGCCTGACCCAGTGGGATGCCGCCGGCCATGAGGTTCTGCCCCCCGGACGGATCGAGTGGTTCCTTCAGGACGGCGGAGAGGACCTGCTCAGCGGATCGTTTTGTATTTTCGAGTGCGTTGACCATATTGCGGCGCAAGGGGGAAATTTGTCCACCAACCCGCGCACAGTGAAATAATAAACAGGCTCTAAGAAACAGCGAAGCAGGACCGCAATGGTCCCGCTTCGCTGTTCATATCTTTAACGTATGAAATTTGTAAAACGGGTAGGCTCCTTTTCCGGCAGGCCGTATTTTTCTTTTGCCAGCGCGATGCCACGCATAAGGAAGGTCATATTCCTTGCCAGGGTCCGCATACCCTGCATGCCCTCCTCATCCTGGGCCGCCTCGCCGGGGGTCTGACCATGTACGCTGTTCCAGTATTGTCCGGAGGCCACGGGCATTCCGGAGATGGTGAAGAACTTGTTCAGCTCGTCGAATGTAGCCGACAATCCACCCCGGCGGGCGGCAACAACGCTGGCGCCCACCTTCATGGTTTTATCAAACCCGGCGCTGTAGAAGAGTCTGGTAATGAAGGCCACCAGGGTAGCGTTGGCAGAGGCGAAATACACGGGGCTGCCCACCACCAGCCCGTCGCAGGCCGCGAATTTGGGGGAGGTCTCATTGACCAGATCGTCGAAAACGCATTTGCCGGTTTCGCGGCATTTGCGGCAGCCGATGCAGCCGCGGATGTCTTTGTTGCCCACGTGGATGATTTCGGTTTCCACACCCTCCTGCTGGAAGATTTTTTCCATCTCATGGAGGGCCGTAGCGGTGTTACCGTTGACCCGGGGACTGCCGTTGATCATCAATACCTTCATTACGGTTATCCTTTCTATGTTTGAAATTGACGGGGAAAGGCCGTCTTTCCGACCTGATGAACCAATTATACCCGATTCGCGCAGCTTTGTAAAGGGAACCCCGCCGCTCCCTCAGGGCCTAAAGCGGAGCTTTCACCCTAAGCGATCTTTGTGTACTTTTCATATCCTGGAAAAAGTACACAGACATCCCTCGTCCGGAGTGCATTTATATCCCCCTCAACAGCAGCTCCCGGGAGACCTCCTTCCCACCCCGCAAATAAACCCTGGGCACCCGCTTGCTCACGGCGCATGTTAGCTCATAGGAAATCGTTCCTGCCGCCGCCGCCGCGTCGTTGACGGAGCTGTTGGGGCCATAGACCTCTACCTCATCTCCCTCTCCCACCTGGGGCAGGTCCGTCAGATCAACCATGCACATATCCATGCAGATGTTCCCCACGACAGGAGCGGGCCCTTGTGCCGTCCATACCTGCCAGCGGTTGGACAGCGTGCGGTGGAGCCCGTCGGCATACCCGATGGGCAGGACGCCCACCCTGCTGGGCCGCCGGGCTCGAAAGGTGCGCCCATAGCTGACGGCGGTGTCCGGCAGCAGCTCCTTGATCGCCCCCACCACCGTCTTCAGAGTCATCACAGGCAGCAGCCCCAACTCCCCGGCCTGATGCCCAATACCATAAGTAATGATCCCCGGACGGAACAGGTCGTGCGCAAACCGAGGATAGGCGACGGTGGCCCCGCTATTGGCGCAGTGGAGAAGCCGGAATGTCGCCCCCCGCATCTCCAGCGCCCGGACCATGGAGCGGAACCGGTCATACTGCCGAAGGGTGTAGTCTCTGCTGCTCTCCCCGGTCTCGTCGGAAACGGCGAAGTGAGTGAATATCCCCTCCGCTTCCAGCCCCGGCAGCCCGCACACCCGGCAGATAGCCTCTAAGGAGGCCTCAAAGTGTGGCCGGTCGCACTGAAATCCCAAGCGGGACATCCCGGTGTCCAGCTTGATGTGTACCGTCAAAACCCCGCCCAGCCGCACCGCCTCCCGAGAGAAGGCCTCGGCAGCGCTCTCGCTCCACACCGTCTGGGCAATCTGGTTTTCTATGGCCAGGGTCGTCTGGTCCGCCGGCGTCAGCCCCAGCTGCAGGATGGGCAGGCGGATGCCCGCGCCGCGCAGCTCCCGGGCCTCGTCTATATTGGACACCGCCAGGCCTCCCGCTCCCAGCTCCTCCAGGACACGGGACACTTCAACTGCTCCGTGTCCGTAGGCATCCGCCTTGACTACCCCCACAAAACGGGAATTCGGTCCCATCCTACAGCATAAAGCATGGTAATTGTGGGTCAGCGCATCCAGATCAATCTCCACCCAGGTGCGCTTCAGTGTGCTCTCCATTCCCTGTTACCTCATCTTTCGTAAATAGGGTCTATTCCTCCGCTTCGGCGTAGGCCGCCGCCTCCTCGGCAGGAGTCCAAGTCTGGGCGGACACATTCTCCGACGGCTGGTCCCCGCCTGGGTTTGACGGCGTTTCCCCGCCGTCAGACTGTTCGGAGGGGGCAGAGGGCTGGTTCGGCGTGTCCGGCTGACCGCTCTCCGCCTCGCCGGGCTCGGTCCGGCCCGTCACCTCAAAGCGGGTCCAGGCCACCTCAAAGACCATCTGGCCGTCCGTCGTGATCTCACTGCGCAGCGGCAGCAGCGTCTCCTGGTCGAACCAGGTAGTATATACCGTAGCTGCGTCGTCGGGCAGGTCGCAGCTCAGGCGTAGACAGTTCCGCTCGCCCACCGTCTCCTCGCTCTGCTCGGTGACATAGCCGCTCCCTGCCGCCGCCATAAGACGCGGCAGCGCTGTCACTGACGAGGTGTCCGCGGCAGAGTAGCCCCCGGCGTCCAGGGAGATGTCCTCGTAGCTCAGTCTCAGCTTTCCATCCGCCACTGTGGCGGAGATTCCGGAGAGATTGGCGGGGGCGAGGACTGTTACGGTGCTCTCACCTGGCGTATAAGCACACAGCAGAGTGTAAGTCCGCACCTCGTCGGTGTAATGACACGCAATGTCCGCCTCCATCGTGGCGGAGGCCAGGGCGGCATACTGCGCCTGGAGCTCCGCAGCCGGGTCCACTTTCTCCCCTCCACCGCCGCAGGCGGTGAGCAGGAGCATCAGCATTGGTGCAAAAAGCAGCGCTTTTCGCACGGGATTCCCTCCTTTTTTATTCCTCCAAGTCTTTGAATGCGGCGGGCAGCCAGTCCAGCAGGTCCAGAGGCGTCATGGCATAGGCAGTGAGCGCAGCTTCCGCCAGATCCCCCGCCCGGCCATGGAGCCACACGGCGCAGGCGGCAGCCTCCTCCGGCCCGGCCCCCTGTCCCAACAGAGACAGAATCATCCCCGCCAGAATATCGCCGCTTCCTCCCTTGGCCAGGCCGGTGCCGCCGGTGGTGTTACGCCGCACCGTACCCTCCGGCCCGGCCACAATGGTGCCAGGTCCCTTGAGCACTGTTACGCAGCCGTGCCGCCGGGCAAAATCCGCCGCCGAACGCTCCCGGTCGCTTCTGCCGGGGAGGAAGTCACCGTCCAGCCGGACGAACTCCCCCTCGTGGGGGGTGAGCACCGTGACGCCCCGCCGGCCGTCCAATACATGGATATGCGCGGAAACCGCATTTATGCCGTCCGCATCCAACACCACCGGCACGGTCAGCTCCCGCAGGAGGGCCAAGACCAGCTTCTCCGTCTCCCGCGCCCGGCCCAGTCCCGGGCCGATGAGCACTGCGTCGCAACGCTGCATCCGCTCCAGCAGCTCGCCATCATCTGGTAGGGGCTGTACCATGGCCGCGCCGCACTGGGCGGCGGCGATGGGATAGATCGCAGTGGGGACGCCCACATATACCAGACCGCTGCCTGTGCGCATCGCCGCCTCGCCGGCGTATATGGGCGCACCGGTGTAACCTGTGCAGCCGCCCCAGACGTATACTCTGCCGAAGTTCCCCTTGTGCCCCAGCTGATTCCGGGGCGGCAGCAAGGTCTGAACAAGACTCCGAGTGATGAGCTCCATGTGACCACCTTCCTAGAGATTTTTTATTAGTGTATCACACACAAAACGGGTTGTCACGGGAGGCAGAGAAAAAAATTGAATTTTTTGCAAATTAAGTGTTGACAAATGGGGGGCAAGTGATTATAATAACCCTTGCTGGTCAGCCCAACAGAAGGGAAACGCGAGTGTGCTGGAACTGGTAGACAGGCACGTTTGAGGGGCGTGTGTCAACAGACGTACGGGTTCAAGTCCCGTCACTCGCACCACTCCTCTCGCCGCGGACCACAAATTAAATAGATGCGCGCGAGTGGTGGAATTGGCAGACTCGCTAGATTCAGGTTCTAGTGCTCATTACGGGCGTGCGGGTTCAAGTCCCGCCTCGCGCACCAA
>CAJTYO010000051.1 GCA_910584045.1 uncultured Oscillospiraceae bacterium | reverse complement strand
TGAGCACCTGGGGACCCCGGGTGCTGCGGCGGACCTCCACCACGTACACCTTCACATGCTGGCCCTCCACCAGCTCCTCGGTCTTGATCTGCTCGCTGGAGGCCAGCATGGCCTCCGTAGACTCCGGCCCCGTGCCGATGTGCAGGGACACGTTGCCGGAGCGGGGATCAATGCGGCTGACCACGCCGGTAAGGATCTCATGCTGCTTGGAGTTGAACTCGTCGTAGACCATGCCCCGCTCGGCCTCCCGCAGGCCCTGAATAATCACCTGCTTGCCGTTGCCGGCGGCGATGCGGCCGAACTCCACGTTGTCCACCGGGATGTTCACCACGCCGCCCACGTCGATGCGCCGGTACTTCTCCCGGGCCTCCTCCAGACTCATCTGGGTGCCGGGATACTCCACCTCCTCCACGATCTCCTTCTGGACGTACATCTTCAGGTCCTTTTTTACCTCGTCCACATCCACGATCACGTTCTCCACGCCCTCGTGGTCCTTCTTGTATGCGGTGGTCAGCGCCTGAATGATTTTATCCATCATGAAGGTGGGCGAGATGCCCCGCTCCTTCTCCAGCATATCCAGCGCCGCAAAAATCTCATCACATTTCATATCTTCACTCCCATTTTATCTCATATACAACAGACAGGTGCATCAAAACCGATTAAAATTCTATCCGCAGGCGGCATAAAGCCACCTCGCCCTTCTCGAAGGTCATGGTCCCGTCTCCCACGGTGATAGTGACGCTGCCGTCCTCACCGTATCCCGATAACACACCGGCGAACTCCTTGCGCCCATCCCTGGCCCTGTAGAGCTTCACGGCCACAGGACTTCCCATGAACCGCTGGAAGTCCCCTGGACGCTTTAAGGGCCGCTCGGCTCCGGCAGAGGATACCTCCAGGGTGTAGCTGCCCTCGATAGGGTCCGCCTCGTCCAGCAGGTCGCTGAGGGCACGGCTGACCTTCTCGCAGTCGAGAATATCCACGCCCTCCGCCTTGTCAATATAGATCCGCAGGAACCAGGTTCCGGCCTCCCGGACGTATTCTACATCCCACAGCTCGCAGCCGGCCTCCACCACCACCGGGCGGGCCAGCTCCGCCGCTAACTCCGTGATCTTCGCCATGGCATCTCCTCGTTTTCTTCACTCCGCTGACGTCTGTGCGCACCGGGAGGAATTTTGCTCCATCAAATTTAGTCATGAAAAAGAGCGGACCGCAAAGTCCACTCTGTTTTACTCATGCTAACATAGGGATAATACCACAAATCTCTAGAAATGGCAAGTGTTTTCTGCTAAAAAAACAGAGTGAAACAGAATTTTTTTCAGAAAACACGCCCCGGCTCCGCTCTAGAGTCTGTTTGAAAACCGTCAAAACGCAGTCTGAGGGGATCTTTTCCACTGAAGCATCGTTGATTTTCCCTGCTCAGCAAAAAAGCTGTCCTTGTCCGGCATTCCGCCAGTTTTAAAACAGACTCTAGCCCCTCTGGAGGCCGTCCAAAGTCAGGCCGAACGCCTCGGCGAAGTGGTCCAGAAACCAGGCCACCTCCTCCATCTCCATCCCCCGCAGGGCCTCCAGAGTCTCGCCGGCGGCGTCGCCAAACTCATTGTTCCCCGCCTCCAGTTCCTCCAGACACTTGATGTAGGCGGAGAGCTTGTCGGCGGCCTTGACGATCCGGTTCACCTCCGGGTCCTCCTCCCGCAGCAGGGGGGCGTAGGCGGGACGCAGCGCCTGGGGCAGCATCCCCAGCAGCTTCTCGGCCGCCTCGGCCTCCACCTGACGATAGGCATCCCGGATGGCGGGTGTGTGGTATTTGATGGGGGTGGGTAGGTCGCCGGTGAAGATCTCCGGCGCGTCGTGGAACAGCGCCGCAGAGGCGCATGCGTCGGGATCGCAGGGCCGGTGGAACACGTCCCGACGGATGACCCCCAGGGCGTGGGCCAGTACGGCCACCATGTGGCTGTGCTCCTGGATGTTCTCTGACACGCTGTTGCGCATCAGAGACCAGCGGGTGATATACTTCATCCGGGAGATATAGGCGAAAAATTTATGCATGGGAAAGGTCCTTTCTATGTTCGCTGCCGCCGCCCTACAGGTGATTGCATTTTGTATTATATTTTGATATAATATACAGAGTGTTTCCTGAAACAGGCAATGCAACCGCAAATTTGCATCCAACCCACTCAAACGCAACCGCGTATCGCTGGAAGTTACATCCCTGCACGGGTAAGATAGGTCCATCTTTATAAGGAGGACAGAGCAATGTCTTTAGGCGAAAATCTTCAATTTCTCCGCGCCCGGGAGGGCGTCACCCAGGAGCAGCTGGCCGAGCGTCTGGAGGTCAGCCGCCAGTCCGTCTCCAAGTGGGAGTCCGGAACCAGCTTCCCGGAGATGGATACATTATTGAAGCTGTGCGATATGTTCCACACCGATATGGACACCCTCCTCCGGGGCAGCGTGGAGAAATCTCTCAGCGAGGACAGCGCCGGGTATGACCGCTTCATGACCCTCTACGCCCGGAAGGTTGCCGGGGGCGTATCTGCCATCATCGCCGGCGCAGCGGTGATGGGTCTGTTGAGCCTGCTGAACAGCATGATTGGCGCGGCGTCGTTTTTCCTGATCCTCGCGGCGGCGGTGGTGGTGTTCATCGCCAGCGGCATGGAGGAGGACAACTTCCGCAAGCAGTACCCCGTTCTCCGGGATTTTTACACCGAAAAACAAAAGGCGGATTTCCGCCGCCGCTACATCTGGTACATCGCGGGAGGCGTGGGGGCCATCCTCTTTGGCGTGTTTCTTCTGGTCCTGGCCTTTACGGTCTTCCCGGAGCGAGAGCCCTATGAATCCCTGTTGGGGACCCTCTTCCTTCTGATCGTGGCGGGGGCGGTCTATTTCCTGGTCTACGGCGGTATGCTGGAGGACAAGTACAACATCGCCAAGTACAACCGACGGAACGCCCCCACCTCCGAGGACAGGGAGCGCCGCCGCCGGGCGGTTACCGCCTGCTCCCTCATCATGATCCTGGCCACCGCCCTCTTTCTGCTTATGGGACTGGCCTATACCAAATGGGAGCTGGCCGCCGTCATCTATCCGGTGGGCGGGGTCCTCTGCGGCGCTGCCTGGATCGTACTGGGACCGAAGCTGGACATATAGCGGTAAATTGACAATCTCCCGCCGCCGTGGTACAATGGCCCCATAAAATCACCGCCCCTGCGGCGGGGAAACGGAGGAACACGGCATGGCGGACGCAAAGGTATTCCGCATGGGCGGCAATCAGACGCTGGAGGACGTGGCGCATGGGCTGGAGGATTTTCTGCGCACCCAGAAGCGGCTGGAGACAGAGGGCGTGGCGCAGTCGGAGAGCAGCTATTTCATCCAGGCCCGGCAGACGGAGAGCTGGAAAAAATTCGTGGGCATGGACCAGGCCATCCAGGTGCGCCTGAGCGTCTACGGCGGCCTTCTGACGGTGGACCTGGGGGCGGGCCGCTGGGTGGACAAGCTGGGGGCCGCCACGGTGGGCTACATTGTCTTCGCCCCGCTGCTGATCACGGCGGTGATCGGAGCCGTTGGCCAACAGAAGCTGCCCCAGGAGATTTTTGACTTTGTTCAGCGCTTCACCTTCCTGGGCAAGCCCCTGGACATCAACGATTTCCGGGAGAGCGAGTCGGAGAAGGAGCAGGCCTGCTGCGCATCCTGCGGCTGGGCGCTGCCGGAGGGGGCGAATTTCTGTCCCAACTGCGGAAAGCCGGCGGGACAGAGGTCGTGCTCTGTGTGCGGCGCGATCCCGACGGTGGAGGGAGCCCGGTTCTGCGCGGAATGCGGCGCGCCCCTGTAAGAAAGCAACCCATAGCCGCCCGGTCGGGGCGGCTTTTTTGACCGCTTTTCGCGCGGGCGAAAAAGCGGGCGTGGAATCCGCGTGGCTATGAACAGATTGTTTAATTGATTGCCAAAATGTCGCAGGCCACCGGCGTATAAAACAGATCTTCCACCCATTTTCGGTCAGTTGTCTGTCCCAAAATCCACATCAGCTTCGCGCATACCGCCTCGGTGGTCATATCGTAGGCCTCCAGAATCGGGAGATTTCTTTTAATGGAGCTCCCCACGTGGTAAACCGCCAGGTCGCTGCCCTCGTTCTCCACCTGGGTGGTCATCACCACGGTCTTCCCCGCGTCCAGACCTGTCTTCACGGTATCATAATAGTCCCCCGCCTTGTAGGTGGGCAGACCGCCCACGCCGAAGCTCTCGATCACCAGCGCGTCGTTGTGCTCCAGCAAGTATGCCGCCGCGCCGCAGTCCGCCCCGGGGATCAGCTTCATCAGCGCCACACGGGGGTTGACCTCGCCGTAAAACTGGGGCACCGCCCGGGCCTCCGGGCTGATATACCGGATGATCCGCCCGTCACGCACCATGCCCAACAGGGGGTAATTGATGCTGGAAAAGGCCTCAAAGCTCTTGCTGCGGGTCTTTCGCGCCCGGGTGCCGATGATAATTTTGCCGTTGAAGACCAGCATCACCCCCGCCATGCCGGAGGCCGCCACCGTCACAGCATCCCGGAGATTCTGCTTGCTGTCGGTGGTCTCAAAGCCGATGGGCTTCTGAGCTCCGGTCAGGACGATGGGCTTGGGGCTGCCCTGGACCAGATAGCTCAGGCCCGCCGCCGTGTAGGCCATGGTGTCCGTGCCGTGGGAGACCACGAAGCCGTCGTACTCCCGGTAGTTCTCACGAATGGCCCCGGCAATCCGGGCCCAGTGCTTGGGCTGGATGTTGGTGCTGTCCAGACTGAAGAGCTGCAGGCAGGAAATCCGGCATATGGCGGAGATATCCGGGATGTACTTCAGCAGCTGCTCGCTGGTCAGTTCCGGAGTCAGGCCGTTCTCCCCCATCTCGGAGGCAATGGTTCCCCCCGTGCCGATCAGCAGAATCTTTTTCTTCTCCATTCTCTTGTCCTCCCGCTATCCAAGGTCCCGCCCGTCCAGAGCGGCCAGCCCAAAGCGCACCGCCAGAGCGATCTGCTCCCTGGCCGCCTCGTCGGAGGCGGCGTCGTACCGCGCCCGCAGCTCCCGGAGGAACAGACCCCGCAGGGTGTCCTCCTCCGCCCGGGCCCAGAGGCTCTGGGCCGGTCTTGTCCTGTCCCGCAGCTCCAGGGCGTAAAACCGGTCCCGGCAGGCGCTCTCCAGGGCAGGGAGATTGATCTGCGACGCCTCCGCCTCGCCTGTGAAGATGATCCGGCAGACGTCCTGGGCCGCCGTAGGCGGCATGACGGCCGCCAGGGCCTCGTCGGGGGAGATGTCCGTCACATCTGCCTCTAAAATCCGATACCGCCTCCGGCACAGGGGCACGAAGGTCATGTAAACCCCGTCGGGGTCCGCCGTACCGGCCAGCACGCCCTTGTCCCCCAGCTCATCAAAGCCCCGGCCCTCCGGACAGCCGGAGTAAGCCCAGGCCGTGCCGCCATCCTGTTGGAGGCCGGAGCACTGATGTACATGTCCCAGCGCCGCGTAATGTGCGCCGCTGGAGGCCAGATGTTCCCGGAGGATGGGGGCATATTCACTGCCGGGATTCCCTACGTCGCCGTGGAGACAGAGCAGATAGGTCCGTCCGTCCCGGGGCAGGTCCAGACCCGCCAGGGGCGGGTCTGTCCGCCGGGGCGAGGTGAAAGCCGCACCGCAGACCACGCAGTCCAGGTCCGGCAGCAGCACCGCCTCCACAGCCTCCCGGCGGAAGATGTGCACGTTCTCCGGCCAGCCGGGGGCGGCGTAGGGGCTGTGGGGAGTGAATGGATCGTGGTTCCCGGGGGCGATGAACACCGGGCAGGCCATGGCGGCCAGCGCCGCCTTCAGCCGCTCCAGGGTTTCGGGATACACCCGTTGGCCGTCGAAGAGGTCTCCGGCCAGCAGAACTACTTCCGCCCCCTCCGCCTGGACCAGATCCACCAGACGGTCTATCAGCTCCCGGCTCTCCCGGCGGCGCTCCCGGGCTTTCTCCGGCGGAAGGCCGCCGAAGGCGCTGTCCAGATGAAAGTCTGCGGCATGTATGAGCTTTGGCATGTTCAGTCCTCCCTCCGCCTGCACACGTCCACCCAGCCGGCGGACCGGGCGTGCCTCTCCAGTTCGTTCAGGGTCAGCTCGATGCAGCTGTTGGCGCTGCCGGCGGCGGGCAGAACCGTGTCAAACCGCCGCAGGGACTCGTCCAGATATACTTCCACCCCCGGTTTCACCGCGAAAGGGCACACGCCGCCCACGGCGTGGCCGATGCGCTCCACCGCCTCGTCGGGGGTCAGCATCTTGGCCTTACCGCCGAAGGCCGCCTTGTACTTTCCGTTGTCTACCCTTACATCCCCGGCGGCCACTACCAGAATGGTGCGCTCCTCCAGCTTGAAGCTGAGGCTCTTGGCGATGCGTCCCGGCTCCACACCGGCGGCCTGGGCCGCCAGAGCCACGGTGGCGGAGGAGACCGTGAACTCGTGAATTCGGTCCTCCATGCCCTGTTGGGCGAAATACGCCTTTACTCGTTCAATCGACATACGTTTTCTATCTCCTCTTACTCCGGCCAGACGCGCCGGAATTCCTCGCACACCACCAGCATGTCCTCTGTAAAGCACAGGCCGGAGGCGGCCATATCCGCCCTGAAAAACGCCTCGTGAACCTGTCGCCACCAGGCCAGAGAGCGATCCCCTTCGCCCTCCCGGCGGGCGTGCTCCGTACCTATGTCCCGGTAGGGCTTCACCGCCACCCGCTCCGTCCGGATGACGCACACCGCCTCGCCCCGGCTGTCCAGGACGACGCTGTATCCCCCTGCCTCCGGCAGGGGCTCGTCCGTCGCCTCGTAGAGCGGGTAAGCGGAGGCCGTCGCCGTCTTCACGCCCTCCAGAACCAACTGGGCCAGCGTGTCCGGGTCATCTCCGAAGGGCCACGCGTCATAGTCCTCGCCCGCCGCCTCCGGGCGTCCGGCGGTAAATTCCGCCCACATCTGTTCTCCCGTCATCGTATATCGACCCTCTCCACGTCCACGCACAGCCCGGTCTCGCTGTCCAGGCTGAACACCGCGCCCTGCATCTTGCAGGGGCCGCCGGGGACTTGGTAGCGTCCCGGCAGGCCGCCCAGAAACTGCTCCACGCTCTGTTCCGGCCTCACGCCCAGCACGCTCTCAACAGGGCCCGTCATGCCCAGGTCGGTGATATACCCAGAGCCCTTGGGCATGACGCGCCCGTCTGCGGTGGGCACGTGAGTGTGGGTGCCCCAGAGGGCGGATACCTGACCGTCCAGGTGGTAGGCCATGGCCAGCTTTTCGCTGGTGGCTTCGGCATGAAAATCCACCAAAGTGAACCGGGGCTTGCCTTCCCGCAGGAGGCGGGAGGCGGCGAAAAACGGGTTGTCGGCGTTGAAGTCCAGACCGCAGCGGCCGATGAGGTTCATGACGCCGAACTGGACGCTGCCGGCATCGTAGACGGCCCAGCCCCGGCCCGGGGCGCGGCCGGTGTAGTTGGCGGGACGCAGGAGATAGGGGTCCTCCTCCAGACGGGCGGCGATCTGGGGCTTGCCAAAGGTGTGGTTGCCCAGGGTTATTACGTCGGCCCCGGCGGCGTAGATCCGATCCACCTGTTCCGCTGTCACGCCGGTGACGGCGGCGTTTTCTCCATTGACCACGGTGAAGTGGACGTCCTTCAGTTTTTTATAGGGGCGGAGGGTCTTTTCCAGGTGGGCGAGGCCGGGCTCGCCCACCACGTCGCCTATCGCCAGAATATGGTAGATCATTTTTTTCATCCCTCCTCAATGGGGATTTCTTTTTCTATCATGGGTAGTATATCCGTCTTTGGGGAAAAATGCAAGGGGGCGTGCCTTTCCCGCCGGGGAAAAGGAACAAAAGGCTGTCCGGGTCGTGGGGGGCGGCGGTCGGGTGCTTTACCCCTCCATATTGGGGCGGAAAAGGGGCGGAGTTGCACGCGGATGTGCAACCATCCAAAATTGTTCATGAAATATTCACAATTCCGGCGATCTGCATGACGCGGTGGACGGGCCGTTCAGCTGTTCCCCGGCCCTCCGAGGGGTCAATAGAAAATCGCTCGTGGCGGGCCGGTGGGTATCCTTGGTAATTGGGGAATAGTAATAAGATACAACAAAAGCTCACGGGACATAGACAAATGTTTTGTGGAAGAAAACAAATCTTTTCCGGAGGGACAAAAAATTATTGCGAAATAAAAAAACCTGTGCTACGATTTAACCAGCTAAAGAACCGGTGAGGTATCCATTCCGCTCCGGAATCTGTATAGGAGGTCATCATAGTATGAGTATAAAAAATGAATATCTGCAGGGGCTTATGGACCGGGTTATCGCCCGGAACCCGGCGGAGCCGGAGTTCCATCAGGCTGTCCGCGAGGTCCTCGCCAGCCTTTCCCCCGTAGTGGAGGCCCGGCCTGAATTCATCAAGGAGGGCGTGATGGACTGCCTCGTGGAGCCGGAGAGAATTATCAAGTTCCGCGTCCCCTGGGAGGATGAAAAGGGAAACGTCCACGTCAACCGGGGCTTCCGGGTCCAGTTCAACTCGGCCATCGGGCCCTACAAGGGCGGCCTCAGATTCCACCCCAGCGTCTATGAGGGGATCATCAAATTTCTGGGCTTTGAGCAGATCTTCAAAAACAGCCTCACCGGCCTGCCTATCGGCGGGGGCAAGGGCGGCAGCGACTTCGACCCCAAAGGCAAAACCGATCTGGAGGTCATGCGCTTCTGTCAGAGCTTTATGACCGAGCTCTTCAAATATATCGGCCCCGACACCGACGTGCCCGCCGGAGACATCGGCGTAGGCGGACGGGAGATCGGCTATCTCTTCGGTCAGTACAAGCGGCTGCGCAATGAGTTCACCGGCGTGCTTACCGGGAAGGGTCTCACCTACGGCGGCTCCCTGGCCCGGACCGAGGCCACCGGGTATGGGCTGTGCTACTTCACCAGCTGTATGCTCAAGGATGCGGGGCGGAGCTTCGAGGGATCTACCGTGGTTATCTCCGGCAGCGGCAATGTGGCCATCTACGCCTGCGAAAAGGCTGCTCAGTTCGGGGCCAAGGTGGTTGCCATGAGCGATTCCGGCGGATATATCTACGACAAAAACGGCGTTGACCTGGCGCTCATCAAGAGACTCAAGGAGGTGGAGCGCAAGCGCATATCCGCCTATGTGGAGACCCATCCCGAGGCGGAGTACCACGCCGGCTGCTCCGGCGTGTGGCGGATTCCCTGCGATATCGCCATGCCCTGCGCCACCCAGAATGAGCTGGATCTGGACTCTGCCAAGGCGCTGATTGCCAACGGCTGCTTTGCCGTGGCCGAGGGGGCCAACATGCCAAGCACCCCCGAAGCCGTGGACGCGCTCCAGGCCGCGGGCATCCTCTTCGCCCCCGCCAAGGCTGCCAACGCCGGCGGCGTGGCCACCTCCGCCCTGGAGATGAGCCAGAACTCCATGCGCTTCTACTGGACCTTCGAGGAGGTGGACGAGCACCTGAAGAAGATCATGACTGACTTGTACCACAACGCCTCCAGCGCAGCCGAGCGGTACGGTGCGCCCGGCGACCTGGTGGCGGGCGCCAACATCGCCGGATTTTTGAAGGTCGGCGAGTCCATGCTTGCCTACGGCGTCGTCTGAGAAGGGGGCGGGAAGATGAACGACTATATCGCCCGTGTATCGGAGAATCTAGCAAGACAGTACGCCCATGAACCGGAGTATCTCCAGTGCGTGAGCACTTGGCTGGATATGATCGCCCCGGCGGCGGAGGACCCCCGGTACGAAAAGCTGGACCTCATCACCCGCATGGTGGAGCCGGAGCGGATGTTTTCCTTTCTCATTCCCTGGGTGGACGACCAGGGCGTCACCCACACCAACCATGGCTACCGGGTCCAGTTCTCCAGCGCCATCGGCCCCTACAAGGGCGGGCTGAGATTCCATCCCGGGGTCACCGCGTCGGTGGTCAAGTTTCTGGGCTTCGAGCAGACCTATAAGAACGCCCTGACCGGACTGCCCATCGGCGGGGCCGCCGGTGGTGCGGACTTCGATCCCAGGGGGAAGTCCAACCGGGAGATCATGCGCTTCTGCCAGAGTTTCATGTACGCCCTGTACCGCTATATCGGAGCGGACACCGACGTGCCCGCCGGGGACATCGGCGTGGGCTCCCGGGAGGTGGGCTGGCTGTATGGCGCATACAAAAAAGTCACCGGACGGGCGGAGAGTTCCGCTCTGACCGGCAAGGGGCTCACCTACGGCGGCAGCCGCATCCGGCAGGAGGCCGCGGGCTTCGGCACCGTGTACTTCCTAGCCAGAATGCTGGAGCACCAGGGGGAAACCCTGGATGGCAAGCGGCTGGTCGTCTCCGGCTTCGGCAACATGAGCTGGGGCGTATGCCGCAAGGCCGCGGAGCTGGGGGCCCGGGTGGTGACCCTCTCCGGGCCCGACGGGTATATCTATGATCCGGACGGCGTGGCCTCCCAGGAAAAGTACGACTTCATGGTCAAAATGCGCTACAGCGGCGAGGACCGGGTGGAGGCCTACGCGGAGAAATTCGGCGTAGAATTCTTCCCCGGTAAGAAGCCCTGGGAGGTCCCGGGGGACGCAGCCGTTCCCTGCGCAACCCAGAATGAGCTGACCGTGGACGACGCGGTGCTGCTGATCGCCAATAACGTCCGCTACTACGTGGAGGGGGCCAATATGCCCGCCACCACCGATGCGCTGCGGCTGCTGCGGCTCAGCCCCAAGATCCTGACGGCGGGGGCCAAGGCCTCCGGCTCCGGCGGCGTGGCCGTGTCCGCGCTGGAGATGGCTCAGAACGCCATACGGTACAGCTGGTCAAGGAGAGAGGTGGACCAGAAGCTGCGGGCCATTATGAGCAGTATTTATGACGCATCCGCCGCCGCTGCGGAGGAGTACGGGCTGGGGTATGACCTCATTGCCGGAAACGATATTGCGGCGTTTAAGAAAATTTCTGAGGCGATGATCGCCCAGGGGCTGTGAAACGGCTTTTGGGGAAAAACGGAGAGACTGGCCAGACGGCCAGTCTCTTTTTTTGGGCGGAGCGGAAAAATTTTATCCCCTGGGGGGGCTTGCGGGGCGGGAATTTGTGTGAGAATATAGGGGGGCCGGCTGACAAAAATACAGTAACCTCGTAAGGAGACAGATATGAAACGATTGTTATCCCTGCTGCTGGCGGCGCTGCTGCCCCTTGGGCTGATGAGCGCCTGCGGCGCGCCTGCGGACGGCGGCACACAGAACGGCGCGTCCACACTGGTATACGGCAGCGCCGACTATACCCGCATCAACCCCGCCATGGACGAACACGGCGAGATCAATGTTCTGCTCTTTGACGGCCTGGCCGCCCACGACGGCGAGAACCAGATCATTCCCGGTCTGGCGGAGACCTGGGAGTATAACCCGGAGACCTGCACCTACACCTTCCATCTCCGTCCGAACGTCAAATGGCATGACGGCCAGCCCTTCACCGCCGAGGATGTGAAGTTTACCATTGAGTCCATCATGGACCCGGAAAACGGCTCGGAAAACGCACCCAACTACGAGGATGTGGAGGAGATTACGGTCATCGACGCGCATACGGTTGTATTCCGGCTCTCCGAGCCTAATGTGGCGTTCCAGGAATACATGACCATCGCCATCCTGCCGAAGCACCTGCTGGAGGGAGAGGACATGCAGGCCTCCGACTTCTTCCGCGCGCCGGTGGGCACGGGTCCCTACAAACTGGAGAGCTGGGACGCCGGACAGTCCATCGTGCTGGTCAAAAACGAGGACTACTACCGCGGCGGCCCCCAGATTGACCGGATCATCTTCAAAATCGTAGCCGATGACAACGCTCAGGCCATCCAGCTGGAATCCGGCGAGCTGGATCTGGCCCTGCTGGACCCCAAAAACGCGCGGAACTTCGCCGCAAGGGATGGATTCGCCTGTTATGATATGACCACCTCGGATTACCGGGGCATCCTGTTCAACTTCTGGAACGACTACTGGACGGAGAACCGGGATATCATCCCCGCGATCTGCTATGCCATTGACCGCCAGGCGATCATCGATTCCGTGCTCCTGGGCCAGGGCATGGCGGCCTACAGCCCCCTTCAGAGAAACAACTTCAACTATGAAGACATAGAACATTACGACTACGACCCCGTCAAAGCGCGGGAGATCCTGGAGACGGCGGGCTGCACTATGGGCGCAAACGGCTTCTATGAGCGCGGCGGGGAGGAGATCGGTTTTGTCATCAGCGTCATGGCCGGGGAACAGGACCGCATCGACATCGCCCAGGCGGCGGCTCAGCAGCTGCGGGAGGCGGGGATCAACTGCACTGTGGAGCTGCCCGCCCAGATGGACTGGGGCAGACAGATGGCGTGCCTCATCGGCTGGGGCAGCCCCTTCGACGCGGACGACCACACCTACAAGGTCTTCGGCACGGACAAGGGCGCCAACTACTCCGGTTACTCCAACGCCAGGGTGGACGAGTACCTGACCCTGGCACGCCAGTCCGATGATCCGGAGGTGCGCAGGGCGTATTACGCCAGATTCCAGGAGGAGCTGGCCCTCGATCCCGCTTACGCCTTTATTTGCTACATCGACGCGAATTATGTAGCAAAATCCACTGTGCAGGGCATCGCACCCGATACGGTCCTGGGTCACCACGGCGTGGGAATTTTCTGGAATATCTGTGAGTGGACCATCGGGTGACCGATCATCCAAAGGGACAGGGGACCGGAGGCGGTCCCTTGTCCGCGTATCTGTCTGTAAGGAGCGAACCATGGCAGAGGTATTGAAAGTAGAAAATCTATCCGTCAGCTTCTACACCCCTGGTGGAGAGGTTCAGGCGGTGCGGAACGTCAGCTTCTCTCTGGAGCGGGGGGAGGTCCTGGCCATCGTGGGGGAGTCCGGCTGCGGAAAGAGCGTATTGTGCAGGAGCATTATGGGGCTGCTGCCCCGGACGGCCAGGGTCAAGTCCGGCAGCATCACCGCAGGGGACCTGGAGATCACCGGCTGCCGGGAGCGGGAGCTGTGCCGCCTGCGGGGAAAGCTGTTCTCCATGGTCTTCCAGGACCCCATGACCGCTCTGGACCCAACCATGACCATCGGCGAACAGATCGCGGAGGCCGTGCGGGTTCACCGGCGAGAGCTGACCGGGACGGCCCTGCGGCAGAGGGTGGCGGAGCTGATGGCCTTGGTGGGCATCGACCGGCCGGAGGAGCGCATGGGGCTGTACCCCCACAGCTTTTCCGGTGGAATGCGCCAGCGCAGCGTGCTGGCCATTGCCCTGGCGGGGGACCCGGCCATCCTCTTTGCCGACGAGCCCACCACGGCTCTGGACGTCACCATCCAGGCCCAGATCCTCGACCTGCTCCGGGACATCCAGCAAAAACTGGGCACAGCCACAGTCTTCGTCACCCATGACCTGGGCGTGGTGGCCCGGGCGGCGGACCGGGTGGCGGTCATGTACGCTGGAAAAATCGTGGAGACGGGCGCGGTGGAGGAAATTTTCTACGATCCGCGGCACCCCTATACCTGGGGACTGCTGCGCTCGCTGCCCGCCCTGTCCAGAGGGCGAGAGGAGCTGTACACGATTCCGGGTATGCCCCCTACCCTGCTCAATCCGCCCAGAGGCGATGCCTTCGCCTGCCGCAATCCATATGCCCTGGCCATCGACTACGAGGAGGAGCCGCCCATGTTTCGTATCACAGACACGCACTTCGCAGCCACCTGGCTGCTGGATGAGCGCGCGCCCAGGATCGATCCGCCGGTGGGAGGTGGGGATTGTGGGTGAGGAAATCCTGCTGGATGTGCGGGGGCTGACCCACCTGTTCCCCCTGACAAAAAAAACCGCCGTCCGGGCTGTGGACGGCGTGTCCTTCCAGTTGCGGCGGGGGGAGATCTTCGGGCTGGTGGGTGAATCCGGGTCCGGCAAGTCCACCGTGGCCCGGTGTGTGATGAACATCTACCGTCCCAGCGGCGGGCAGGTGTTCTATAAGGGGATCGACACCTGCGATCCCCGGGCCTTCCGGATCAACCGGCGGATGCTGCAGAGCACCCGTCAGATCATCTTTCAGGACTCAAGCTCCAGTCTGAATCAGCGCATGAAAGTGTGCGACATCATCGCCGAACCCATGCGTATCCAGCACGTTGTCCCGCCCCGGGGCTCCCTGCGTGCGGAGGCGGCGTTTCAAATGCGGTATGTGGGGCTGGACGCGAGCTACCTGGACAAGTATCCCCCGGAGCTCTCCGGCGGACAGCGGCAGCGGGTGGCCATCGCTCGGGCTCTGGCCATGGAACCGGAGCTGCTGGTGGCGGACGAGCCCATCGCCTCCCTGGACGTATCCATCCAGGCACAGATCGTAAACCTGTTTAAGCACCTCCAGCGGGAGCACGGCTTCACTTTTCTGTTCATCGCCCACGATCTTGCCATGGTAGAGTTTCTGTGCGACCGGGTGGGGGTCATGTACCGGGGACGGCTGGTGGAGCTGGCCCCCACGGCGGAGCTTTACACAAATCCGCAGCACCCCTACACCCGGGCGCTGCTGTCAGCCATCCCCATTCCCGACCCCAGGAGGGAGCGAGAACGGCGGCTGGTCCCCTTCCGGGAGGAGGATTTCCCTCTGGAGGGAGAGCTGACGGAGGTTGGTCCCCGACATTTTGTTCTGCACGAGAGGAGGCGGGACGCATGAGACAGCACAGCTTGATCATGTACGGAGGAAAGAAATTGCTGACGTTTATACTCAGCGTATTTATTTTATCCGTGACGGTGTTCTATGTTGCCCGGCTGGCCCCCGGCGACCCCCTGGTATCCTACTACGGGGACCGGGTGGAGAAGATGAGCCCGGAGGAGCGGTTCCTGGCGGAGGAGAAGCTGGGGCTCCACGACCCTATCCATGTCCAGTATGTCCGGTGGCTGTCCAACGCCGCCCGGGGAGAGCTGGGCGTCTCATTTAAGTACAAGATGGACGCTGCGGAGGTGGTTGCCGGCCGGGCCGGGAACACCCTGCTTCTGGGCGGCGTGGGCTTTGCGCTGCTGTTCGTCCTCTCCCTGCTGCTGGGGACGCTGTGCGCCTGGCGTGAGGATTCGCTGATGGATCGGGTGATTTGCAGGGTGGGCACCGCCGCCAGCTGTATTCCGGAGTTCTGGCTGTCCCTGGTACTGATTCTGGTGTTCTCCGTAGCCCTGCGGTGGCTGCCCAGCTCCGGGGCCTACTCAATCGGGCGGGAGGGCGGCGCGGCGGACCGGATCGTCCACCTGATCCTGCCCATGACCGTGGTGGTGGGCAGCCATCTGTGGTACTACGCCTACATGGTCCGCAACCGGATTCTGGAGGAGACACGGGCGGACTATGTGCTGCTGGCCCGGTCCAAGGGGCTGACCCGCAGTGCCGTCTTGTTCCGGCACTGCCTGCGGGGGGTCATGCCCTCCTATCTGAGCCTCATGGCCGTGTCCGTGCCGCACGTGCTGGGGGGCACCTATATTGTGGAGACGGTGTTCTCCTATCCGGGGCTGGGCACCCTGTCTTATGAGAGCGCCCGGTATAAGGACTACGATCTTCTGATGCTGCTGTGCATCCTCTCCGGCGCACTGGTCATTCTGTGCAGCATCATCGCACAGGTCATCAATGAGAAAATCGACCCCCGCCTCCGGTCAGGCGGCGAGGCGGAGAGCCGGGAGGTGACAGAGCTGTGAACGAGCGTTTTGCCCTGGTAGGCATCCGGCCTCAGATTCCCGCAGAGCTTTCGTGCTCAAAGAAGTGGTACACCGGCAAGCCCGTGGCGGCCGCCGTTCTGCTGGGGATAATCGTCTTGGGCTGTCTCCTCGGCGGGGTCATCGCACCTGGAGACCCGGGCTATATGGATCTGGAAAACTGCGGCGTGGGCCCCTGTAGGGCGTTCCTCTTCGGGACGGACACCATGGGGCGGGATATCTTTGCCATGATCTGGCACGGCGGACGGGCGTCTCTCTTCATCGGCCTGGCCTCCGCAGCGCTGTCCACCGCCATAGCCATCCTCTTTGGCGCGGTCAGCGGCTGTGCGCCTGGATGGCTGGATGGATTGCTGATGCGTCTGACGGAGATTTTGCTGAGCATACCCAGCCTGCTGGCGGTAGTGCTCCTCCAAGCCGTTCTGGGGGAGGCCAGCGCACTGACAATCTCCCTGGTCATCGGGCTCACCGGCTGGACGGGCATGGCGAAGATTGTTCGGGCCGAAGTCCGACAGCTGCGCTCCAGCGAGTACGTCATTGCGGCGAGGTGTATGGGGGGCGGCTTTTTCCACATTCTCTGGCGGCATCTGACGCCAAACTTTGTATCATCCATCATGTTCATGGCGGTCATGAACGTGCGAAACGCCATCGCGGCGGAGTCCACTCTCAGCTTTATGGGCATCGGCCTTCCGCTGGATGTGGTCTCCTGGGGCGGTATGCTGTCCCTGTCGGAAAAGGCGCTGCTGACAAAGGCGTGGTGGATCATCCTGATCCCCGGCGCGTTCCTGGTGGTCACGCTGCTGTGCATCACAAGTCTGGGGGACTACCTGCGGAAGAACGTGAACAGAAAAGAGAGCAATCTGTGAGCACATGCCGCCGCAGGTGGTTATACTAATTCTCAATAAAAGTTAGTATTTCTTGCATTTTACCCCCAGGCGTGCTATGATGCGGAGGACAAAAAGCGCCGGCGGCGGGCCGGCGGGATAAGGAGTCATATTATGCTGCTTTTTGACACCCATGCTCACTATGACGCGGAGGAATTCGACCAGGACCGGGGCGGAGTTCTGGCCGGCCTGCCGGACCGGGGGATTGCTCTGGCGGTGAATCCGGGCTGTGACCTCGCCTCCTCCCGGCGGGCGGTGGAGCTGGCCCAGGCGTATCCGTTTCTGTATGCCGGAGTGGGGTGGCACCCGGAGAACTGCGGGCCGTACGACTCCTCGGACCTGAACGAACTGCGGACGCTGGCGGCGGAGCCAAAGGTGGTCGCCATAGGAGAGATCGGACTGGACTACTACTGGGAGGAAAACCCGCCCAGAGAGCACCAGCAGCGGGTATTCCGGGATCAGATGGCGCTGGCGGAGGAGCTGGATCTGCCGGTGATCGTCCACGATCGGGAGGCTCACGGGGATAGCCTCTCCATCGTCAGGGAGTTCCCCCGGGTTCGGGGGGTGTTCCACTGCTTTTCCGGCAGCGCCGAGATGGCGAAGGCTCTGGTCAAGCTGGGATGGATGCTCTCGTTCACCGGGGTGCTGACCTATAAAAACGCCCGTAGGGCGGTGGAGGCGGCCCAATCCGTACCGCTGGAGCGGCTGATGATCGAAACCGACAGCCCCTACATGGCCCCCGTCCCCCACCGGGGGAAGCGGAACGACTCCGGATACGTGGTCCATGTGTGCGAAAAGTTAGCAGAGATCAAGGGGGTCAGCTGTGAGGCATGCGCGCAGATCACCCTGGAGAATGGAAAGCGGTTTTTCCGTATTCCATGAGACGGATACTTTTTCTTTCCATAGATTCTTATTTCAAGTCATCCAACCCCGCTTTGCAGAAGGCGTTGAAGTACTGATAGACAGGCTCCAGAAAGCAATAGCCGTTCAGCAGCTCGTCCGCCAGAGCGGAGCTGAACAGCAGCTTGTCTATGGGGCGATAACCGCCCACGGAGATGTCTTTTTTGTTATACCAATCGGCCAGCAGCTTGGTGCTATCCCCCTTTTTGCGGGCATAGTCCGTGCCCTGGACGGAAAAACGTCCGTCCTTGTGCAGCCGCCGGACCAGCTTTTCCAGGCGCTTGGGGTCCTCATCCATATCCCGGCGCATGGCGGCCATGGTCCGCGCGTCGGCGTTCCAGAAGCCAACGCCATAGCTCCACTCCTGGGGACCGATTTCAAACCAGAAGACAGGCTGATGGCTCCAGACGTCATTTTCCGGACGGATGGTGAACCAGAGATGGTCCTTGTAGGGTCCCTGCCCGTGGAGACGGCGGGCATCACGGTAGATACGGCAGACGTGGAGATTCAGGTTCGATTGGGGGAATTTGTCAATGAATTTTTCGTAGACTGTCTTTCCTAAAGCCACAGTGGGCTGGTAGAGGTGCTCCAAATACTCCGTCTTGTGGGCAGTGAACCAGTCGCGGTTGTTGTTGAGGCGGACGCCCCAGAGGAAGTCAATGGTTTTTTGTGTATAACCGTTAAACATTTAGAAGTCCTTTCCGGCAGTCCCACGGACCGCCATTGTTTTTATGTTTCGCTCTCCAAGAAATCTATCTCTGCTCCTCTTCCAGGCTCCAGCCGTACAATGGATACCTCTGTATGGCCCCAAAAATCTTCTTTTTCAACTGCGGGAACTGCTTTTCCAGCTGGAGGAGCAGTTCTTTTGTCTCCTCTCGCTTGGTGGTCCCGTTGGCGGGACAAGGATTCTTGACCACGGGGAGGTCCAGTCGGCGCACCGCGCCGCGCACCTCCCTCTCCTGGACATACAGCAGAGGCCGGATCTGGGTGACGCCGCTTCTGTCCAGATAAGTTACTGGCTGAAAGCAGCCGATTCTGCCCTCCAGGAAAAGCGACATCACCATGGTCTCCACCGCATCGTCGTAGTGGTGGCCCAGGGCAATTTTTTTGAGGCCCAGTTGATTCATCTCCGTGCTCAGGGCTCCCCGACGAAGCTTGGCACACAGGGAGCAGGGATTTTTCTCCTTTCGATGGAGAAAAACAATCTCATAAATGGGAACTGGGATCAGATGATAGGGTACCTCCAGCGCGGCGCACAGCTTAGCAATGGGGGAAAAATCCATCCCCGGCGCACCGCTGTCAATGGTCAGCGCCGTTACCTCGAAGCGCTTGGGATAGAAGTCCCGCAGCTTCGCCAGCGCTGCCAGAGTCAACACAGAGTCCTTCCCTCCGCTGACGCCCACCGCTACTGCGTCCCCCTCCTCGATCATGTTGTAATCCTCTACGCACCGGCGGACCAGTGATAGTATGTGCTGCATGGAAGCCTCCTCCGTAAAATTGAAAATAGAAATCGAGATTTTAAAAGAAAATAGAAGAAAACAGCAGATTTACACAGACATCTATATGATAAATAAAAATGGTGTTGACAGATCACGGTAAGATATGCTATAAATATATCTGCTCACTGAGGGACATTGTACCTGATTTCGAGCAAAAATACAAGGCTTCCTTCGATAACGAGACGGCAGGAGCCAAAACCTCCTGTTTTTTCGTGATCGAAGGAAGGAATAAAAAAGGAGAACTCAGCCATGTCCACTTTTATGGCAAATAAGGGCAACATCGTCCGCAAGTGGTACGTTGTTGATGCCGCCGGCAAGCCCCTGGGCCACACCGCCGTCGTCGTCGCCGACCTGCTGCGCGGCAAGCGCAAGCCCACCTACACCCCCCACGCCGACTGCGGTGACAACGTCATCGTGATCAACGCCTCCAAGGCCACTCTCTCCGGCAAGAAGCTGGAGCAAAAGATGTACCGCACCCACTCCGGCTGGGTGGGCGGTCTGAAGGAGACCAAGTACAAGGATATGATGGAGAAGAAGCCTGAGCTGGCCATGCGGGTCGCCGTCCGCGGCATGATGCCCCGCAACGTGGTCACCAAGGATTCCCTCAAGCGCCTGCACG
>CAJTYO010000050.1 GCA_910584045.1 uncultured Oscillospiraceae bacterium | reverse complement strand
TATAGCAATCTTCAAAAAAGCTAACAATAAGCAGAAGCGACAAACCAATGCAGGCAATCCAGCTGCGAAACAGAAGCGAGTGCCATGCGAACCGCGTCAGGGAGCAGGTCCAGACTTCGGACTTTCCATCCACGAAGGAGGGCCTTCATCTTGGACCACATCTTCTCAATGGGATTCAGATCGGGACTGTAGGGCGGAAGGTATAGTACCTTCATTCCCTTTTCCTCCAGGACCTCCCGGACGGCCTTTACATGGTGAGAGCGCATATTGTCCATCACAACAATGTCTCCGGGCTTAAGAGTCGGAAGCAGGGTTTCTTTCAAATATTGGACAAAGCGTTCCCCGGTTGTCCCGCCCTGGTACGTTGTAAATGCCTTTTCCCCATTCAGGCGGATGGAAGAAAGGACTGTCGTTGTCCGCGGTGTATTCAACGGGGCATGATCCACTGCCCTCTGGGATGAAAGTGCCCGTCCATACAGGCGCGTCAGGTTCGTATTGACACCGCTCTCGTCCAAAAACACCAAATGTTCCACCATATCAGGTCGTATCATCTTTTTCCATTCTCTGCGCTTCTCCTGCACATCGAATACGGTCACGCTCACTTGCATAGAGTGATTTCTTTTTCAGAGTATAGCCCATTGCGTTGATCGTCCGCTCTACGGTACTATAGCTTGCGGAAAGGCTCAGCTTCTCCCGGATCTCTTCGATTGTCATGTCGGGTTTTTCATCAATACACTGACGGATATTTTCTTTATCCTCTGCTGTCAGGACTGGCTTCCGGCCTCGCTGGTTGGTTCGCAAGGCCACACTGCCTGTTTTTCGCTTCTGTTCGGCCAGCCGGTATACTGTCCATTTGCTCACTGAATACGCCTTCGCTATCCCCTTGGCATCATGGGTTGCTTCATAGCCTTGTACCAGTAGTTCCCGCGCTTCATTGTGCAGCATACCATCATCTCCTGTCTCTGTTATACCACTGCTGTCAACTTTTGGCTTTATTTTTGATTGTTGCTATAGGACAACATTCAACTCAAGCCCTGGAGCCATTGCGACGCAGTGGCTCCAATGCATTTCTGCTATTTCTCAAAACAGTAGTCAAATAGTGGTCAGGTAATGTGTCTCCATTTCACTGGAATCACCTAATAACTGCTGTGCATTATCATATTTCGCGGTGCATCCTTCCCAATATGGACGTTGCGTAACTGGTGACCGTGTCGTTGTTCCGCATAGGGGTCAAAACCGAGAAGGCACAGGATTGTCTGACCCGAACGGACCGTTGCCATAGCCATCCATGAGGTCTTGCCGAGAAGTCCAAAGTACGGGCGCTGCTACAATAAGCGCCTTGGATAGATAAATTTATGTATGCCTGCGCCCCCTGTGGCACTCCGACAGCTTCTGCTCAAATCGGTCCTTCCGCGTATCTGATGGAATATCGGTGGGATACTGCCCCGTAAAGCAGGCGCTGCAATGGCCGCCGAAGAGCTCGCCCAGGGCGGATACCGGTAGGTAGCCCAGAGAATCTACTCCGAGAATACCGGCAATCTCCTCCACGCTGTAGTGACAGGCGATGAGATTTTCCCGGGAATCGATGTCCGTCCCATAGTAGCATGGGTTCAGAAAGGGGGGCGCGGATATCCGCAGATGGATCTCCGCCGCGCCGGCCTCCCGGAGAAGCCCGGCGATTCTTCCGCTGGTGGTTCCCCGGACGATGGAATCGTCTACCAGGACCACACGCTTTCCGGCTACGCTCTCCCGGACGGCGCTGAGCTTCAGCCGCACCTGATCCAGCCGGTGCTCCTGTCCGGGGGCGATAAACGTGCGGCCTATATACTTGTTTTTGATCAGGCCGATCTCATAGGGAATGCCGGATGTCCGGCTGTACCCCAGCGCCGCGTCCAGGCCGGAGTCCGGCACACCGACGACCGCATCCGCCTCCACAGGGTGGGCCTCCGCCAGGATCGATCCCGCCCGCAGCCGGGCGGCGTGGACGGACACGCCGTCGATTACGGAATCCGGACGGGCGAAGTAGATGTGCTCGAAGACGCAGTGGGCGGGCGGGCATTTGCCGCAGTGCTCCCGCCGGGAGGAAACGGTATCTCCCTGGAAGATCAGTATCTCCCCCGGTTCTAGATCCCGCACAAATTCCGCGCCCACGGCGGTCAGGGCGCAGCTCTCAGAGGCCGCCGCATAGCCGCCCCCCGGTAATTTTCCATAACAAAGAGGGCGGAAGCCGTGGGGGTCCCGGACACAGATCAACTTCTGCGGGGACATCAGTACCAGGGAATAAGCCCCCTCCAGGTGCTTCATGGCGGCGCTGAGGGCATCCTCGATGGAGGGCGATGTCAGACGCTCCCTGGTGACAATGTAGGCAATGGTCTCCGTGTCGCTGGTGGTGTGGAAAATCGCCCCCGTCAGTTCCAGTTTGCTGCGGAGCTGGGCGGCGTTGCTGAGATTACCGTTGTGGGCGAGGGCCATGCGCCCTTTCTGATGGTTGACCTCAATGGGCTGGCAGTTGCGCCGGTTGGAGGCCCCGGTGGTGCCATAGCGGGTGTGGCCCACCGCCATGGTCCCCTGAGGAAACCGCTCCAGAACATCCCGGCCAAACACCTCGCCCACCAGCCCAAGATCCTTGTGGGACGCAAAGACACCATCGTCGTTGACCACAATGCCGCAGCTCTCCTGCCCCCGGTGCTGGAGTGCGTAGAGGCCATAGTAGACCACCCGTCCCACATTGGCAGGCTCCGGCTGGATGACACCGAACACGCCGCATTCTTCATGGATTGCCATACAATCTACCTCATACTCAAATAAATGTGAATCCTATCGTCAGCTCTGATACCCGGACGGCTTTGCGCCATCCGGGTATCAGGGTGTTTTTTCACTTTACAGAGAACAGCAGCTCCGTATAGCTGGGATAAGGCCAGCAGTCCCTGGAGGTGATGGCCTCCAGGGCATCTACAGAGGCCCGGAGTTTGCCCATGATCTCGAACACCGTGTAACGATAGTAGTGGGCGGCCTCGTAGGCATTCTTGCCGTGAGGTGCAGCCAGGGCATCCTCCAGAGCGGCGGTCTGGCGCATCATCTCAACGGACAGGGCGGAGAGCTTTCGCAGCAGCGCCTCATCATCGCTGCAATCCAAATCTGCCAGTACAGCCTTTTTGGTGGCCACGGCTTTTGCGGTATCCCCTGAGAAGCGGCTGACGGCGGGGAAGATGTTTCTTTTCACCATGTCGATCATGGTCCTCGCCTCAATGCCGACGACCTCGCAGTAGTTCTCCAGATGGATCTCGTTCCGTGCCCGCAGCTCCTCCTCGGTAAAAACATGGTGCTTGCTGAACAGCTCGATGTGCTTGGGCTGGAGGTAGGTTTTCAATGCGTCAGCAGTGCAGGTCAGGTTGCTGAGCCCGCGTTTCCTGGCCTCCTCCACCCAGGCATCCTCATAGCCGTTGCCGTTGAAGATGATCCGCTGATGGTCGGTGAGCACCCTTTTCACCAGATCGTGGAGGGCGGCATTGAAGTCCTCCGCACCCTCCAGCTTGTCGGCAAACTGGCTCAATTCCTCCGCCATAATGGTGTTCAGGGCCGTATTGGGGCCGGAGATGGACTGGCTGGAGCCCAGCATCCGGAACTCGAACTTGTTGCCGGTGAAAGCCAGCGGGGAGGTGCGGTTCCGGTCCGTGGTGTCCTGGGGGATGGCGGGCAGGGAATCCACGCCGATGGACAGCGTTTTCTTGCCCTGCTCCACGTATTTGGTGTCGTTGATGATGGAATCGACAATGGCGGTCAGCTCATCGCCCAGGAACACAGAGATGATGGCCGGCGGGGCCTCCTGGGCCCCCAGACGGTGGTCGTTACCCGGGTTGGCTACGGAGCAGCGCAGCAGGTCCTGGTACTCATCCACGCCCTTGATGAAGGCCGCCAGGAACAGCAGGAACCTCGCGTTCTGGCTGGGGGTGGAGCCGGGGCGAAAGAGGTTCATACCGGTATCGGTGCTGATAGACCAGTTGTCGTGCTTCCCGGAGCCGTTGACCCCGGCAAAGGGCTTCTCGTGGAGCAGGCACACCATGCCGTGCCGTCCGGCCACCTTCTTCATGATCTCCATGGTCAGCTGGTTGTGGTCGCAGGCGGTGTTGGCATCGGAGTAGATGGGCGCGGCCTCGTGCTGAGCGGGGGCCACCTCGTTGTGCTTGGTTTTGGAGAGGATGCCCAGCTTCCAAAGCTCCTCGTCCAGCTCCTTCATATAGGCGGCGACCCGGGGCTTGATGGTGCCGAAATAGTGGTCCTCCAGCTCCTGGCCCTTGGGAGGCTTGGCGCCAAAGAGGGTCCGGCCCGTGAGGATCAGATCCTCCCGCTTATCATACACATCCTTGTCAATCAGGAAATATTCCTGCTCCGGACCTACCTGGCTGACGACCTTCTTTACATCTGTGTCACCAAAGAGACGTAGCACCCGTACCGCCTGCCGGCTGAGCTCGTCCATGGAGCGCAGCAGCGGAGTCTTCTTGTCCAGGGCCTGCCCGCTGTAGGAGCAGAAGATCGTTGGGATACAGAGACTCCCATCCTTGATGAAGGCGAAAGCGGTGGGGTCCCAGGCGGTGTAGCCCCGGGCCTCGAAGGTGGCCCGCAGGCCACCGGAGGGGAAGGACGAGGCGTCCGGCTCTCCCCGGACCAGCTCCTTGCCGGAGAAGCTCATCAACACCTGACTGGTTCCCTCCGGGGAGATGAAGCTGTCGTGTTTCTCAGCGGTGACGCCGGTCATGGGCTGGAACCAGTGGGTGAAATGGGTGGCCCCCCGGTCCATGGCCCAGTTCTTCATCTCCGCCGCCATCTCGTGGGCGGTCTCCAGGGAGAGGGGTGTCCCCTCCTCCACGCACTTTTTCCATGCTTTGTAGCAGGTGGTGGAAAGTCTCTGCTTCATGACCTCCTCGTTAAAGACCATACTGCCGAATAGCTTTGTTACTTTTTCCATTGCAGGTTGTTCCTTTCTATGTCATCGTTCTGCATATCGACTGATGAATACACAGTGCTCCCTCTAATAAAAATAGGCAAAGGCGTCTAAGAGATGCAATCTCTCAGGCGCCTTTGCCCTTGCGATGGGAACACTTTACCACAATATAGGGACACCGTCAATGGACGGGGTCCACAAGAACTTGTCTGATACGCACAAAAATTTCTACAAAATTTATACAACTCGCACAAGGTTCGTGTAACCGTTCAGGTAGGCGTCCACCTCCGCCGCCACGGAGCGGCCCTCGGCGATGGCCCACACCACCAGGGACTGCCCCCGGCGCATGTCGCCCGCGGCAAAGACCTTGTCCACGCTGGCGGCGAAACCGCCCTTCTGGGTCTGGACCGTCCTGTCGTATGCGACACCGAAGGCTTCGCATACGTTCTCCGCACATCCGGCAAAGCCGGTGGCGGCGATGAGCAGCCCGCAGGGGATGATATCCCCGTCCGTGGTGGTCAAGGCGGTGAGGACGCTGTTCTCCGCTGTCAATTCCTTCACCTGCACGCCAAACCGCCGGGGATCATGGCCGAAGACGGCTATGGCCTCCTCATGGGCGTAGTCCAGGGGCAGAACGCCGTTTTGCAGATAGTCCGCCTCCGGGCGGCGCACCAGCTGGGTGACGGACCGGCATCCCTGGCGGATCGCGGTGGCCACGCAGTCGCTGGCGGTGTCGCCGGTGCCGATGATGACCACATCCCGGCCCTCCGCCGTGGGAACCATCGGGTCCTTGCCGAACTGCTGCCGCTCCACGGCGGCCTTCAGAAATTCCGCCCCATAGTAAATACCGGAGGAAACGCCCTCCATATCCACACCCAGGGGCCGGGGTCGCTCCGCGCCGCAGCAGAGGACCACCGCGTCGTAGTCCGCCAGCAGCCGCTGTGCCACGGACCGGTCGGAGGTGTCCAGGCCGGTGACGAAGCTGACCCCCTCGTCGCACATCAGCTCGATGCGCCGCTGGACCACGTCCTTGGGCAGCTTCATATTGGGGATGCCGTAGGTCAGCAGGCCGCCGCACCGCTCCTCCCGCTCGATGACGGTGACAGAGTGGCCCCGGTGGTTCAGCTGGTCCGCCGCCGCTAGGCCCGCCGGGCCGGAGCCCACCACCGCCACCTTCTTCCCGGACCACTGGGGCGGACGGCGGCGCTTCACTGCTTTCTGGGCGAAGGCCTCCTCGATGATGCACAGCTCGTTGTCCCGGACGGTCACGCTGTCGCCGTATATGCCGCAGATGCAGGCCCGCTCGCAGGGGGCGGGGCACACCCGGCCGGTGAACTCCGGGAAGTTGTTGGTCTTCAGCAGGCGGCTGAGGGCGTGGCTGGGATTCCCGGCGTAGATCATGTCGTTCCACTCGGGGATCAGGTTGTGGAGGGGGCAGCCGAAGACGCTGCTCTCCCACTGGATGCCCGACTGACAGTAGGGTACGCCGCAGTTCATGCACCGGCCCCCTTGCTCCCGCCGGACGGACTCCGGCACGGGGAGATGGAAACTCTCCCAGTCCCGGACCCGCTCCTCCGGCGGACGGCTGGATGTCTCCTGCCGCTCATATTCCAAAAATCCTGTGATCTTTCCCATTTCTCTCACCCCTTGCTTACCGCGTAGAATGCGTCCATCTCCGCCTGTTCCCGGCTCATGCCCTTCTCCTCCCGCTGGGCGATGGCCCGCAGCATCTTATCGTAGTCCTTGGGCATAACCTTCTTGAAGCAGGGAATGTAGGACTGGAACGCCGCCAGGATTTTCTTTCCCCTTGGGGACCCGGTGGCGGCCACGTGCTCCTCAATGAGTGCCCGGAGCTCCGCGATGTCGTGGCTCTCCGTCAGGGTGTCCGTCATGACCTGCTCCTTGTTCAGACGCAGGTACAGGTCGTGGCGCTCGTCCAGCATGTAGGCCACGCCGCCGGACATGCCCGCCGCGAAGTTCTTTCCCGTGGGGCCAAGGATCACCACCCGGCCTCCGGTCATGTACTCACAGCCGTGGTCCCCCACGCCCTCCACCACAGCCGAGGCCCCGGAGTTGCGTACGCAGAACCGCTCCCCGGCCATGCCGTTGATGAAGGCCTTGCCGCTGGTGGCTCCGTAGAGGGCCACGTTGCCCACAATGATGTTCTCTCCCGGCTTGAAGGCGCTGCCCTTGGGGGGATACAAAATCAGCTTGCCGCCGGAGAGACCCTTGCCGAAGCCGTCGTTGCTGTCGCCCTCCAGCGTCAGGGTCAGCCCCCTGGGGATGAAGGCCCCGAAGGACTGGCCCCCGCCGCCTTTGCAGGAGATGACATAGCTGTTCTCCGACAGGTCGTTCCCGCACTGACGGGTGATCTCGGACCCGAAGAGGGTCCCGAAGGCCCGGTCCGTGGAGGACACCTCCACGTCCAGCCGGCCGGATCTCTTGTTTTTCAGGCTCTTCCCCAGCTTCTCCATGAGTACGCTCATGTCCGCCGTCTTCTCCAGCTGGAAGTCGTAGGCTGCGGCGGGGTCGAAATGGGGTACGCGCTCCCCCCAGGGGTTGTGGAGGATGCCGCTGAGGTCCAGGGTCTCCGCCCGATGGGTCACCAGATGCTCCCGGACCCGCAGCAGGTCGCTCCGGCCCACCAGGTCATCCACCGTCCGGATGCCCAGCTTCGCCATGTACTCCCGCAGCTCCTGGGCCACGAAGGTCATGAAGTTGACCACGTACTCCGGCTTTCCCGCGAAGCGTTTGCGCAGCTCCGGGTCCTGGGTGGCGATACCCGCCGGACAGGTGTCCAGGTTGCACACCCGCATCATGCAGCACCCCATGGTCACCAGGGGCGCGGTGGCGAAGCCGAACTCCTCCGCCCCCAGCATACAGGCGATGGCCACATCCCGCCCGGTCATCAGCTTTCCGTCGGCCTCGATGACCACCTGGGAGCGCAGGCCGTTCTGGATCAACGTCTGGTGGGCCTCCGCCACCCCCAGCTCCCAGGGCAGGCCCGCGCCGGTGATGGAGCTGCGGGGGGCCGCGCCGGTGCCGCCGTCGTGGCCGGAGATGAGGACCACCTGGGCCCCGGCCTTTGCAACGCCCGCCGCGATGGTGCCCACGCCGGCCTCGCTGACCAGCTTGACGCTGATCCTGGCCCGGCGATTGGCGTTCTTCAGGTCGTAGATCAGTTGGGCCAGATCTTCGATGGAATAGATGTCGTGGTGGGGCGGGGGCGAGATAAGGCTGACGCCGGGGGTGGAGTACCGGGTCCTGGCGATCCAGGGGTAGACCTTCTTCCCCGGCAGGTGTCCGCCCTCGCCGGGCTTGGCCCCTTGGGCCATCTTGATCTGGATCTCCTGAGCGGACCCCAGATACTCCGCCGTCACGCCGAAGCGGCCCGAGGCCACCTGCTTGATGGCGGAGCACCGCTGGCCGTCCAGCCGCTCCCGGGACTCGCCGCCCTCGCCGGAGTTGGACTTGCCGCCGATGCGGTTCATGGCGACGGCCAGACACTCGTGGGCCTCCTGGGAGATGGAGCCGTAGCTCATGGCTCCGGTCTTGAAGCGCCTGACGATGCTCTCCACGGGCTCCACCTCGTCGATGGGGATGCCGCCGTCCTCCGCTATGCGGAAATCCAGCAGGCCCCGGAGGGTGTGGGGCTTGTCGGCGAAGTCCACCAGGGCGGTGTATTCCTTGAAGGTCTCATAGCTGCCCTCCCGGGCGGCCTTTTGTAGCAGGAGGATGGTCTGAGGGTTGTACATGTGGTCCTCTTTGTCCCCGCCGGAGCGGAGGCGGTAGGCCCCCATGGAGTCCAGGGTGGCGTCGAAGCCCAGCCCCAGGGGGTCGAAGGCCTGGCTGTGGTTCCACTCCACGCCCTCGCCGATCTCCTCCAGGCCCACGCCCTCCACGCGGCTGATGGTGTTGGTGAAATACTTGTCCACCACCGCCCTGTTGATGCCCACGATCTCAAAGATCTGGGCGGACTGGTAGGACTGGATGGTGGAGATGCCCATCTTGGAGGCGATCTTCACGATGCCGTGGAGGATGGCGCTGTCATAGTCGCTGACCGCCGCGCCCTTGTCCTTGTCCAGCAGGCCCCGCTCCACCAGCTCCTCCACACATTCCTGAGCCAGATAGGGATTGATAGCCTGGGCTCCGTAGCCCAGGAGCGTGGCGAAGTGGTGGACGTCCCGGGGCTCCGCGCTCTCCAGAACCATGGAGACGGCGGTGCGCTTCTTGGTGCGGACCAGATACTGCTCCAGGGTGCTCACCGCCAGCAGGGACGGGATGGCCGCGTGGTTCTCGTCCACGCCCCGGTCGGAGAGGATGAGGATGTTGGCCCCCTTCTTGTAGGCCCGGTCCACGTTGACCACCAGCCGGCCCAGGGCGTTTTCCAGAGGCGAGCCCTTGTAGTACAGCAGGGAGACCGTCTCCACGTGGAAGCCAGACCGGTCCATGTACCGGATCTTCATCAGCTCCACGCTGGTGAGGATGGGGTTGGGGATCTGCAGTACGGTGCAGTTGGACGCCTTCTCCTCCAGCAGGTTGCCGCTGGGTCCCACGTAGACGGTAGTGTCGGTGACGATCTCCTCCCGGATGGCGTCGATGGGCGGGTTGGTCACCTGGGCGAAGAGCTGCTTGAAGTAGTTGAACAGGGGCTGGTGCCGCTCGCTGAGCACCGCCAGAGGCGTGTCCACCCCCATGGCGGAGGTGGGCTCCATGCCGTCCCGGGCCATGGGCAGGACGGAATCCTTGATCTCCTCGTAGGTGTAGCCGAAGGCCTTGTAGAGCCGGTCCCGGACCGCCTGGGGGTGGGTCTCCACCCGCCGGTTGGGGATGGGCAGCTCCCGGAGGTGGACCAGATGGGCGTCCAGCCACTCGCCGTAGGGCTGGCGGACGGCGTAGGACTGCTTGATTTCGCTGTCGTCCACCAGACGGCCCTGGCGCAGGTCCGCCAGCAGCATCCGCCCCGGCTGGAGCCGGGATTTCTTCACGATTTTCTCCGGCGGGATGTCCAATACGCCCACCTCAGAGGACAAAATCAGCTGCTCGTCATCGGTGAGATACCACCGGCAGGGCCGCAGGCCGTTCCGGTCCAGCACCGCGCCCACGGCGTCCCCATCGGAGAACACGATGGCGGCGGGGCCGTCCCAGGGCTCCATCATGGTGGCGTAGTAGTGGTAGAAGTCCCGCTTCTCCCGGTCCATCCGCTTGTCGTTGGCCCAGGGCTCAGGGATGCACATCATGACGGCCTGGGGCAGCTCCACGCCGTTCATCATGAGAAATTCCAGGGTGTTGTCCAGCATGGCGCTGTCGCTGCCCCGCTGGTCCACCACGGGGAGGATCTTGTCCATGTTGTCGTCCATCAGTGGGGAGGAAATGGTCTCCTCCCGGGCCAGCATCCTGTCCACGTTGCCCCGGATGGTGTTGATCTCCCCGTTGTGGAGGATGTACCGGTTGGGGTGGGCCCGCTCCCAGGAGGGGGTGGTGTTGGTGGAGAACCGGGAGTGGACCAGGGCGATGGCACTCTCGCAGTCCGGGTCCGTGAGGTCGGCGTAGAACTGCCGCAGCTGGCCCACCAGGAACATGCCCTTGTAGACGATAGTCCGGCTGGAGAAGGAGGGGATGTAGGTGTTGACGTTGGACTGCTCGAAGGTCCGGCGCACCACATAGAGCTTCCGGTCAAAGTCCAGCCCTCGGGGGCAGTCCGCCGGGCGCTTCACAAAGCACTGGCAGATCCGGGGCATACAGTCCAGGGCTTTCTGTCCCAGAACTTCGGGATGGACCGGCACGTCCCGCCAGCCCAGGAAGTCCATGCCCTCCTTGTCAACGATAATCTCCAGCATCTTCTTCGCCTGGGCCCGTTTGAGCTTGTCCTGGGGGAAGAAGAACATGCCCACGCCGTAGTCCCGCTCCTCCCCCAGGGAGAGGCCCTGCTCCTCCGCCCAGCGGCTGAGCAGCCTGTGGGGAATCTGGAGCAGGATGCCCACGCCGTCGCCGGTCTCTCCGGCGGCGTCCTTGCCGGCCCGGTGCTCCAGCTTTTCTACGATTTCCAGGGCGTTGTCCACAGTGCCATAGGATCTGCGCCCCTTGATGTCCACCACCGCGCCGATGCCGCAGGCGTCGTGCTCAAACTGGGGACGATACAGTGGTGAGGTATATGTCATAAGAAACACTCCGTTTCAGTCGAATTTTCACAGGGTATAGGAGTCGATCACCCATCGGGCGGCCTCCGCCATCCGGATACCCCGCTCCATGCTGCGCTTTTGCAGGAAGCGGTGGGCCTCCTCCTCGGTCATGCGGTTGACGTCCATCAGCAGCTCCTTGGCCTGGCGGATCACCCGCCGCTCCTCCTCCCGCCTCCCGGAAGCCGGGTGGCGCAGATGGGCCGCCTCAAAATCCAGCATCAGGTTCAGTGTGGCGATAAATTCGGCTCGGGAGACGGGGACCGGCAGCTTGAACAGGTTCTCCCCGCCGCACAATTCCAGGTAGGATGCCTTCGCCACCGCCATGACCGCTGCCAGGCCCCGGAGATCCGCCGCCAGGACGTCCGCCGTCATGTCCCGGAGCCGGAAGCCACAGATGACGGCGGCACTCCCCATCTGGCGAACCGTGCGGATGACCTCCGCGCCGGAGGCGCAGACCGCCGCAATCTCCAGGCCCTCTGAAGCCAGAAGGCGCTGGGTTTTCCGCTGCAATTCTTCCTTGATAAAAGCCACCACGATACGCGTCAAAGGTTCCACCTCCCTCCCGGGACGGGGCGCTCAGCAGCTCGCCAGGTAGTTGTCCAGCTCCCACTGAGAGATCTGCGTCCGGTACTCCTCCCACTCCCGCCGCTTTCCGGCGGCATAGCGAATGGCATAGGGCCCAAGCGCCTCCATGACCACCCCGTCCGTCTCCATGGCCCGAAGGGCGGCGTCCAGCGAGGCCGGCAGGCCCCGGATGTTCCGCTCCGCCAATTCCTCTGCCGTCATAGCGTACAGGTTCCCCGCTGCCGCCGGGGGAGGCGTCAGTTCCCGCGTCACGCCGTCCAGCCCCGCAGACAGACAGGCGGCGAACGCCAGATAGGGGTTGCAGGCCGTATCCGGACTGCGCAGCTCCACCCGGGTCCCCCGACCCCTGGGGTCCGGGATGCGGATCAGGGCGGAGCGGTTGGACTCCGACCAGGCCAGATAGCAGGGGGCCTCATACCCGGGGACCAATCGCTTGTAGGAGTTCACCACCGGATTGGTCAGGGCGCAGAAGCCCCTGGCGTGCTCCAGCAGCCCCGCGATGAACTGGCGGGCCAGGGGGGACAGCTTCCGTTCCCCGGTTTCGTCGTAAAACAGGTTGCGGCCATCCTGGAACAGCGACATATTCACGTGCATTCCGTTGCCCGCCGCATCCCGGAGGGGCTTGGGCATAAAGGTGGCGTAAAGGCCGTTCTTCTGGGCCAGGGTCTTGACTGCCAGCTTGAAGGTCATGATGTTGTCGGCCGCAGCGAGGGCGTCCGTGTACTTCAGGTCGATCTCGTGCTGCCCGGCGGCGGATTCATGGTGGCTGGCCTCGATCTCCACCCCCATTTTTTCCAGGGCCAGCGCTACCTCCCGCCGGGTGCTCTCACCGTGGTCCAGAGGGCCAAGGTCGAAGTACCCCGCCTCATCGGAGGTCTTCGCCGTGGGACGGCCCTCCTCGTCGGTCTGGAACAGGAAGAACTCCAGCTCCGGCCCTACATGGAAAGCATACCCCAGCTCCTCTGCTTTTTTCAGCGTCCGCTTGAGGATGTTCCGGGGGTCCCCGTCAAAGGGAGTGCCGTCCGGATTATAAATATCGCAGATCAGCCGGGCCACCTTTCCGTACTGGGGACGCCAAGGCAGGATGGCGAAGGTGTTCAGGTCCGGGCGCAGATACTGGTCCGACTCCTCCACCCGGACAGAGCCCTGTATGGAGCTGCCGTCCAGCATGATCTCCCCGTTCAGTGCCCGCCCGATCTGGGAGGCCGTAATTGCCACGTTTTTCAGCTGACCGAAAAGGTCGGTGAACTGCATCCGGATAAACTGGATGTCCTCCTCCTCCACCAGACGGAGGATGTCCTCCCTGCTATAGCTTCCCATCGCTGTCTCCTTCCGGCGCAATGGCCCTGAATTGATTGCTTTAGTGTAAAATAGTTATTCAAAAAAGAGCAGGGAGTACCCCTTGAGGGGGCGCCCTTGCTCTCTCGGCTCCGATTATACGAGCAGAAATGCTGGCCTGTCAACGATTTTCAGCAAGAAGCGGGCTTCAATCGCTGGATTTCAGTGACTACGCCAAAAGCTCTGTTTTTGGGGAAGCTTCCTTTGTGTATTTCTACACAGCGCACAGGCGCACTCCATGCGTGGACATATAGAGCGGTCATGTGGCAACAAATAGAAAACAGCGGCATCTCTCCGGGGTATCCGGGCGATGCCGCTGCTTTGTTGAACTTATATGAAAAGCGGTGTGGACAGATACCGGTCACCGGTGTCCGGGAGCAGGACAACGATGGTCTTTCCCTCGCTCTCGGGCCGCTTTGCCAGTTCAATCGCCGCGTGGAGCGCCGCGCCGGAGGAGATGCCCACCAGTATGCCCTCCTTACGCCCCGCCAGCCGTCCGGCGGCGAAGGCGTCCCCGCTGGACACGGGAATGATTTCATCATAGACGGATGTATCCAGTACCTCCGGGACAAAACCAGCGCCGATGCCCTGGAGCTTATGGGGCCCAGAGTGGCCCCCGCTGAGAACGGGGGAGTCCTTGGGCTCCACCGCCACGATTTTCACCGCGGGGTTCTGCTCCTTCAGGTACTGCCCCGCGCCGGTGATGGTCCCCCCGGTTCCCACGCCAGCCACGAAGATGTCCACCTGACCGTCCGTGTCCGCCCAGATTTCCGGGCCGGTGGACGAGCTGTGGGCGGCGGGATTGGCCGGGTTGGTGAACTGCCCGGGGATGAAGCTGTCCGGGATCTCCGCCGCCAGCTCCTCCGCCTTGGCGATAGCGCCTTTCATCCCCTTAGCTCCCTCGGTGAGAACCAGCTCCGCGCCGTAGGCTTTCATCAGCTGCCGCCGTTCCACGCTCATGGTCTCCGGCATGATGATGATAACTCGATAACCTCTGGCCGCGGCCACGGAGGCCAGGCCGATGCCTGTATTGCCGGAGGTGGGCTCGATGATAACGGAGCCGGGCTTCAGGAGGCCCTTCTGCTCCGCGTTATCAATCATGGCTTTGGCGATGCGATCCTTTACGGAACCGGCGGGATTGAAGTACTCCAGCTTTGCCAGGATGCGGGCCTTCAGCCCGGCCTCCTTCTCAATATGGGTCAGCTCCAGCAGGGGCGTTTTGCCGATGAGCTGGTCGGCGGATGTGTAGATGTTGGACATGCTCGCTCTCTCCTGTTACATAGCTGCCACCGCAGCGAAGCCCTTTTCCAGATCGGCGATAATGTCATCGATATGCTCCGTGCCGACGGACAGGCGGATGGTGTTGGGCTTGATGCCCTGGTCCAGCAGCTCCTCGGGGGAGAGCTGGGAGTGGGTGGTGGTGGCGGGGTGGATCACCAGGGACTTCACGTCCGCCACGTTGGCCAGCAGGGAGAAGATCTCCAGGCTGTCGATAAACCTGTGGGCCGCCGCCTGCCCGCCCTTGATCTCGAAGGTGAAGATGGAGCCTCCGCCGTTGGGGAAATATCGCTCGTACAAGGCGTGGTCCGGATGGTCCGGCAGGCTGGGGTGGTTGACCTTCTCCACCTGAGGGTGGTTGGAGAGGAACGCCACCACCTTTTTCGTGTTTTCTGCGTGGCGCTCCAGCCGCAGGGAGAGGGTCTCCACCCCCTGGAGCAGCAGGAAGGCGTTGAAGGGAGAGATGGTGGCCCCAGTATCCCGGAGGAGAATGGCCCGGATGTAGGTGACGAAAGCGGCGGGCCCGGCGGCGTCCACAAAACTGACCCCGTGATAGCTGGGATTGGGCGCGGCGATAGGGGCGTACTTGCCGGAGGCTTTCCAGTCGAATTTCCCGCTGTCCACGATGATGCCGCCCAGGGTGGTGCCGTGGCCGCCGATGAATTTGGTGGCGGAGTGGACCACGATGTCCGCCCCGTGTTCAATGGGCCGGATAAGGTAGGGCGTACCGAAGGTGTTGTCGATCACCAGGGGCAGGCCGTGCTTATGGGCGATGTCCGCGATGGCGTCGATGTCCGGGATGTCGCTGTTGGGATTGCCCAGGGTCTCCAGATAGACGGCCTTGGTGTTGTCCTGGATGGCTCCCTCCAACTGGGCCAGGTCGTGGGCATCCACGAAGGTGGTCCGGATGCCGTACTGGGGCAGAGTGTGGGCCAGCAGGTTGTAGCTGCCGCCATAGATGGTCTTCTGCGCCACAATATGATCCCCCGCCTGGGCCAGTGCCTGGATGGTATAGGTGATTGCCGCCGCGCCGGAGGCGGTGGCCAGCGCCGCCACGCCGCCCTCCAGGGCGGCAAGCCGCTTCTCCAGCACATCCTGGGTGGAGTTGGTGAGCCGCCCGTAAATGTTCCCGGCGTCCGCCAGCCCGAACCGGGCGGCGGCGTGGGCGGAATTGCGGAACACATAGGAGGTTGTCTGATAAATAGGCACAGCCCGGGCATCGGTAGCGGGGTCCGGCCGCTCTTGGCCCACGTGGAGCTGTAAGGTCTCAAATCTGTAGCTCATGGGAAAGTTCCCCTTTCTGTTTGGATGTGGGAATTATATTCCTATAAACCTACTTTGTCAATAGGAATAATATGATTCTTGAAATCCTATTAACCCTGTGGTATGATAGGTAAAAACAGGAGGGGATTTTATGATGATTTCCACAAAGGGAAGGTATGCGCTTCGGTTTTTAGTGGATGTTGCCGAGCATCAGGCCGAGAGCTTCGTGCCACTGCGGGATGTAGCCGAACGGCAGGGGATCTCGGAAAAATATCTGGAGATCATCGTGAAGGAGCTGGTGAAGGGTGGGGAGCTGGAGGCCATGCGGGGAAAGGGCGGCGGCTACCGGCTGAACCGGCCTCCAGAGGAATACAGTGTGCGCTCCGTCCTGGAGCGAATGGAAGGGCCGCTGGCCCCGGTGGCCTGCCTGGGGCCGGGGCAGAAGCCCTGTCCCCGGCAGGCGGACTGCCGGACGCTGACCCTTTGGCAGGGGTTGGACAGAGTGATCTCCGACTATCTGGCGGAGTTTACCCTGGCGGATCTGTGCGGGGAGAGGCCAGAAAGCACTGTTACGCGCTGACGATTTTGTGCAAATTGCCCCTTGACAGCGGGCCTGTCCCGCGCTATACTTTCACCCATCAAACCGTTGAAGCGGAGATCAAACCGGTTATGCCTCCACAGAGAGCCCGTGGCGCTGGGAATCGGGCGGGAAACAGGCCGGCAAATGGACCGCCGAGGGCGCGGGCAAAGGCGTTTACCGCCGAGTACCCCGCGACGTGTGGGCATACGTCAGTTGCCGGGGGTATGTTGGTACTCCGTTAAGGGCATGGCCTTTTCAGGCCGTGAAGCAAGGTGGCACCGCGAGCGATATTTTCGCCCGTCCTTGACTCATTGTAGTCGAGGGCGGGTGTTTTTGTTTTGCCCGTCCCCGGAAGGAGGAACGTCTATGTACTATCCATCCCTGAAGGAAGCCCGTGAGCTGGCGGCATCCGGCGGCTGCCGCTATGTCCCCGTCAGCCGGGAGCTCTTCTCCGACTTCATCACTCCAATCCAGGCCCTGCGGATTCTCCGGGCCAAAAGCGGACACTGCTTCCTGCTGGAGTCCGCCGCCGACAGCGCCGGCTGGGGCCGCTATACCTTCCTGGGCTTCGACCCAACACTGGAGGTCACCTGCAAGGACGGCATCCTCCAGCTCCGGGACCGGGACACCGTGCGCACAGAGCTCCAGCACCCGGCCCCCATCCTCCGCAAACTCCTGGCGGAGCACAAGAGCCCCCGCGTGCCGGGACTGCCGCCCTTCACCGGCGGACTGGTGGGGTACTTCGCCTACGACTACCTCAAATACGCCGAGCCTTCCCTGAAGCTGAAGGCCCAGGACCGGGAGCGGTTCCAGGATATGGACCTGATGCTCTTTGAGAAGGTCATCTGCTTTGACAACTACCGGCAGAAAATCATCCTTATCACCAACGCAGAGGCAGCCAATCTGGATATAAGCTACCCCGCTGCCTGCGGCGAGCTGGAGCGAATGGCATCCCTGCTCAAATATGGCAAGCCCTTGGAGCACAGACCTGGACGGCTGACTACACCCCTGACGCCCCTCTTTGACCTGCCGGCCTACACGACCATGGTGGAGAAGGGAAAGCGGTACATCCGGGAGGGGGACATTTTCCAGGTGGTGCTGTCCAACCGGCTGGAGGCAGGCTTTGAGGGCTCCCTGCTGGATGCCTACCGGGTGCTGCGCTCCAGCAACCCTTCGCCCTATATGTTCTACTTCACCAGTGACAGCATGGAACTGGCCGGAGCCTCCCCGGAGACCCTGGTGAAGCTGGAGGATGGGGTGCTCCACACCTTCCCCCTGGCGGGCTCCCGGCCAAGGGGCAAAACGCCAGAGGAGGATGCCTCTCTGGAGAGTGAACTGCTTAGCGACGAGAAGGAGCTGGCCGAGCACAACATGCTGGTGGACCTGGGCCGGAACGACCTGGGGAAGATCAGCAAATTCGGCACGGTGGAAGTAGAAAACTACCTGTCCGTCCTCCGCTTCTCCCATGTGATGCACATAGGCTCCACCGTCCGGGGGAAGATCCGGGAGGACAAGGACGCCTTGGACGCTCTGGACGCGGTGCTCCCCGCCGGGACTCTCTCGGGAGCTCCCAAGCTGCGGGCCATGGAGATCATCGACGAGCTGGAGGACGACAAGCGTGGCGTCTACGGCGGGGCCGTGGGCTATCTGGACTTCACCGGGAACATGGACGCCTGCATTGCTATCCGGCTGGCCTACAAGAAGAACGGGCGCGTGTTTATCCGGGCCGGGGCCGGTATCGTGGCCGACTCCATGCCGGAGAAGGAGCATCAGGAGTGCATCAACAAGGCCCGGGCCGTGGTGGAGGCCCTGGAGCGGGCCCAGAGGGAGGCGGATTTATGATTCTTCTGATTGACAACTACGACAGCTTTTCCTACAACCTCTACCAGCTCATCGGGGCCATTGCGCCTGACATCAAGGTCATCCGGAACGACGAACTGACCATACCGGAGATCGAGGCCCTGGCCCCGGAGCGGATCATCCTTTCCCCCGGCCCCGGCAGGCCGGAGGACGCGGGGATTCTCATTGAGGCGGTAAAAGCCCTGGGGCCAAAGATTCCCATACTGGGCGTCTGCCTGGGCCACCAGGCCATCTGCGCCGCCTTCGGCGCGTCCATCACCTACGCGAAGCGGCTGATGCACGGAAAGCAGTCCGAGGTTGAATTTGACACCCGCTGCCCGCTGTTCCGGAATCTGCCGGAGAGCGCGCCGGTGGCCCGGTATCACTCCCTGGCGTCGGACCCGGACACCCTGCCGGACTGCCTGACCGTCACCGCCCGGACGGAAGACGGGGAGGTTATGGCGGTTCAGCATACCGAATACCCCATCTACGGGGTGCAGTTCCACCCGGAATCTATTCTCACACCGGACGGAAAGACTATTCTCACCAACTTTATCGCACTGTAAAAGTCTGCAAAGGAAAAGTCAATAGGAAAATGAAATAAATTTGAGGACATGGCAGGGAGGCGAAAAAAGGGCAACACAAAAAGGCCGCCGTATAAACGCCGGTCAAATGGAAACAAGGCGAGGATGGTCAATCGGCGGTTTCCAACGATGCCAGATATTCTTTGACCCTACCGTAGTAGATGCGCAAGAATTTGTTGGCACCCGCTGTCATGTAGACCAGGTAGGGCTTACCCTCGGCTCGTTTCTTGTCTATGAACTGGTAGACCGGGTCATCCTGGGGCATGGATTTCAGCAGGCCGTCCATCACAAGGAACAGCGTCCTGCGCAGCTCTGGCGGGCCGCTCTTGGAAGTGCGGACGCTCTTGGCTTCGCGCTCGCTGGACTGGTTAGCGCCAGGGTCAACACCGGCGAAAGCGGTGATGGAACCTCTGTGGACAAACCGCGTCACGTCCCCGATTTCCGCCATGAGCTGTGGGCCAAGGGAATCCCCTACACCGTGCATCTTCATAACGACAGGGAACTCCGGGAGCTGGGATGCCAGTTTCAGCATCTCAGCCTTGAGCTGTTCCACAGTCCTGGAAACAGTATTGAGGGAATCAATGGCCTGCCGGATCAGCCGCTTGGTCAGATCGTCCTTTGGTATCATGGCAATCTGGTCTTTCGCTCCGGTATAGATTTCGGCAGCTTTATCGCTGCTAAAATTGTAGCGGTTTCGCTTGCACCACTTGCGGTAACGCTCCGTGAAAGCGGCCTGGCTCATACCCCGAACACGGTCTACGTGCCAAAAAGACGCGGCAAAGTCCACCCACTTCTGCGTCCCATTCTCACGGGCAGGGCTGCCGAACAGGGCGTTGACACCGGGATAGGTCTGTTCCAGGAGGGCGATGAGGTTGTTCTTCATCGCGGTTTTCATCTTGGAGTACAGAGCGTGCTGCCGGTTCAGCGTTTTCAGTTGGTAACGAATTGTGTCCATGGAAGCATATTGCCGCAGTTCTCCCCAGTTGTCAAGGCCATATTTCGCAATTTTCTTGGAATCGGCCTTGTCGGTCTTGACCTTGCGCAGCGAGTTGTTCCCGTAGTCCTTGATCAGTTTCGGATTCACCGCACTGACATACAGCCCCGCGTCATGGAGAAACTGGGCCACAGGCTCGTAGTACCGCCCGGTATGCTCCATGATTACCCGCGTCTCACCGTCCAGGCTTTTCA
>CAJTYO010000049.1 GCA_910584045.1 uncultured Oscillospiraceae bacterium | reverse complement strand
ATATAACGATGCCGAAGGTTGTCACATCATGAGCAGATATTGGATTTATCTATAACTTTCAATTGATCGAGCAGTTGCATTTCTGTATAGGGTAACTGCTCGCTTTGGATATTTTGACGAATCATTTCGTCAAATGGTGTTGAGTAACACCAATCTGAAAAGGGGGCAATTTTCCTAGAATAAACGGAACATTGTCGTCAGCAGAGGCATGATAACGCTGAAAAAAATCAGGATAAAAAGAGCCCATAGGAGTGTTTTCAACCTCTCCTTGGAGGGGTCCGCTTTTCGGGACTGGGGCGGCGGCTGAACGTTCGCGCTCCGCTGAACCGGCGGCCGGACCGGCGGTTTCCTTTTCTCCTGTCCCGCTTTCCCGGTCCAGTCCATCCCCTTCGCCTGGCGGACCCGTTTCTCCCTATGTACCTCGCTGTGTACGAAGGACCCTCCGTGGTCACGCTCATTGACGCCGTCCACCCGGATCACATTTCCCTGGGCGTCTGTTCCCCAGGTCCTTACGGGCGGATTAAAGGCCCCGCACTTGGGACAAAATTCATCCTGGCTGTAGTCATATCGCTTTCCGCAGTCCTCACACACTATTTGACGCATACGCTTCCTCCCTCTCTTCTATACAAACGCGAGTTCTGTTGTCAGTATACTACGAAGCAGGCCGTTTGAAAAGTGCTTTTTCCACACTGCGACGGGGTTTTACATTTTTTAACCGCTTTTGTAAAAAGCAGGCGGACCGCAGCAGAAGCTGCGGTCCGCCTGCTCCCTGCTCAGCCCTCGTCTCCGAAGAACTTGCTGTGCACCGCCCGCACGGCGGCGGCGGCGTCCTCCTCATCGATGAGAACAGAGACCCGGATCTCGCTGGTGTTGATCATCTGGATGTTGATGTTGGCATCATACAGCGCCTCAAACATCTTGGCGGCCACGCCGGGTGTGGTCATCATGCCCGCGCCCACGATGGACACCTTGGCAATCTTGTCCTCCACGGTCAGGTGGTCGAAGCGCAGGGTTCCCTTCTGCTCCTCCAGTACCCGCACGGCCTCCTCCACGTCGGCCCGAGGCAGGGTGAAGCTGATGTCCTTGCTCTCGCCGCGGCCTATGGACTGGATAATGGCATCCACATTGATGTTGGCCCGGCCCAGCAGAGAGAAGACCCGGAACGCAACGCCGGGATTGTGGTCCAATCCCACCACCGCGATCCGCGCAATGCTCGTATCCTTCGCCACACCGGCGATGTTCGTCTTTTCCATTTTCGCGACCTCCTTGACTTTCGTGCCGGGCTTTCTCTCCAGGCTGGACACGACTTCCATATTCACATGATATTTTTTCGCCAGCTCCACGCTGCGGTTATGGAGTACCTGAGCTCCCTGGCTGGCCAGCTCCAGCATCTCGTCGTAGGTGATCTCCTCCAGCTTCACCGCGCCGGGAGCCACCCTCGGATCGGTTGTGTACACGCCGTCTACGTCGGTGTAGATCTGGCACAGGTCCGCGCCGAAGGCGGCGGCCAGCGCCACGGCGCTGGTGTCGGACCCGCCGCGGCCCAGGGTAGTCACATCCCCCACCCGGTTCACGCCCTGGAAGCCCGCCACCAGAACAATCTTGTTTTTATCCAGCTCCCGCTGGATGCGCTCTGCCTCAATCCTCTTGATGCGAGCGTCGGAATATGTGCTGGTGGTATACACGCCCACCTGCCAGCCGCACAGGCTCACCACCGGCAGGCCCATGCCCTCCAGAGCCATGGCGCACAGGGCGATAGAGATCTGCTCTCCGGTGCTCAGCAGCATATCCATTTCCCGCTTGGAGGCCCGGGGGTTGACCTCCCGCGCCTTCTCGATCAGGTCGTCTGTGGTGTCCCCCTGGGCGGACAGGACCACCATCACCTGGTTCCCGGCTCTATACGTATCGGCGATGATGCCCGCCACGTTCCTGATGCGCTGGGCGTCCCGGACGGAGCTGCCGCCGAATTTCTGTACAATCAAACTCATAAGGGTGCTTCCTCTCTGTTGGCAAAATAGGTGACACTCTATTATAGTGTCCCTGCGGTGAATTGGTTATTGAAAAACCGGCAGCAGCGCCGCCGCGCCCAGTTTTTCCGCAAGTCGTCCTGCCTCTCCGACCGACAGCGGCCCGGTGATGACGGCGCCGTCGGACAGCGCCTGGCATCCCTCCGGCGAGGCGGAGCCGCCCCGCATATACCAGCGCATGACCAGCGCGTCCGGACCGGCCAGAGACGCACTCTCGCTCCACCCCAGTTTCCGGCGCCTGGACCGGTGCTGCAGAGCGTCCATCACGTCGCCCATGACGGCGGAGGCGGTGGGCAGGTCCCCGGCCCCGCGGCCATAGAACATCACGTCGCCCACGGCATTGCCCCGGATCATGATGGCGTTGAACACGTCGTCCACCCCGGCGACGGGGCAGCTCTCATGAACCAGGTGAGGGGCCACATAGGCCGCCTGGGTCCCGTCGGCCAGCTTCAGTGCCCGGCCCAGCAGCTTGACCCTGTAGCCGGCCCGGCTGGCGATGTCCACGTCGAGCAGATCCAGGCCGCTGATGCCCCGGACGGAGATTCTATCCGGCAGGACCTCCCGCCCCCAGGCCAGATCGGACAGGATACATATTTTTCGTCCCGCGTCCAGACCGTCCACATCGGCGGCGGGGTTCTGCTCAGCGTAACCCTTCTCCTGGGCCTCCTTCAGCGCCTCGGCAAAGGGGACGCCGGCCTTGACCATCCGGGTGAGGATATAGTTGGTGGTGCCGTTGAGGATGCCCACGATCTCTTCAATCTGATTTCCGGCCAGGCACTGAAACAGGGGGCGCAGTACGGGGATGCCGCCGCCCACGCTGGCCTCGAAGAGGTAGTTGACATTCTTCTCCCTGGCGATGTCCAGCAGCTCCCTGCCGTGGGTAGCCACCAGCTCCTTGTTAGAGGTAACCACATGCTTGCCGGCCATGAGGGCCCGGCGGGTGAAATCCAGAGCCACCTTTGCCCCGCCGATGGACTCCACCACCACGTCCAGCTCGGGGTCGTTCTCCAGAACGGAGAAGTCCTTCACCGCGATTCCGCCATAGGGCGTGGCGGATAGATCCCGCACATCCAGAATATATTTAAGGTTGAGGGGCTCCCCAAGCTTTTCTCCAATGGATGCGCCGTTCATGCGCAGTACCTCCGCCACGCCGCTGCCCACCGTGCCAAAGCCCATAATCGCAAAATTAGCCATTTTATTTCTCCCTTTTCATTTTTCCACCGCCGGAGGCAGATCCTGCCGGCTCTTCCGCTACAAGCGGGCCATCAGCCCGCCAGGATTTCGAATCGGATAACGCCCTCCAGCCCTGAGGCCAGACCGATCAGCTCCTCCAGGGTCATCTCCATGTCGCTGGTCTCCGCCGAGATCGTGACTGCCGCGCAGCCGTTGGTGGGAATCGACTGGTTGATAGTGAGAATATTCGCCCCGCTCCCGGCAAAAATAGACAGTACGTTGCTCAGTACGCCGGGGTTATCCTTCAGCATGGCATAGAAGGTGATGATGTGCCCCGTCTTCATATCGTTGAAGGGCTGCACCGCATCCTTATACTTGTAGAACGCGCTGCGGCTGATCCCAACCAGCTTTGTCGCCTCGCCAACCGTGTCCGCCTCGCCGGTCTGCATCATTCGTTTCGCCTCCGCCACCTTGATGAAAATCTCCGGCAGAGCCGAGGCGGCCACAATGTAAAACTTTGTCTTCGAACCCATTTTGTATCCCCCTTGCGGTCATACGTCCTCGAATGATGCTAGTGTACCACAGCAACGCCCCGTTTACAACCCAGGACGCGCTGGAAAATTCCACAATCTTTCCTGCCGGGCAGGAGGAAAAGAGGTACAGTTTGTCTATATGTCGCAACTAAGTGTCTTTTTACAAAGGACGATCACCGTGCTTCTCTGGCTGGGCGGGGCGGTAATCTTCTTCCGGTGGCTGCTGGCTCCACTGCTGCCCTTCCTGCTGGCGCTGGCTCTCGCCGCCATGGCGGAGCCTGTGGTCCAGCGGCTGAGCCGACGGCTGCGGATACGGCGGAGCTTTGCCGCCGGGCTGGTGACCACGCTGCTGCTGCTGGTGGTGGGCGGAGCGTTGGCGCTGGCGCTGGCCCGGCTGACCATGGAGCTGCGCCAGTGGACAGCCCGGCTGCCCCAGCTGATCGACAGCTTCCCGGCGGCGTGGAACGGGTTTCTGGATCAGATCGAGGGGTGGTATGCCGCCAGCCCCGCCTTTCTCCGCTCTGCCTTGGACCTGCTGGCCGGACAGCTGATGGAGGAGGGCCCCTCCATGGCGGGGGCGGCGGGGAGCTGGCTGATGGGGGAGGCCTCCGCGCTGCTGGCCGCCCTGCCGGATGCGGGACTGTTTCTGGTGACCACGGTGCTGGCAGTGTATTTCACCAGCCTCAGCTATCCGTCCATTCTTGCCTTTCTCAAGCGGCAGCTGCCCCCCTCCTGGCAGAGCCGGTGCCGCCGCGCCGCCCAGTGCTTCCGCTCCACCATTCTCAAGTGGCTGCGGGCGGAGCTGCTGTTAATTTTGTCCACCTTTGCCATACTGCTGGCCGGATTTTTGTGGATGGGCCTGGACTACGCCCTGCTGGCGGCGGTGTTCACCGCCCTGGTGGATGCGCTGCCTGTGTTGGGGACGGGGACGGTGCTGTTTCCCTGGGCTCTGGGCTGCTTCCTGACGGGGAACACGGAGCGGGGCCTGGCGCTGCTGGCACTGTACGCCGTAGGGCTGATCGTCCACACCCTGCTGGAGCCCCGCCTGCTGGCGGGGCAGGCTGACCTGCCGCCCATCACCGCCCTGCTGGCCATGTATCTCGGCTTCCGCTTCATGGGCGTGGGGGGCATGATCCTGCTTCCCATCGTCCTGCTGCTGCTCAAACAGTTCCAGGACGCGGGGGTCATTCACCTTTGGAAATAGCCGAATGCATAAAAATGGGAGACGCGCCGCCCGAAGGCGATGCGTCTCCTGCATTTTCTTATCGTCCCGTGCGTCCAGAGACGCCGGGTCCGCCGCTGGCCCCGCCCCGCCGCACCGGCAGGGGGAGATGCCTGCGGCACCAGCCCTTCACGTGCCAGCCCACCGCCTCCCCCACCTCTCTGGAGGCCACCATCTTATCCGCCAGCGTGAGCAGCCACGCCTCGGAGTTTTTGGGCCAGGAGGCCAGAGGGAACATGTGGCTGGCGATGGCATCCCGCTGGCGCTGGTCCAGCTGGAACATCCGCCCGGCCCGGCGGGCCGCATGGGAGCCGTGGATAAAGGCGTGCATACGGCGCAGCCTCTGCCAGCCGGAGTAGCGGCGCATGTAGCGCCGGTGGCGCTCGCTCTGCCAGTCGTAGCCGAAGAAGTCGTGGAGCAGCGCCGCCCTGGTCAGGGCACGCACCCGCTCCTCCCGCAGGCGGAACCGGCGGGCCAGCCGGTAGGCGCACTTCGCCGTATCCACCGAGTGAATATACAGGGAATTCTCCCCCCCGTGGTGCGGGCAGTCCCGCAGCCGCAGGAACAGCGGATGTGAGGTGATATCTTTGGTCATTTCTTGAAAGCTCTGAAGCAAAGGAATCCCTCCATTGTTGATATGCTTCCCGGTCACATAAAGCTACTTTTTATATTATAGACCCAACACTCCGGCAAATGCAAGGGAAATATATGGAATTACAGACCTGTTAAGCAATTTTTAAGCCAGCGTTAAAATATGCGGGACGGCACGGGGGCGCTCCGCCGCCATCCCCTTGTAAGACGGCCCGATCCATGGTATACTGTTTCCGCAGAAGGCGCGGCGGGACCGCGCCGGAGGGAGGATATGGTATGAATCTCTGCGACATCCGGGAGGTCAGGGCGCTGCTGAACCGCCACGGCTTCCATTTTTCCAAGTCCATGGGGCAGAACTTCCTTGTTGCCGGCTGGGTACCCCGGGACATCGCCGAGGCGGGCGGGGGCGACGGAACCTGCGGCGTGCTGGAAATCGGCCCCGGCATCGGCTGTCTGACCCGGGAGCTGTGCGCCCGGGCAGCCAGGGTGGTGTCCGTGGAGTTGGACCCCGCCCTGCCGCCGGTATTAGCGGAGACCATGGCGGGCGCAGAGAACTTCACGCTAGTTCCCGGAGACGTCCTAAAGCTGGACATCCCCGCACTGGTGGATGAGCACTTTCAGGGGCTCTCGCCCCTGGTGTGCGCCAACCTGCCCTACAATGCGGCATCGGCGATCCTGAAGGCACTGGTGGACGCAAAGAGGTTCAAGACCATCACCGTCATGGTCCAGCGCGAGGTGGCCCTGCGCCTGGCGGCGGGGCCGGGGACCGGGAACTATGGCGCGCTGTCAGTATACACCCAGTATCACACCCGGCCGGAGCTCCTCTTCGATGTGCCGCCGGAGTGCTTCCTGCCCGCGCCAAAGGTTACCTCCTCCGTCATCCGCTGCCATGTCCGGGAGACCCCGGCGGTATCCCCCGCCTGCGGGGAGGCGTTCTTCTTTCAGACGGTCAAGGCCGCCTTTGCCCTGCGGCGCAAGACGCTGTGCAACTCCCTGTGTACCGCCTTCGGCTCCCGGCTGGGAAAGGAGGGCGTGGCGGCTGCCATCGCCCGGTGCGGCCTGTCCCCCACGGTCCGGGGAGAGGCGCTGGGGCTGGAGGATTTCGCCGGGCTGGCGGACCGTCTGTGGGAGATGCAATAAAATTTGTTCATACTACCACAGTCGTATTGACAAAATCGTACGACTGTGGTAGTATTTTCTTGGTGGTACTACCAGTGTCTTATAAAGGAGGACGAACACTGTGACAGTTAAGCTGCATGATTCGGAGCTGAAGGTAATGGACGTGCTGTGGCGGGAAGGCCCCCTGCCCGCCCGGCGGGTCGCCGAGGTTCTGGAGCGGGAGGTGGGGTGGAACGTGAACACCACCTACACCCTTATTAAGCGCTGTATGAAGAAAAGCGCCATTGAGCGCACGGACCCCGGCTTCCAATGCCGGGCTCTCGTCCCCAAGGAAGCGGTGCAGGAGGCGGAGACAGACGAGCTCATCAACAAAATTTTTGATGGCTCCGCCGACAAGCTGTTTGCCTCCCTTCTGGGACGGAAGAAGCTGACCGCCGAGCAGCTCCAGCGGCTGCGGGATATTGTGGACGAGCTGGAGTGAGGTGGGGAGTATGAATCTGCTGCAAATGAGCTTTTCCGGCGGGGTGCTGATTCTGGCGGTGGTTGTGCTTCGGGCCCTGGCCCTCCACCGGCTGCCCAAGGGAACCTTCCTGGCCCTGTGGGCGGTCGCGGCGGCACGGCTGCTGCTGCCCTTCTCCATCCCCTTCCCCGCCAGCGTCTACACCCTGGCGGAGAAGGCACAGACCCGCGCGGCGGTCCCCGCCGCCCCGCTTCCGGCTGCACCCACAGTGACAGCCGGCCCCTCTGTACCTGCCGCCCTCCCCGGCGGCACGGCGGCGGCCCTGGCGGTCAACATTGGGGGTTGGGTATGGCTGGCAGGGGCGGCGGTGTGCGGGATGGTCTTTCTGCTGTCCTGGCTGCGCTGCCGGCGGATGCTTCGATGCGCCCTGCCGGCGGAAAATCCGCCGGCGCAGGCCTGGCTGGAGGGGCGGAGGATGCGCCGGACCGTACTCCTGCGGCAGTCGGACCGGGTGGACGCACCGCTGACCTACGGTCTGCTGCACCCCGTGATCCTGTTGCCCGAGCACATGGAACCATCCCGTCTGCCCTGCATTCTGGAGCACGAGCTGGCTCATATCCGGTGCTTGGACGCGCTGTGGAAGCCCCTGCTGGCTCTGACCGCCTGCCTCCACTGGTTCAACCCGCTGGCGTGGACCATGCTGGTCCTGGCCAACCGGGATATGGAGCTGCGCTGCGACGAGGCGGTGCTGCGGCGGCTGGGCTTGGACCGGCGGGGGGATTATGCCCGGCTCCTCATCTCCATGGAGGAGAAAAAAAGCGGCCTGGGCCCCTTCGCCAGCGCCTTCAGCCGGAACGCGATTGAAGAAAGGATTCGAGCGATTATGAAAATTAAAAAACGGTCCCTGGCCGCCATTCTGGCGGCGGTGGTGCTGGTGTGCTGTGTGGGAGTGGGGTTCGCCACCTCGGCGGCAAGGGACAATATCCCCTACCCTCGGGCCGAGGACAGCTCCTTCACCCAGGAGGAGCTGGACCGTCTGGCCTCCCTGTGGTTCGAGGGCTACGGGGATATGACCGTGGCGGCATACCAGCAGAAAATGTGGAGCGAGTGGGACAGCCCGGAGGACAGGGAGCTCATTGAGCGGTACAGCCAGAGCAACGTACTCGGGAGGGATTGGCGAGATGAGGAGGGTACAAAAGAACTGAACGCGTTCCGCGATTACTTCTACCATGTTTACGAGCCTCTGACGGCGTACAACTGGCAGGAGCGGACCTTCTCCGATATAGCGGTGGTCCGGACGGAGGACGGCGGTACGGCCATGCTGGAGTACGATTCTATCATGCGCATCCTGGATCCGGACGTTCTGACCGTAGGAGAGTATGAGCGGAGGCTCAGCAGCACGAAAGCAAGCATGGACAAAACACTGCAAGAAAATATATCGAAGGAACAGTACCCATCGGTATACCAGCGGCTCTCTTCCACGACGCCGGACGGAGCTCTGGAGGTTACCATAACATGTGCGCCCTTGAACGTCAGCCACCCCACGGAATCAGACGCCGCCCTCTACGCCCAGTTCTCCGGCGAAGTCGCCAACTCGTGGGATGAGATTCTGTCCCCCTACGCGTCCCTCGGTCTGACCTGGAAATTTGACGACCCGGACCACGACGGCAACGGCCTGACCATGTGGTTTGAAGGCAAGGAGGTCCGGGGTATCATGGATGAACCGGATGGTGTGTGGATCACTGAACACACCGGGAACAGCTTCTCTGACGGTGCAGTGGAATTGTATGCAGTTTATACGAACGGCGTGCTTTCGGGCCTCCGTCCGGCCACGGCGGAGGAGCAGGCCGCCTTTGACGAGAGCCGGGCGTCCTCCGCCGCAAAACGCGCCGCAATCCTCTCCACAAAGGAGCAGAGAGAGTTTCCACCGGCCACTCGGGAGGACTATGACGCGCTCCTCACCCTGCGGACGGACGGGTACAGGGAGATGAGCCTGGAAGACTTCAACCAGCGGCTGCTGGACTGGGCTAACGAGAACACGGATGCCTGGAACCGTATCTGCTGCGACGTGATCTGGGGCGAGTGCGGCGTGGAGCTGGACGGGGACGAATGGGCTTTCGTCAACTTCACCTGCAATTTTTCCGGCGAGGAAAACGGCATGATGATCCGCGCCCTCCACACTGGCGAGCCGGAGCAGGATCCCGGCCTTGCCCGTAATTTGCCGGAGCGGTACGACGAGACAAACGGCTCCCATGCCGCGTGGTGCAACCTGTACTTTGACATCTCCTATCACATTGCCGATAAGGCTTCCGTAACGGTGGCGGAGCGGGACGACAGCGTGCAGCGTATGGTTTCCGTGATTTACAGCTTCTGGCAGGACACGAAGCTGGACAAGCTGCTGTCCATGACGGAGGAGGACGTGGTGGAGCTGTTCAACGCCTGGGCTCTGGTATACGCCACAGACTCCGTCCGCTTCAACCCCGTCACCGGGGATAATATCCACTTCGAACACTTGGACGAGCGCGGAATCAACTAAAAAGAGGGGCGGCGGAGGGATATAGCCCTCCGCCGTTCTTCGTCTATTGCAGGACCAGCTCGCCCTGCTCCTCCTGAACCAGCCGCCGCAGGCGCTCCAGGTCCTCCACCGGCGGGGCGCAGCGGCCCTCCCGGCAGAGGTAGAACCGCGCCCCCGTCTCCGGAATCGGATAGTCCGCCGCCCGGGGGGAGAGATTGACCAGCGCCCGGCTGTTCTCCGGCGTTTTTGCCAGCACCGCCAACCGGTAGGTCTCTCCCACTCCCGCCAGCCAGTCCGGGACCCCCTCCGCCGACACGCATACCAGCTCCTCACGGGGGTGAAGCGCCTCCAGCATCGCCAGCAGGGAGAAGCCGCGGCCCGCCGGGTAATCCCGGGCCTCCCCCGCCAGCCATGCCAGCTGCTTTTCGGCAAGGACACGGAAGCGTTCCTGCCCCGTCAGCCGCGCCAGCTTCATCAGGGCCAGCCCTGCCGCCGCGCTCCCGGAGGGCGTGCCGGCGTCGACGGCATCCTTCTGCCGCACAATTAAGCGCTCACCGCCGCTGGCGGTGCGGTAGAAGCCGCCCTCCGCCTCGTCCCAAAACAGGACCTCCATCCGCTCCGCCAATCCCGCCGCCTCCCGCAGACAGGTGGGGGAAAAGTCCGTCTCATACAGCTCCAGCAGCGCCCAGCAGTAAAAGGCGTAGTCGTCCAGCTGTCCCTCCACGGCCGGCTCCCGGTCCCGCCAGCGCAGCCAGAGACGGCCGTCGGACTGGGTCAGCCGGGTCTTCAAAAACAGCCGCGCGTCCCGGGCCGCCGCCAGATAGCGCGCCTCCCCCAGTACCCGGTCGGCCTTGGCCAGGGCGGCGATTGCCATGGCGTTCCAGGCGGTCAGGACCTTGTCGTCCCGGTGGAGCGACCGCCGCCGGCGGCGGAAGGCCGCCATCCGGCGGCACCGATCTCGATTCTCCGTCCAGAAGTCCCCATAGTTCGGGTCCGCCAGCAGGTTGGGCACGCTCTCCCCCGCCCCGATGGACAGCCGATGGCAGAAGGTCTGGGCCTCCCCCGTCCCCAGGACCTCCTCCGTGTCCTCGGTGGAAAGGTGATAGAACTTTCCCTCCGCCCCACTGCTGTCCGCGTCCTGGCCGCAGGCGAAGCCTCCGCCGGGCAGGCGCAGCTCCTCCAACATATAATCCAGGGTGCGCCGGGCCGTATCCCGGAAGAAGGACCGTCCCGTCTGGGCATAGGCCTCCAGATATGCGTAAGACAGCAGAGCATTGTCATACAGCATTTTCTCGAAATGGGGGACCCGCCAGGCCTCGTCCGTGCTGTACCGGCAGAAACCGCCGCCCAGCTGGTCAAATATGCCGCCCCGGGCCATTTGAGTCAGGGTGACGTCCGCCATCTCCAGTGCCCTCCCGTCCTCCGTCCGCCGGGCGTACTCCAGCAGGAACAGCAGATCGTGGGCACCGGGGAACTTGGGCGCTCCGCCAAAGCCGCCGTTGACCCGGTCGAAACGCCTTTGCAGCTCCTCCACACCCCGGCGCAGCAATGCTCGATCCGGACTGCCTCCTCGGGCGGGGGCGGCGCTCTGGGCGGCGATATGGCGGGCGACCTCCCTACCCAGGTCCAGAAGCCGCCGCCGGTCCGACCGCCACAGCCGCGCCGCCTCGTCAGCCAGCTCCAGAAGCCCAGCCTGCCCGCCGCGCCCTCTGGGAGGCAGGTAGGTCCCCGCCCAGAAGGGCTCCTGATCCGGGGTCATTAAAATGGTCAGCGGCCAGCCGCCCGTACCGGTGAGAGCCTGACAGGCCGCCATATAGACCGCGTCTATGTCAGGCCGCTCCTCCCGGTCCACCTTGATGCACACAAAGTCCCGGTTCAGCGCCGCCGCTGTCTCCTCGTCCCGGAAGGTCTCCCGTCCCATGACGTGGCACCAGTGGCAGGTGGAGTAGCCGATAGACAGCAAAATGGGCTTGTCCTCCCGCCTGGCTTCCCGAAAGGCCCCGGGGCACCAGCTCCACCAGTCCACCGGGTCCCCGGCGTGCTGGAGGAGGTAAGGGGATTTTTCATATTGCAGGCGGTTCCCCGCCGTCGGCTTTTTCTCATTCATCTCGTCTCGATCCTCTCCATACAATTTGATGCAATTTGTCTAATTCGGATTTCTTCGCTTAGTATGGACCGGATTGTATGAAACATGAAACGGCGGGGCTGTCCAAATGTTAGGGCCTGTTTAAGTTCTGAAGGTTTTAAAAGAGGTAATTACGCTTTTCAATCTATGCGAAGTTTGTTGCGTGTCTTTCTTCCACAGATTGGTCAACGTAATCGCTCAAATTTTGAATTATCCATTTATGTGCCGGCTCTCGCTTTTTGAATGATAGATATTGCTTCGTCCTTTCCAAGTACTTTGCCATAGGATACTACTTTTCCGTCCACAACCAAGGCCGGGGTAGTCATTACTCCGTAGGCGGCAATCTGTGTGAAGTCCGTTATATGGTCAATCGTGGTGTCCATCCCCAGTTCTGCCAGCGCCTCACGGGCGGCTGTCTCCAAAGCGTTGCATTTAGCGCATCCGGAACCAAGCACTTTAACCCCGGAAGCTCCCTTCGCCGCTTCTGCCTGTTTCATCGCTTCCGGGGTGCAGCTGCCGCCACAGCAGCAGGATTTTGTTTCTTCCTTTTTCTTGCTGAACAGTCCCATAAATCATTCCTCCTGAAATTTATATCAATAAAAATTGGAACACATTGAACAGGCAGCCGACTATGATTATGCCGATGGTGCAAATGCCGATGAACAGGGCGAGCAGTTTTGGCTTGACTGCCTTACGGAGCATAATCATAGCGGGCAGGCTTAATGTGGTGACCGCCATCATAAAAGAGAGGATGGTGCCAAGCTGTGCCCCCTTATACAGCAGAGCCTCCGCCACAGGAATGGTGCCGAAAATATCAGCATACATGGGAACGCCTACCAGGGTAGCAAGAATCACCCCAAACGGATTGTTGCCACCCAGCACAGCCTCAATCCAGCTTTCTGGAATCCAGTTGTGAATGACCGCGCCAATGCCAACGCCTATCAGAATATACGGGAACACTTTCTTGAATGTAAAAACGACTTGTTCTTTGGCAAACTGAACCCGTTCCCGTTTCGTCAGCGTGGGGGACTCAATATCCACACCGCCAGCGCTGCGGATAAATTCCTCCACATATGGCTCCATGTGCAGTTTCTCAATCAGAGTACCGCCTGCTATGGCGATCACCAGCCCCACCACAACATAGACGATCGCTACCTTTGCACCGAAAATACTCATTAAGAGGAGAAGGCTGCCCAGGTCTACCATTGGGGAAGAAATCAGGAAAGAAAATGTTGCCCCCAGTGGCAACCCGGCGCTGGTAAAGCCGATAAACAGGGGGATAGACGAGCAGGAGCAGAACGGCGTCACTGTACCCAACAGAGCGGATATGATATTTGCGCCGACACCGTGAAAACGGCCTAATATCCGCTTGCTCCGTTCTGGCGGGAAGTAACTTTGAATGTAGGAAATAACAAAAATCAAAAAGCAGAGCAGCACCGTGATTTTCAACACGTCATAGAGGAAAAACTGAACGCTCCCTCCCACTCGCTCTCCCACATCCAGCCCCAGCATGGAAAGGCCATTTCCAATCAGTTCATTCAGCCACTTCATGCCTAAAACCTGGTCTTGGATAAACCGCCATGCACCCATAGAAAAACCTCACTTTCAAATTATTGGACAACATATCAAAAAATTTTGATGTTTTTCGTTTAAGATAAACGCCACCTCACTATGATGGCGTTTATCTGTCACACGAAAGGCATTCGCCCTCTTGGACTACATCTGGCGTCGTAATGGCCAGCAACAGCTTCACAGCTTTATCCCTGCCAGCCTCACTCAAACGGTAATGCGTCCATTTGCCCTCCTGACGGCTCACAACAAGCTTAGAATCACATAAGATTTTCATGTGGTAGGACAAGCCGGATTGCGTCAAGTCCATTGGTTCTTGCAGAGCACAGGCGCATTTTTCACCGCTTCGCAGCTGCTCCAGAATAGCAAGGCGTTTGGGGTCGCATAGAGCTTTGAATACTTTTGCGTTTTCCTGGTGTGTTCCCATTCGACAACCTCAAATCAAAAAATCTTGATATGTGTAGTATATGCGATAAAAGCTTGCTTGTCAATAGTGCTTTGCAAAGTTTCCTGAGAACATTTAGAGAGCGCACAAACGGCAAGCAAGTAATACAAATGCTTGTGAGAACGAAATAGTATGAACTTACAGAAGGCGAGTGAAATCGAATCAAGGATATGCCGCCAGCAGAACACCCAGCAGATGGGTGATAAACTGACAGGGCATGCGCAAGCAGGTAAACTGCATCTCCTCGTCGCTGTAAAAATAGTTTGATTTTGTGCATGAAAAAAGTACGATTGTCAAATCGTACTTTTTTAAATGTTCGATTTTGTCACATAGGCTTGCTTTTTCGGTGACTACCTAATAATTTTGTGTTTTCTGTGTTGTCCTTTATCGGTAATGTCCCTTACACCTGCTTCTCGTCCGCAAAGAGCAAATCGTACTTTTCCACGTCCATCAACACAGAACCGCCGGCCTCAAAGCTGATGGCGTCCGCCTCCTGGCGGGTGTAGATCACCGCGCTGGCCGCCTGCTCGCCGTCGTTGACGAAGACCTCCAGGCTGAAGCGGTCCAGCACCAGACGGAGCTTGATCTCTCCGCCCCTGGGACGAACAAAAAAGCTGCGGGTATGGACAATGTCGTGGGGCAGGCCGCTGCGGGTCCGGTCGATCTTGACGGTCCCCTGGCCAGGGCGGTAGCGGATGATGGTCTCATGCTCCCCGTCCTTAGCCACCCGGATGCGGAACCAGCGGTAGGAATCATTCCCAACAGGCCGGACGGTGACCGTCATATCCAATATCCTTCCTTGAACGCCGGGCAGGTTGACCTCGCCGCTGACAGGAATGTTGTGGTGCATGACGCACGGACCGCGATAGTTCTCCAGCTCCCGCACCGGCATCTGGTACAGACGTCCATCTTTTACCGACAGCTCCCTGGGCACAGACATCTGACCGAACCAACGGCAGTGATATGGCTTCGCCCCTACGGTGGCCCAATTCTGCATCCAGGCCACCATCACCCGCCGCCCATCGGGGGTCAGCAGCGTCTGGGGAGCGTAGAAGTCCAGGCCGTAGTCGACAGCCTGGGCGTCTTGCCGGATGAAGCCCGCCCCCTTCGAGTCATAGTCCCCAATGAAACACAGCGTCACATTTCCGGCATGAAATTCCAGCCCCACGGGCTGCATATCCTGGGGATTGGCGAGCAGAACCTGCTTCCCGTCCAGCGGAAAGAAATCTGGGCACTCCCACATTTTTCCGAACTGGTTGTGGCAGGCGTCCAGGGTGCGGATGAACTCCCACTTTTGGCCGTCCCCGCTGCGGTAGAGCAGGATGGCCCCGCTGCCATCCGCGGTTCGATTGCCGATAACAGCGTAATACGTCCCATCCGCCTCCCGCCAGACCTTGGGGTCCCGGAAGTCCACCGTGCTGCCGCCCTCCGGCAGGTCCTTACCGGTCAGGACCGGGTTCAGCTCGCATTTGTCGTAATCCACGCCGTCTCCCATGGCGATGCACTGGGTCTGGATCTCGCAGATAAATCCATCGGCATCGCGCCCCTGCCGGACGCCGGTGTACATGAGCAGCTGCCGCCCGTCGGGCATCTCCATCGCGCCGCCGGAGAAGCATCCCGCCGCATCGTAGCCGCAGTCAGGAGCCAGGGCGGCGGGCAAACGCTCCCACCGGATCAGGTCCCTGCTCTTTACATGTCCCCAGTGCATAGGGCCCCACTCGTTTGAGTAGGGGTGGTACTGATAGAACAGATGATACTCCCCCTGATAGATGGAGAATCCGTTGGGATCGTTCATCCAGCCGATGGCAGGGGTAACGTGGAAGGCAGGCCGTTCCCCGGCGGGGATGTGGGCGCCGTACTGGGCCTCAAAGTCTCGGGCCCTTTGCAGAGCTTCGCTGGTCATATTGTGGTTCCTCCTCGATTCATTTTCGAGTGCTATTCTAACTCCCAGTTATGCTCCGTGTCAACAAAAGATTCTATGAGTCCCTTTTGAGAAAAGTGTTGCCGAGGTATTACTTTGACAGGCTGACTGAGCCCCGCTGCGAAGCAGCGGGGCTCAGCTTTTTCATTTACTTCAATTCCCGGACGGACATCACCGCGCAGTGCTTGATGGGCTTCCACTCCACCTTGCCGACCATAGCCCACAGCGTGACCGGCACATAGGTGGCCATAAAAATGGGGAACGTCAGGGTATACAAAATCTTTTTCCATGTGGAGGTGTGTATCCGCTTCCACTGGGTGGCAGTTGTGATGGCCCCTGCCAGGAGCAGCAATAGATACGGAACCGCAAAGCTCATGGCCGCCGCGCCCACCATCGGCAGGATGCGTCCGCCGCTAAGCAGCTCCAGCACCGTTGCCAGCACGCCAGCCGCCGCACCGCAGACCGTCAGCACAATGGCCGGTGCCATGGACAGCAGCAGATCCAGACAGCTCAGGCCGCCTCGGCCGCCTATACCGCGCACCAGACGGCCGCCCTGGCGCAGCAGAACCAGCGTGTTGCCGCGAACCCAGCGCATCCGCTGGCGGAAGGACTGGCCCAGCTGGGTGGGCTGCTCGTCAAAGAGCTCCGCCTCGCCGCAGTAGCCAATTTTTTCGCCCTCCAGAATGCTGTTGACAGTAAACTCCGTGTCCTCGCTGAGGGAGTGGAAGGGCCAGCCGTTGCAGCGGAGCATGACCTCCCGGCTGAAGAGATAGCCCGTGCCGGACACCACCGCGCTCAGGCCCAGACGGGTCCTGGGGTCGTTCAGGAAGGCGGCGTCCCGCAGGAACCACAGGCCGTACCCGGCAGAAATCCAGTTGCTGCCGTAATTCTTAGAGTTGCGGTAGCTGGTGACGATCTGATGCTCGCCGCCGAAAACCTCGTTCATCCGGCTGACATAGTCGCTGGCCAGCAGGTTATCCGCGTCAAAGACGAAGTAGCCGTCAAAATACTCGTCACCGTAAGTCTCGCGGATATGGGTGAGGAGGAAATTGAGGGCGTAGCCCTTGCCCACCTGGCGCAGGTTCCGGCGCTGCCAGACGGTCGCGCCCGCCTTTTCCGCCGCCAGGGCGGTGTCATCGGTGCAGTTGTCAGCCACCACAAAAACCTGAAGATTCTCCGAGGGGTAGTCCTGGGCATGGACGCTGTCGATAAGATGCGTGATTACCGCCTCCTCGTTTCGCGCGGAGATCAACACAGCGTAACGGCGCAGGGGTGCGGTTCGCACCACCTTATGCCTGCGCCACAGCGCCACAGGTACATACAACAGCTGATATCCATAGCACAGCAGGAAGAGAAGGCCGATGATTCTGTTTACGTTTTCCAGGAAGATTGACGCGCTCATGATTGACTCCTTTCACGGCTTTGACAGACGAAACGATAAACCAGCAGCCCCAGACCGCTGACGGCAAACGTGACGACGAACACCAGCAGAGCGAAGCTGTAATTCCCCATGCCCAGCGCGTCTCCGCCAATGGTGGAGGTGACAATGGAGGGGAAGGGGGCGATGGCCGAGATCAGCAGCCAGCTCCGCAGCGGCAAATTCGTCAGCCCCACCAGGTAGCACAGCACATCCTTCGGCGTACCCGGCAGGAAGAACAGGAAAAACACCCACAGAGTAAGCCGCCGTTTGTTCTGCAGAACGGACAGCGCGTTCAGCTTCTCCAGAGGGAAGAAGACCTCCACCGCCCTGGTTCCGAACCGACGCACCAGCAGGAACACGGCCACCCGCCCCAGAAAGGCGCCGAACATGCACAGCAACGTCCCCTCCACCGCGCCGAAGGCGTAGCCCGCGGCGATCTCCAGGGGTTCCCCGGGGATGACGGCCACCACAATCTGCAAAATCAACATTCCCAGGAAAGCGATGGGGGCCAGCACGCCCTGCTCCGTCACCCAGGCCCGGAAGCGCTCCGGCTCCTGCACAAATTGAATAAGAGGCTTTCCAGCAAAGACGCAGACAACAGCGGAGAGAAGAAGAAAGAGAAAAATGCCCGTCCCGGCGATCCAGCGTTTCTGTTTATCTGTCAGTGATCGATGACTGCTCATGGCCTTTCCTTTCTTGGGGATGTTTTCTGTGTCACATTCTACTAAATATCCGATTAAATTGAAAGCGGGGAAATCTATAAGATTTTATTAAGCCTGCCCATCCTCTCCTGGAATTCCGGCATTGGCAGCCAACAATGGGACGTTTTGGTTGGATTTATTCCAATTTTTTATATTTTTCCCGAATTATGCTGTACCGATACAGAAAATAAAATCCGGCGGAAAAACCGTCCGCCGGATTTCGCCTGCTTTTCAGCGGCTCTTCGCTTTAGTACCCTCCCCAATTACCGCCGCAAGTGGCTTGCGGCGGCTCTCTCGGAACTGTACCGCAGGATGAAGCCCCTGGGCGCCACGCACATGACCGGCGATCCACTTTATGAAAAACCCAGGTTCCAGCCGGGTATCGGCTGGACGTTCTGGGAAAAGCCGGAACTATAAGCGGTCCAGCTCCCGGTCGATCAGCTCGTTGGCGATGGTGAATGCCTCCACCCGCCGCTTGGCCAGCGTGATCTGGGACTTATACCGCAGTGTATCCTCCTTGGCCTCGAAGGTCTTAACGGTTTCCCGCAGCTTGTGGAGGGTAGAGTCAATTTGGCGCTTGGCTTCCAGCAGCTGCTCCCGAGTGTATTCCATGTTATATTCTCCCCTGCGCACGCGGCGCGGTATGCCAAGACATACCGCGCCGCATTATTCTCATTTTGAGGGCTTCACGATCAGGTTCACCAGCTTGTTCTTTACGTGGATGATCTTCACGATCTCCATACCCTCAATGGCTCGGGACACCTTGTCCACGGCCTTAGCGGCCTCTACCACCGCGGCCTCCTCGCTGTCCACAGGGACGCTGACAGTGCCGCGCAGCTTGCCCTGGACCTGAACGGCCATCTCCACAGAGGAGGCTACCGTCTTGCTCTCGTCGTAGACGGGCCAGCTCATCTGGCAAGCCATCCTGCCCTCCGCGGCAGCAAAGCCCATGGCCTCCCACAGCTCCTCGCACATATGGGGTGCGAAGGGGTTCAGCAGCAGCAGCAGAGTCTTCATATCGCCCTTGGAGCAGCCGTTGGCATAGAAATCGTTAACCAGCGCCATCATGGCGGCGATGGCGGTGTTGAACTTCATGGCCTCGATATCGTCGGCCACCTTCTTGATGGTCCTGTGGATGCCGGCCTCGTTGGCGGGGGTGTAGGCGTCGCTGTCCGTACAGTTCTCGGAGAGATTCCACACCCGGTCCAAAAAGCGCTTGCAGCCTTTCACCGCATTGTCGGACCAGGCGGCGGCCTTCTCAAAGTCGCCGATGAACATGATATACATCCTGAGCGTATCCGCGCCGTAGGCCTGGATGATATCGTCCGGGTTCACCACATTGCCCCGGCTCTTGCTCATTTTCTCGCCGCCCTCGCCCAGGATCATGCCGTGGCTGGTGCGCTTCTGATAGGGCTCCTTGGTGGGGACCACGCCGATGTCATAGAGGAACTTGTGCCAGAAGCGGGAGTAGAGCAGATGCAGGGTGGTGTGCTCCATGCCGCCGTTATACCAGTCCACCGGGGACCAGTACGCCAGCGCCTCCTTGGAGGCCAGCGCCTGGTCGTTGTGGGGGTCCATATACCGCAGGAAATACCAGCTGGACCCGGCCCACTGGGGCATGGTGTCCGTCTCCCGCCTAGCCGCACCGCCGCAGCAGGGGCATGTGGTGGAAACCCACTCGGTCATCTTGCTGATGGGGCTCTCGCCGTCGTCGGTGGGCTCATAGCTCTCCACCTCCGGCAGCAGCAGGGGCAGCTCGCTTTCCGGCAGAGGCTGCCAGCCGCACTTCTCGCAGTACACCATGGGGATGGGCTCGCCCCAGTACCGCTGGCGGGAGAAGACCCAGTCCCTGAGCTTGAAGTTGACCTTGGCCTCGCCGATGCCCTTCTCCTCCAGCCACTTGGTGATAACGGGGATGGCGTCCTTGACGGTCAGGCCGTTGAGGAACTCGGAGTTGACCAGGGTGCCCGTCTCGTCCTTGGCGGTGAAGGCGGCCTTCTGCACGTCCTCCCCCCCGGAGACCACCTCGATGATCCCACAGCCGAACTTTTTGGCGAATTCCCAGTCCCGGTCGTCATGGGCGGGTACAGCCATGATAGCGCCTGTGCCGTAGGTAGCCAGGACGTAGTCGGAGATAAAGATGGGAATCTCCCGGCCGTTCACCGGGTTTACTCCCTTCACACCGTCCAGGCACACGCCGGTCTTCTCCTTGTTCAGCTCCGTGCGCTCCAGGTCGCTCTTGGAGGCGGCGGCGCGCTGATAGGCCCGGACCTCATCGGCATTTTTCAGCAGCGGCATCCACTTTTTTACCAGCTCATGCTCCGGAGACAGCACCATATAGGTGGCCCCGAAGAGGGTGTCAGGCCGGGTGGTGAAGACCACGATGTCGTCGCCTGTGGTGGCCTTGAAGACAACCTCCGCACCGGTGGAGCGGCCGATCCAGTTCTTCTGCTGGGTCTTGACCCGTTCGATGAAGTCCAGCTCGTCCAGATCGTCGATAAGCCGCTGGGCATACTTGGTAATGCGCAGCATCCACTGGCTCTTCTCCTTCCGGATCACCGCGCTGCCGCAGCGCTCGCAGACGCCCTCCACCACCTCCTCGTTGGCCAGCACGCACTTGCAGGAGGT
>CAJTYO010000048.1 GCA_910584045.1 uncultured Oscillospiraceae bacterium | reverse complement strand
GACGGCCCTCGATCATGGCGTTGGCCATAATGGAGGAGATCAGCTTGATGGCGCGAATGGCGTCGTCGTTGCCGGGGATGGGGTAATCAATCTCATCGGGGTCGCAGTTGGTGTCGGCAATGGCCACAACGGGAATGCCCAGCTTGTGGGCCTCGGCGATGGCGTTGCGCTCTTTGCGAGTGTCCACGATGAACAGTGCGCCGGGGAGCCTCTTCATCTCCTTCACGCCGCCCAAGTACTTCTCCAGCTTAGCAATCTCGCCCAAGTGCTTCATGACTTCCTTCTTGGGAAGCATATCGAAGATGCCGTCCTCCTGCATCCGCTTGAGCTGGTTGAGGCGGTCCACGCGGGTGCGCATGGTCTTGAAGTTTGTCATCATGCCGCCCAGCCAGCGGGCGTTGACAAAGTGCATGTTGCAGCGGCCGGCTTCCTCACGGATTGCATCCTGGGCCTGCTTCTTAGTACCCACAAACAGCAGGGTCTCGCCGCTCTCGCTGAGCTGGCGAACAAAGCTGTAGGCCTCCTCCAGCTTCTTGACGGTCTTCTGCAGATCAATGATATAGATGCCGTTGCGCTCGGTGTAGATATAGGGGGCCATTTTGGGGTTCCAGCGGCGGGTCTGGTGGCCGAAGTGCACGCCTGCCTCCAGCAGCTGCTTCATAGATACGACGCTTGCCATGGTTGTTGTTTCCTCCGATATATTTTAGTTTTGCCCTCCAGCCCCCTCATCTGCCGGGCTAACCGCCTGGGCGGCACCGGCCCGGCATCGGGAACTGTGCGGAATCTGGGATATTATAGCACGGCTGATCAGGGATTGCAAGAGTTTTTTCATAAAAGCAGTAAAAAACGGGCCCAGGCAAGAAAAATTTTGGAGCGGTCCAAAGACCGCTCCACGGTGAAGTTACAATTTTCTATAGTGATAAAACGAGGCGAAGTTCTGAAACAGGATATCCTGCAAAAAGTCCTCCTCCAAACCCAGCGCAAGCGTCTTTTTCAGCTCCTTCTGAGGGCACCAGATCGGATAATCGGAGCCAAAAAAGATATGCCGTGGGTTGTACTCCCGCAAAATATCGTAGAGAGGGGCCTTATCCGCAACATAGCTGAAGGAGGAGCTGATGTCGGTGTAGATATTCTCTAGCTTTGCCATAGGGCGAATCTTCTCGACGTCCCAGTCCCCCCAGTTGCCCAAGTGGGCCGCGATGCACCGCAGCCGCGGAAAGGTCTCCGCAATAGGGAGCATTCGGGCAGGTCCGGATACGTTCACCCGCGGGTCCCCCATGTGGGCGATCAAAAACATATCGTGCCGCTCCATCTCCTCGAACATGGGAAACAGCCGCTCATCGTCCAACACGAAATGCTGGAACTCCGGGTGGAGCTTCACGCCGTATATGCCGTGCTCCCGCATCCAGAGCAGCTCCTCTCTGTACCCCTCGTAGCCTGCGTGGAGGGTGCCGCAGGGGATGAAGCGGGGATGGGCCTCCGCCTCCGAGAGGATGTAGCGGTTGATATGTTCCACCTGATGCTCCGTCGTGGCGGCGGAGAACACCATGGCATAGTCGATCCCGGCCCGGTTCAGAGCCTCCACCAGCTCGCCGACGCTGCCGTAGTGGTTAGGCGGCTCTGGCAGGTCGAAGTACTCCGCCGTGGCAATGGTGGCCTTGGCGGCAATTTTTTCCGGGAAGATATGGGTATGCATATCAATGACTTTCATGGCCTCTGCTCCCTATGTAGGGGCGGCCTGTCCGCCCCTGTGATTGTCTGTATTATATCACACACAAAACCCTCTACAAAATAGCCGATACCGCCAAAAATCCGACGGTCAGCAGAAAGAATATCAGCACCAATTTCCACACGAACCGCATCCACCTGTCATAGGGCACATCCCCCAAAGCCAGACCGCCCATGACCACCGCCGCCGTGGGCGTCACAATGTTCACCAGCCCCGAGGCGGACTGGAAGGCAGTGACGATCAGGCTGCCATCAATACCGGCAAACTGGCCCAGGGGGGCCAGAATGGGCACCGACAGCGTGGCCAGCCCCGAAGAAGAGGGAATCAGTACCGACAACGGGATATATAGCAAATACACCAGCAGGAGGAAGGCCACAGACCCCGTACCCGTCAGGGCCTTCTCCCCCCAGTGGAGGATTGTGTCCGTGATCTGTCCCCCGTCCATCAGCACGGTGATACCCCGGCTGATGCCGATAATAAGCCCTACGCCGATCAGGTCCGCCGCCCCGCTCACAAAGGCGTTGACCGTCTCCTCCTCCCCCAGACCATAGGCCGCGCCGATAACCACGCCCCCCACCAGGAACAGCCCGCTCAGCTCCGGGAACCACCACCCGAGGGTGGGGATGGGCACGCCGATTTCGTCAAAGGGGATGACAGCGTAGATCATCACCAGAAACACCGCCGTGAACAGGGCCAGCACCACCTTCCGCCGGGCCGTGAGGGCGGGCGCATCGCCCCCCTTGGGAGCGGCGGAGCGGCGGCCCAGGCCGGCGGTCAGGGACTTCTCCGGGTGGGCCCGGACCTTTTTTGCGTAGGCCATCACGTACCAGATGGCCGCCGCGTCAAAAATGAACAGCATTGCCAGCCGCAGGGGCAGGCCGTCTCCCAGACTGACCCCGGCAAAGCCAGAGGCGATGCCGGTGGCAAAGGGGTTGACCGTGCTGGCCAGCACCCCCGCTCCGCTGCCCAGCAGCACGACGGCTATACCCACCAGAGGGTCGTAGCCGGCGGAGACGAACACCGGAATCAGCAGGGGGTAGAAGGCCATCGTCTCCTCCCACATGCCGAAGGAGGTGCCCCCCAGGCTGAACAGGATCATCAGCACCGGGATCAGCCAGATCTCCCGCCCGCCCAACAGGGCAATCACGTTGCTGACCCCCGCATCAATAGCCCCGGTCTTCATCACCACCCCCAGAAAGCCGCCCACCATCAGAATGAACAGCGCCACGTCTACCGCGTCATAGAACCCCTGGAAGGAGGCCAGAACCACGTCCCCAGGCCCCTGCGGGCTCTGCTCCACGGTCTGGTAGGTGCCCGCCACCGGGGTCTCCTCCTCACCGGCGCGCTCATAGATGCCGGCGGGAATCACCCACGTGGCCGCCGCCACCAGGATCAGCAGGGCAAACAGAATGGTGTACGCCGTGGGCATCCGGAAATTTTTCATATGCGCTCAATCCTCCATTCCTCCCTAGTCTGTGCGGAGGACGGAGAGGCTATAGCTGGAGGATATTAGAAAATGAGCGGAACAAAATTTTAGCTTCCTGCGTCTAAATCGACAAAATCCGGTTGACTGCCGGGGAAAAAACAGATAATATGTAGAGTGAAATTTCCCAAGGGAGGATACATCGCCATGAGCAACCGCCGCTGCCCCAAGTGTGGGGAGGAATACTCCGATACATACCGCTCCTGCCCCTTCTGCGAGGAGGAGGCGGACGTCAAACGCGGCCGGGCGCCCCGCCGGCGCAGCGGCCGCCGGATGGAAAAGAGGCCCAACGCCCGCAGCGGCGGCGCCGGCGGGGTCATGCTGCTGCTGACCGGCGTCATTATTCTGGGGGTCGTGGGCTATGTGTTCTTTGGCGACGATATGGCCGACGCCGTGGGTATCCGTGACGTACAGGAGCCCGAGCAGATGAGCAGTGCACAGCCCTCCGCCCCCGCGCCAAAGGAGGAGGACAAGCCCGCTGTGGACAGCGTAACCGCAAACGACGCGCCGGAAGAGGACGAGCCTGTGGATACGACGCCGGAGGACATTGTGGAGCCCGGCGGTCCCCTGACTCTGTCTCAGACGGATATCACCCTCCCCGCCGGGGAGACCGGCCGTCTGACCGCCAGCGGGGGCAGCGGAGAGGTGTCCTGGTCCTCCTCCAATCCGGAGATCGCCTCGGTGGAGGGCGGAGCCGTCACCGGCAAGGCAGGGGGCACCGTAACCATCACCGCCGTCAGCGGTGAGGAGACAGCTACCTGTCAGGTGAAGGTGGACGGAGAGCCCTGGGTTGACCCCAATATCCCCGAATTGAGCCTGAACAAGTCGGACTTCACCTTCGGCTCAAAGGATACGGTGCAGATGAAGCTGCTGATCAAAGGCACCCGGGAGGCCTATGACGGCACGGCGGTCTGGACCAGCAACAACACCAGCGTCGCCTCCATCAGCGACACCGGTCTGATCACCTGGGTTGGCCGTGGAACCACCACCGTGACCGCCGCTATCGGCGACCAGGTGCTGGAGTGCATCGTGCGGGCCAAGTGATACTTTTTTAATAGCCCCAAAAGAGCTTTAATCTCGAGACTAAAGCCACTGCTGCTCCAGGATTTCTACCTGGCGTTAGACGGGCAAAATATGAGATGGAAAGAGGGAGCGCCCCCGGGGCGCTCCCTTTTCATATGGCCTTTGGGCTCTACAGCAGAAACTCCAGCCTTTGCCGGAGATTTTTGATCTCCACCCGCTCCGCGCCGCAGCCGTACTCCCCGTCCAGGGTCCATGGGAAGCCCTCCGGCGTCTCCACTGTCACCGCAGGCACGTGACGGAACACCACCCCGCTGCCGGTAAAGTCCTGAAGCACGAGGCAGCGGATGAGCTCCTGGAGCTCCAAAGCGTTGGTGGGGTTGGGGATGAGCAGAAGCTCGAAGAGTCCGTCGTCCAGCACCACCTGCTCTTTTTGGAGCTTCATCAGTCCGCCCACACTGGTGGCGTTGGTGACCGCGCCGAAGAGGAACTCCCCGTCAAAGATCTCCTCCTCCGTTGTGACGGTGGCACGATAGGGCCGCAGGGTGGACAAATCCCGGACCCCCTGGAGAATATAGGCCAGATGGCCCAGATCGTTCTTGATGGACTGGGGCGCGGTATAGGAGGCCCTGGTAAACGCCCCGAAGGAGGCCACGTATACAAAGGGCCGGTCATTGTAGGTTCCCACATCCAGACGCCGGCCCTCGCTGTCGATGATACGCTGGGCGGCCTGGAGAGGGTCGGAGGGAAGGGTGAGGCTGGCGGCAAAATCGTTGGTGCTGCCGCCGGGGATATAGCCCAGGGGCGGTGGCGAGGACAGGGTCATCACGCCCCGGACCGCCTCGTTGAGGGTGCCGTCCCCGCCGCAGCAGACGATCCGGTCAAACTGGGACCCCAGCTCCTCCACCAGCTCAGCGGCATGACCGGCGCAGGCCGTATACCGCACGGATACCAGATAGCCCGCCTCGCAGAAGCGGGCCACTGCGTCAAACAGCGGGGCCATAGATCGGGTGCGGCCCGCTCGCGGGTTTACAATGAACAGAAGGGTCTTTGCCATAGCCGTATACTACCTCTTCTCCATCAGATGTCTGCGGTGATTTGGCCCCATTATATACCCAGAGCCCGGAGATGGCAAGGGGATTTTCGGCGGAAGCTCTTTCTGTCCAGGGCTATTTTCCGCTCTGAGCGGCGTCCGCGTCTCTCAGAAATACCCTTCCCCCTCAGATTTTTTACGCGAGCAGGCCGTACTCCCGGAGTATGGCCTCCAGCCTTGCGCGATTGGCCGGCTCCATCTCACACATGGGGGAGCGGAACACCTCCTGGCAGTACCCCATCATGGCCAGAGCCGTCTTGATGGGAATTGGATTCACCTCCCAGAACAGCGCCTCGCAGAGCTTTCGAAGCCGCAGCTGCATCCTCCCGGCGGCGGAGAAATTCCCGCTGAGACATGCCGCCGTCAGCTCATGCATCTCACGGGGCGCTGCGTTGGCTGCCACGGAGATGACCCCTTTGCCGCCGAAGAGCATAATGGGGGCGGTCTCGTCGTCGTTTCCAGACCAGATGTAGAAGTCCTCCGGGCACAGCTCTCGGGTTTTCTGCACCAGCGCCAGGTCGCCGCCGGCCTCCTTCACCCCCACGATATTGGGGTGCTGCGCCAGGGCGGCGTATGTCTCGGCGGTACACTTCACCCCCGTGCGGGAGGGGACGTGATAAAGGATCACGGGCTTGCCCGCCGCGTCCGCCACGGCGTTGTAGTGGCGGATGAGCCCCTTTTGAGTGGCCTTGTTGTAGTAGGGGGTCACCACCAGCAGCGCGTCCGCACCCGCCTGTACGGCATCTCGGGACATAGCGATGGCGCTCTCGGTGTTGTTAGAGCCGGTGCCGGCAATGACCGGAATCCGACCGTCCACATGGCGGACCGCCGTCTCGATGGTCCGCAGACGCTCCTCATAGCGCATGGCCGAGGCCTCGCCGGTGGTGCCGCAGATCACCAGGGCGTCCGTGCCGTTCTCCAACTGGAAGTCCAGCAGGCGCAGCAGGGCGGGATAGTCCACCTCTCCGCCGGCAAAGGGGGTGACAAGGGCCGCGCAGGACCCGGTAAAAACAGGCTGTTTCATGTTCTGCCTCCTGATGTACTTTCTTGCTGCTATTGTATAATAACAGCATATGCAGTATAATCCGGAATGGTGCTGAAAAGTATGCAAAATCTGTCCTGTTTTTCTGGGTCGCAGACGCAAAAAGAGAGCAGATGCCGCAGACGTGGCATCTGCTCCCCCATGTACAGTAAGCAGGACTGTAAGCCGGGTTCTGTATTTGACAGTCATCTATCTAGGCGGCCTGTTGCCAGACCGCTCCAGCCACCTCCTTGAGGACGGCCGGGCCGGCCTTGATGTCCTCCCACGGTGTTGCTCCGGATAGAGTTTACAGCATCGGACAGTCTCCAGCCGATGGGTGAGCTCTTACCTCGCCTTTCCATCCTTACCAGGCGCTGGGTGCCTTGGCATCCAATGCCGGCGGTTTATTTCTGTTGCACTTTTCCTGAAGTCGCCTTCGGCGGGCGTTACCCGTTATCCTTGCCCGTTGGAGCCCGGACTTTCCTCATGACGGGGCTTTCGCCGCCGCCATGCGACTGTCTGTCCTACTTACCACCTTCATTTTACAGGAAAAGAAGGGAATTGTCAACGCAAAACGTGCTGATTCTTCTATCAATGGCGCTCTTTTGGGCTTATTTTGCTCTGAGCGTCCACAGGATTTCCATGCGCGGCGCATATAGACAGACATCAATGCGTATATTGCGGGCCAGGAGCTGACGGGAACGGTCCATTAAACTGAAAGCTGCTGATTTACCAGTCCCGTTCCCGGATGGCCTCCTCCACATCAATAGGAATGCCAAACCACTCTAAAATGCAGCCAACAGCTTCTCCAATACAGTCGCGGGCCACCGTTTCAAGCTCGCTGCCGTTTTCGTCGAACTCCTCCTGCAAGTCGTTGATAGCGCAGACCACCTCATCCAGCTTTTTCTGGATGACTTCAATGCCGGTTTCGCCTGCCTCCAGCAGGTCGATTAGTTTTTGAAGCTCATCTCTCACTTTATCCACCAAAAAATCAGGGTAATATTCGTCCCGGTACATTTCGTCCAGCAGCCTATAATTTCTGTCAAACGCTTTCATGTTGTCTCCCTTTCGAGTGTAGATTTGTCGCCTTGCTACGGTCAAACTATAGCACCGATATAGGCAACATTCAACCCCTATTTATAGGCGCTGGATAGTACAGCAAGAGGGGCGGGATGGCCCGTCCCCCTGTTGTTGGCGTTTTCCACAAATCGCAGGCAAAATTTTCGTCAGCCTGGCAAACAGATTTTGCAGGTATTCCCATTGCAATCCGGCGGAGAATCCGTTATAATGAATATATAAAATAAATACGTGGTAGCTGTAAGGAAGTGCTTGTGCGCACGGGCTGCAACTATCACTCAACCTGTGCTTGAGTGTTTCAAACCGGAGGGTTTGAAACATTTTTCTTTTACCAAGCGGAAAAAAGAGGAGGACAGCGTATGTACATTCTGGCAAACGGAAGGCTTATTACCCGGGACGGGGCCACCCCCTACCTCCCCGACGGCGGCGTGGCCATCGACGGGACGAAGATCGCGGCGGTGGGAACCACGGCGGAGCTGAAGGCCCAATATCCGGAGGCGGAGCTTTTGGACGCGAAGGGCGGGGTTATCATGCCGGGTCTGGTGAACGCCCACACCCACATTTACTCCGCCCTGGCCCGGGGGCTGAGTATCAGCGGCTTCAATCCCACCAATTTCTATGAGATCCTGGACGGGCAGTGGTGGTACATCGACCGGCACCTGACTCTGAAGGGCACCCGGGCCAGCGCCGATGCACTGTACCTGGACTGCATCAAACAGGGGGTCACCACCATCTTTGACCATCATGCCTCTTTCGGGGAGATCCCCGGCTCGCTGTTCCAGATCGCGGAGAGCGCCAAGCAATTCGGTATCCGCTCCTGCCTGTGCTATGAGGTCAGCGACCGGGACGGTCAGGAGAAGGCGGACCAATCCGTCCAGGAAAACAAGGATTTTCTGGACTGGTGCGGGAAGAATCCCGGCGATATGCTGGCGGCTATGTTCGGGGGACACGCGCTGTTCACCATCAGCGACCGGACCTTCGAGAAGATGGCGGAGGCCAACAATGGGCGCACGGGCTATCACATCCACGTGTCCGAGGGTATGAACGACGTGTACGACAGCCTGCAGAACTATGGCCGCCGGCCGGTCCAGCGGCTGCAGGACCACGGGATTCTGGGGCCCAAGACCATCCTGGGCCACTGCATCCACGTGAACACCGCCGAGATGGAGATCCTCCAGGCCACAGGAACCATGTGCGTCAACAATCCGGAGAGCAACATGGGTAATGCGGTGGGGTGCTCCCCCATCCTCCAGATGATAGGGAAGGGCATCCTGGTGGGACTGGGCACCGATGCATATACCAACGATATGCTGGAGAGTCTGAAGGCGGCGCTGGCCATTCAGCGGCACAACGCCTGTATGCCCAACGTGGGCTGGGGCGAGGTGACCAGTATGCTGTTTAAGAACAATCCCATTATTGGGGAGAAGTACTTCGGGGTGCCGCTGGGACAGCTGGTCCCCGGTGCGGCGGCGGATGTGATTGTGATGGATTATAAGCCTTTTACTCCCTTCTCCGACGCAAATATTGATGGTCACATGCTCTTTGGGATGACTGGACGGCAGTGCCAGACGACCATCTGCAACGGGAAAGTCCTGATGAAAGACAGAGAGCTCGTAGGGCTTGATGAGGAGGCTGTCAACGCGCACATTTTAGAAGAATCCAGGAAGCTGTGGGGAGAACTTAATCACTGCCAGTATTAAAAAGCACGATGATGCCTTTTTGTGGTTATTTTTGATGTGCAGTCAACGGAACTGTTCATCGCGCGTTTTGCTGCAAAGGAGCTCTCATAAAAGCAGCGCGCCCAGATGTGCGCCGGAAATTTCTGCCGGCGGGAAGGAATGCCGCGGAAATCCATATCGTACCACGAGCCCGACGAGGGACCATGGGGGATTTATGCAGAGGCTCCTTACATTTCGTTCACTTTCAATCTATTCAGGAGGAAGAAGAAATGTCCGAATTAATGATTCCCATTCCTTTTAGAGAGCTGATGAACTGGCTCACCACCGAGTATGACCGCGAGGGCTCCGCCTTCGGCGTTCACGCCCCCTACCGGGCGGGAGAGAAATCCCTCCCAATTTTTGGTGGGGAGAGGATCGAAACCCCCTTCGGCCCTGCCGCGGGACCGAATACCCAGCTGGCACAGAATATTATCGCCTCTTACTTCGCCGGGGCCCGGTTCTTTGAGCTGAAAACCGTCCAGAAAATGGACGGCGCGGAGCTGTCCGCCTGCGTCAACCGGCCCTGCATCCTCGCCGAGGACGAGTGCTACAACTGCGAGTGGTCCACAGAGCTGTATGTGCCCCAGGCCTATGAGGAGTACGTGAAGGCCTGGTTCGCCTGCAAAATCCTGGCTAAGGTCTACGGACTGGGAGACCCGGACGGCTTCATCTTCAATATGTCCGTGGGCTATGACCTGGAGGGGATCAAGGGGCCCAAGATCGACAAGTACTTGAGCGAGATGAAGGACGCCTCCCAGACGCCTATCTTCCAGGAGTGCAGGCGGGTTCTGAAAGAGATGTTCCCCGGAGAAAGCGCCTTTATCGACGGCATTGGCCCCAGGATCTCCGACAGCGTCACCGTCTCCACTCTCCACGGCTGCCCGCCGGACGAGATCGAGCGTATCGCCTCCTACCTCATCACCGAGAAGCATCTGCACACCTTTGTCAAGTGCAATCCCACCATCCTGGGCTACGAGAGCGCCCGCTCTATTCTGGACGGCATGGGCTACGACTACATCGCCTTTGACGAGCACCACTTCAATGAGGATTTGCAGTATGGCGACGCCATTCCCATGTTCCGCCGCCTGCTGGCTCTGGCGGGAGAGAAGGGGCTGGAATTCGGCTTGAAGCTCTCCAATACCTTCCCGGTGGACGTGAAAAACGGCGAGCTGCCCAGCGAGGAGATGTACATGGCCGGCAAGAGCCTCTTCCCCCTCACCATCGAGATGGCGCGGCGGGTGAGCCGTGAGTTCGGCGGCCAGCTGCGGCTGAGCTACTCCGGAGGGGCCGACTTCTTTAACATCGACAAACTCTTCCAGTGCGGCATCTGGCCCATCACCATGGCCACCACGGAGCTGAAGCCCGGCGGCTATCAGCGGTTCAAGCAGATCGGTGAAAAGCTGGAAATGCTGAAATTTGAGCCCTTCACCGCCGTGGATGTGGAGAAGGTGGAGGCCCTGGCGCTGGCTATCCGGAGCGACAAGTACCACGTCAAGTCCGTCAAGCCCCTACCCAGGCGGAAACTGTATCAGAAGGTGCCCCTTATTGACTGCTTCACCGCTCCCTGCAAGGGCGGGTGCCCCATCGGACAAGACATCCCCGAGTACGTCGAGCTCTGTCGCAAGGGGAAGTACGGTAAGGCGCTGGAGGTTATTCTGGAGAAAAATCCCCTGCCCTTTATCACCGGCTCCATCTGCGCACACCACTGCATGGACAAGTGCACCCGGAATTTCTATGACCGCTCCGTCCAGATCCGGGCCACAAAGCTGGTGGCCGCGGAGCGGGGCTATGACAAGGTGATGGCCGCCCTCAAGCCCCCGGCGCCTGTCCGGGACGGGAGAAAAGCGGCTGTGATCGGCGGCGGCCCCACCGGCATGGCGGCGGCATACTTCTGCGCTCGGGCGGGCATCCCGGTTACCATCTTTGAAAAGGAGGCCGCCCTGGGCGGCGTGGTACGGCATGTGATCCCCTCCTTCCGCATCAGCGCCGAGGCCATCGAGAAGGACGCGGCCATTGTACGGAAAATGGGCGCGGAGGTGCGTCTGAATACCCCCGCCCCCTCTGTGGACGCGCTGAAGGCCCAGGGGTATACGCATATTTTCTTTGCCGTGGGCGCGTGGAAGGCCGGGAGTCTGCGGATTTCCGGAAACGTCAAACCCGTCATTGCCTGGATGCGGGACGTGAAAGCCGGAAAGACTGAGAAACTGGGACACGTGGCCGTGGTCGGAGGCGGCAATACCGCCATGGACGCCGCCCGGCTGGCCCTGCGGGCCGGGGCGGAGAGCAGCACCCTGGTCTATCGCCGCACCAGGAAGTACATGCCCGCCGACGCCGAGGAGCTGGAGCTGGCTATGGCCGACGGCGTGCAGTTCCTGGAGCTGGTATCCCCGGTGGAGCAGCGGGACGGAAAGCTGCTCTGCAAAAAGATGGTGCTGGGTGCGCCCGACGCCTCCGGGCGGCGCTCCCCTGTGGAGACGGAGGAGACGGTGGAAATCCCCTGTGACGCCGTGATCTCCGCCGTGGGAGAGAAGGTGGACGCCGAGGCGCTGGCCGCATACGGCATCGAGACCGACAGCCGGGGCTGCCCGGACTTCAATACCAATCTGGAGAACGTCTACGCCGGCGGCGACGTGTTCCGGGGCCCCGCCACGGTGGTGGAGGGCATCGCCGACGCGGCGGCCTTCGCCGAGGCCGTGGTTGGTGCGAAGCACAAGGCAAAAATCCCCGCCCACGCGCACGCCTCCCGGCAGGCGGCCATCGCCAAGAAGGGCGTTCTGTGCGAATCCGCCAAGTGCGAGGGCGACCGGTGCCTGAGCTGCAACGTGGTGTGTCAGACCTGCGCCGACGTGTGCCCCAACCGGGCCAACGTGGTGGTAAAGCTACCCGACGGACGGGCGCAGATTCTCCATGTGGACCGGATGTGCAACGAGTGCGGCAACTGCGAGGCGTTCTGCCCCTACGACAGCGCGCCCTACAGGGATAAATTTACCCTGTTCCACGACCGGGCGGGCTTCGACGAGAGCGGGAGCAACCAGGGCTTCCTGCCCCTGGGCGGCAGCAGGGTGCTGGTCAGGCTGGATGGGGAGGTCCGGGAGATCGATTTGGACGAGACCAACACGCTGCCTGCCGACGTGGAGATTCTGATCTATACCGTTCTGACGCGGTATCGGTATCTGTTGGGTTAATCTGATGCTTTCTATTGACAGATAGTTACTTATCCGGATGAAATCATTCCCGCCCGCGCTGAAAAACTTCGACTTCTTTACCATGATCCAGAGCGGAACATATAAGAAAAGCCACCTCAGAAATTTTTAGGCTCTCCTTTTTAAACGCACCGCGCCGCCCTCCCTTGGGAGGACGGCGCAGTGCGTTATTCTGCAGGCCAGGTCTCGCGGAGAACCGCCTGGACCACCCAGCGGGTGGCGTGGCCGTCGCCGGTGCAGGTGGAGAGGGTCAGAATCCGCTCCCCCTCCTCCGGCGTTACGCCGGGGGCGATCTCGGAGCTGGCGACGCAGTAGTCCAGAAATTCCGCCTCCAGCCCGCTCTCCTCCAGATCGCTGCGGTAGAGGATGTCCCGCACCCACGCCTCGTAGGCGGCGAACACGTCGTAGCGGTACACGCCGTCTGAGGAGGCGATGTAGACGCTGGGGTGCTCCCGGACGTAGTCGGGGTCCCGGTAGTATTTCAGCGTCCCAAACATGCTGTCGTTTCGCATCCGGTGGGCGTAGAGAATCGTATGATAGTCCGTCAGATCGCGGCTGTTGGTGCACTCCATGAATACCGAGCCGCCCCGGTTGCGCTCCTTCTCCCAGCTGCGATTCAGATAGTAGCGGTTGTCCTCCCCCTGCAGCAGCGGGTATGACAGCTCCGTGCCGGGGACCTCGATCCAGCCCACCACGTCGCCGTTCACCTCCTGCAGCGCCGCCAGATCGACGCCCGACAGGGGGACCTCCTCCGGCGCGGGGGCCGACTCCGGATCTGCGGCGGTCTGGGGGGAGGCGGGCGGCTCGCTTTCTCCGGCGGGGGGCAGGCCGGCAATGGCCGCGGCGCGGAGGCTGCTCTGGGCGGCGCTCCGGTCCTCCCGCATCTGGTGGACGATCATAAAGCCGCCGGCCAGCAAGGTCAGCACCAGACAGAGCTCCACAATGCGAATCCATTTCTTTTTCACAGCGCATCCCTCCCGAACAGGCGGCAATGCCGGGGCCCGAGGGCCCCGGCTGCCATATGCATATCGTCAGTTCTCCTCGCGGCGCTTTTTGCGCTCCCAGGCGGTCAGACCCAGCAGGCCGGCCGCGGAGACAGAGAACATGGCGCCCCACACGCCGGCGCTGTCGCCGGTCTCGGGCACGTCAACCATGCCGCCATCAGGCAGCTCCTCTGAGGGAGCTGCCTCGGCGGGCAGGCCCGCCAGGGGAGTCTCTTCGTCGTCCAGCTCCACAACCTCATCCTCGGGGATTTCCGCCAGGGGCGTCTCCTCGTCGGAAAACACAGCCACCGCATCAGCGGGCTCCTCAGCCAGAGGCGTGGGCTCGTCGGGAAGCTCCGCGACAGGGGCCTCAGCAGGCTGCTCCACTGTGGGCATATAGACGGGAGGCTCCGTGTATACAGGGGGTGCGGGGTTGTATGTGGGAGGCTCCGGAGTGGTGGTCGGGGGAGTTACAGGGGCGGTGGGGACGCTGGGGTCGTCAACATCATCGGTGCTGCCGCCGTCGCCGCTGCCTTCGCTGCTGTCGAACTCGAAATGACAACAACTACACTGTTTACCATTCGTTACCATTCGGAGTCATCCAATGTTCTCCTCTAGCACACTTAGGGCAGTCTACCTTTTCGTGGTCATCTTTATCTTGTCCGTGGTTGTCGTTTCCCGCGAATGCGACTGTGGACAGCATCCCCAAGCACATCATGCATACGACCAGTATTGCCAGTATCTTTTTCGCCATTCCATCTTTCCTTTCACTCTCTTTTCCCCTGCGCTTGATCGGACGCAGCGCCCCTACCGGCTTACCGCGTGCATCCGGATGCACCTATATCTATACTCTTTGTGTGCTGTGTCCCCACAAGCTCTCCCAAAAAATCTTTTTTCCCGTACACACATGTATAGCCCCAGTGTCCGTTCCTCAGCCCCGGCGTTGCGTCCCGGCATCCCTCACAACTTGACCATGCGCTCTTCCTATGCTACCGCCGGTATGAACACGTGATGACATCTACACGCAATACTATATCACAAATTTCCCCTCACCGCAAGCCTTTTAATTAATTTTTTCCTATTTTCCGGGTGTAGAGCGGGCGTCAGCCCCCGGACAGGAGGATAAACCGGGGCCCGAAGGCTCCGGCTTGCCGCGTGGTCACAGTTTTTCAGTTCTCCCGGCTCCTTCTGCGCTCCCAGACGAACAGACACAGCAGGCCGGCCGCGGAGACATAGAACATGGCCGTCCACATACCGGCGCCGTCGCCGGTCTCGGGCACGTCAACCAGTGGGGTGTCCTCATCAAAAAAGAGCTCCGCCAGGGGCGGCTCCTCATCGGGGAGCTCCGACAGAGGGAGTTCCTCATCGGGCAGCACCACAAAGGGCGGCTCCTCGTCAAACAGCTCCTCCGCCTCCTCGACAGGCTCCTCCGCCAGAGGGGCGGGCTCCTCGGGGAGCTCGATGGGAGCGGCCTCAACCTCCGGCTCCACAACGGGCGCAGGGTCCGGAATGTGGGTTGCAGGGGGATCATAGGGAGGGATGTAGGGATCGTAGGGCTCAGGGGTGACGGGAGGCGTTACAACGGGGGGCTCGGGTTCGGGTGGGGTCTCCGTCTCAGGCGGATTCTCGGTCTCAGGGGGGTCCTCCGTCCCTGGGGGGTTCTCCGTCTCGGGCGGATTCTCGGTCTCAGGAGGGTTCTCCGTCCCTGGGGGGTTCTCCGTCCCTGGAGGGTTCTCCGTCCCTGGAGGGTTCTCCGTCCCTGGAGGGTTCTCCGTCCCTGGGGGGGTCTCCGTCTCCGGGGGCTTCTCCGTCTCGGGAGCGCCGCCGCCGGGGCCCGTTCCATTATAGAGATCGTGATCGTAAGCGGTAATCTCTGTATAATTGATAGACCCGTCCTGAGATTGGTGAATTAATGTAATGCTTGGGTCAGAACAGGAGTTTGATCCGCCCTGATATAAGTTGCTTACTCCATCCCATACATCGGCAGTTGAACCATAAATCGGCGCGCCTGTATTGGGATCAGCTTTTATTACCTGCTCAGATATTGCCATGCCAGAACCATCCTTGGGCGGACCATACGCGGTGTACCAATCAGAAATGATCTGGTTCCATTTATCGCCGCTGGGGGCGACCCACTCGCCGTCAATCATTCCGCTCGGCGCATACTTGCTGGACCCATCCTCATTGAGCGGCTCCCGCCAAAAGCCGCTCTCGTCATATGCGCCGCGCGCCGTCGCACGGACGAAGCCCAGGCACATGAACAGAGCGACAAGCAGCGCAGCCCTCCGTTTGCTAAAAAACCTCAACCTTTTCATACCCTTCTCCCTTTCTTCATCATCGACCTCCAGCCGCTGCGTTTAAAAAACTGCGGGAAATCCCAAAGTGCTCCTCCGCAGTTTTTGTCATTTTACCATAAAATTGGCACAAAAACAACGAGATTTTGGAACATTCAGCAAGTCCGCAAGCAGCCACAAGAAAGCACACTCTCCGGCAAAAAAGCACATGTACGGACAACAAAAGCTCCCCGCGGCAGACAAACCGGGGGCGCTGCGTCCGTCCGTTTTACATCCTCCGCCGTTTTGCGCCCTCCCCCGGATTTTGTCGCGGAAACGGTTTACAGAAGTCACGCCATGTGGTAAACTATCATAGAAATTATCTCTGGAGGCAATGCTGTGACCATTTTCAAGCGGATGGCGCAATCCGTGCAGGACATTGTGCGGAAGGCGGATATGAAGCTGCTGGGGCTATGCCTGGTGTGCACGGTCTACGGCCTGGTGCTCATCGCCAGCGCCACCAATTACCTGGGCCCGGCCACCCAGCTCAAGCGGGTGCTGATCCAAGCCGCCGGGGCTCTCATCGGCGCGGGGGCCTATTTTGTCTTTTCCAACATTGATGTGGAGCACTTCGCGGAGAAGTGGTGGCTGTTCCTCGTGTTTGACGTGGGCTTCATCGCCCTGCTGCTCACCCCCCTGGGCCGGGCCAGCGGCGGCAACCGGTCGTGGCTGTACGTTGGTCTGCCCGCCATGGTGCAGCCGGCGGAGATTGTGCGCTTGACCTTCACGGTGCTGCTGGCCCGGCAGATGGCCTGGTTCCGTGACAACCGGCAGATGAAGGGGCTGGGGTCCCTGCTCTTCCCGGCGGTCCACGCGGGGTTTATGTTTGTGTGGATCTACGTGGTCTCCAAGGACGCGGGCAGCGGGCTGATGTACCTAGTGATTTACGCCGGCATGGCGCTGGCGGCGGGGCTGGCGTGGTACTGGTTCGCGCTGGGCTTCGGTACGCTGGGGGTGGGCGTGGGTCTGCTGGCGGTATTCGAGAAGCTGCCCCAATACTGGGTGGACCGGTTCCACGTGCTCTTTGACCACAGCTACAGCCCCCTGGGCAGCGGATACCAGCAGACCCGGGGCCTGCTGGCCCTGGGCAGCGGCGGACTGTTCGGCCAGGGGCTGTTCCAGGGCATCCAAACCCAGGGCGTCATCGACGGCAGCCTCCCCGCCCGGCAGACGGATTTCATCTTCTGCGTGTGCGGCGAGGAGCTGGGATTCATAGGGTGCTTGGCCGTCATCGTGCTGGAGTTTCTCGTGATCTACCGCTGTCTCCAGACGGCGCGGCTGGCCAAGAGCAGCATGGACGCCCTTATCTGCGTGGGCTTCGGGACCATGCTGATTTTCCAGACCATCGAAAACATCGGTATGTGCCTGTTCGTCATGCCGGTCATCGGCCTGACGCTGCCCTTTTTCAGCTATGGCGGCAGCTCCATCGTGGCTCTGTATGCGGCCATGGGCATGATCTCCGGCGTCCGGGCCAGGACGCTGCCGGACTGGCTGAGAAAAACATAAAAATTTCTGTGCCGCGGGCCCGGCCCGCGGCGGAAAGGCGGAAAATATGAACGCAAATCTCCCGTGGTGGAAGGAGAGGACCTTCTACCAGATTTACCCCCGCAGCTTCCAGGACTCCAACGGCGACGGCATCGGCGATCTGCGGGGCGTCCTCTCCCGGCTGGACTATCTACAGTGGCTGGGTGTGGGGGCGGTGTGGCTGTGCCCGGTGTACGACTCCCCCAACGCCGATATGGGCTATGACATCCGGGACTATGAGAAAATCATGGAGGAGTTCGGCTCCATGGAGGACTTCGAGCTCCTGCTGTCCGAGCTGCACAGGAGGGACATCAAGCTGGTGATGGACCTGGTGGTCAACCACACCTCGGAGGAGCACCCCTGGTTCGTGGAGTCCCGGAGCAGCCGGGACAGCCATTACCGCGACTACTACATCTGGCGGGACGGGCGGGACGGCAGGGAGCCCAACGACTGGGCCTCCTACTTCACCCCCTCCGCCTGGACCTATGCCCCTGCCACGGAGCAGTGGTATCTCCACCTGTTCAGCGAGCAGCAGCCCGATCTGAACTGGGAAAACGAAGAGGTGCGGGAGCACGTCTATGGGATGATGAACCGCTGGCTGGACAAGGGGGTGGACGGCTTCCGTATGGACGTGATCAGCCATCTGGCCAAGGCTCCCGGTCTGCCGGACGGCGGGAACGGGTCGGGCTATATCTTCTGTCCGGAGCGCTTCTCCTTCCAGCCACGGCTCCACGACTATCTGCGCGAGATGCGGCGGCGGTGTTTTACGGGACGGGACTGCATGTGCGTAGGCGAGACTGCCTTCGTCACCACGGAGACTGCCAACTCCGTGGTGGGCGACGGGCAGGAGCTGGACCTGTTGTTCCAGTTTGAGCTGATGGACCTGGACGGGGCGGAGACCAAGTGGGATGTAAGGCCCTTCGATCTGTCCCGGTTCCGGACGGTGATCGACGCTTGGCAGAAGGCAATCGATTGGAACACCCTGTTCTGGGGCAACCATGACCAGCCGCGGATCGTCTCCCGCTTCGGCTCCACCGCCACGGAGGAGGAGCGGACGGCAAGCGCAAAGATGCTGGCCACGGCCCTCTATCTGCTGCGGGGCACCCCCTTTATCTACCAGGGGGAGGAGATCGGTATGACCAACGCCCCTTTTACCGAGGAGAGCCAGCTGCGGGACGTGGAGAGCCTGAACCTGCTGAAGGAGGCCCGGCGCACCGGCAGGGAGGCCTGGGCCTGGCGGGGGATCGAGGCCAAGGGCCGGGACCACTCCCGCACACCCATGCAGTGGGACGGCACCGCCAACGCCGGCTTTACCTCCGCTGAGAGCTGGATCATGGTCAACCCCAACTACCGGGAGATCAATGTGGAGCGGGCGAAGCGGGACCCGGACTCCATCCTCCACTACTACCGCGCCCTGATCGCCCTGCGCGGGAGGACGGAGGCGCTGCTGAGGGGGGACTTTACCCTGCTGCTGCCCGACCATCCCCAGCTGTTTGCCTACCGCCGGAGCTGGGAGGGACAGGACGTGGTTGTGCTGTGCAACTTCAGCAGTACACCGGCGGAGATTCCCGCAGCGCTGCGGGGGCGCGTTCTGCTGTCCAATCAGGGAACGGTGGACGGTGCGCTGGAGCCCTACGGCGCGGTGGTAACGGCTCTCGTCAGCAAGGGCTGAAACCGCGGCCCGTCAGAGGGAAAGCGCTGTGAAAAGCAAGCAAGTGTATTTTCGACAGGGCGTGCGGGACGGAATGCCCATCGCCCTGGGTTATTTCGCGGTGGCCTTCACGCTGGGCATTGCCGCCAAAAACGCGGGCTTCTCCGCCGTGCAGGCCATGGTGGAGAGCCTGACCAACAACGCCTCCGCCGGGGAGTACGCGGTGTTCTCCCTGGCGGCCGCCGGGGCGGGGTACTGGGAGGTGGCCGTCATGACCCTGGTGGCCAACGCCCGGTATCTGCTCATGAGCTGCGCCCTCAGCCAGAAGCTGGCCCCGGAGACGCCTCTGCGCCACCGGATGCTGCTGGCCTTCGACGTGACGGATGAGATTTTCGGCATCTCTATCGCCTTTCCCGGGCGGCTGGAGCCATGGTATACCTACGGAGCCATGGCGGCGGCCATCCCGGGGTGGGGACTGGGGACCTACTTCGGCGTGGCGGCGGGCAGCGTGCTGCCCGGGCGGCTGGTGAGCGCCCTGAGCGTGGGGCTGTACGGCATGTTCCTTGCTATCATCGTGCCCCCGGCGCGGAAAAACCGGGTGGTGCTGGGCCTAGTGCTCCTCAGCTTCGCGGCCAGCTTTGCTGCGGGGCGGTGGGCGCTGTTGGCGGGACTGTCCTCCGGCGTCAAGACGATTTTACTGACCGTCGTTATCTCCCTGGGGGCAGCGATTCTGTTCCCGGTGAAGGAGGAGGGGGACGCGTGAAAAATATCTGGCTTTACATTCTGATCTCCGCCGGAGTGTCCTACCTCATCCGTGCCACCCCTCTGGCGCTCATCCGCCGGGAGATCACTAACCGCACACTGCGCTCCTTTTTGTACTATGTACCCTATGTGACGCTGGCGGTCATGACCTTCCCCGCCATCGTGGATGCCACCGACAGCCCTCTGGCGGGCGCGCTGGCCCTGATTGCGGGGGCCGTGCTGGCATGGCGGGGCGGAAGCCTGTTTCTGGTGGCGGCGGCCTGCTGCATGGTCGTGCTGGCGGCCGAATTTATTTTTCTATAAAAGCGTAAAGGAGAGGCTCGCTATGAAGCAAGCGCTTATCATTATCGATATGCAGAACGGTTTTCTGAACCCGCAGTCCCCCCTGTGCATCAAGGGGGCGCGGGCCACTGTACCCGCCTGCGCCCGGGTCATCGCCGCCTGCCGGCGGGCGGGCGTCCCGGTCATTTTTGTCAACCGGGCTTACCGAGCCGACGGCAGCGACGTAGAGCTAACCCGCCGGCAGGTCTGGGCCGGGGGCGGCAAGCCCCTCACCCCCGGCAGCACCGGCCCCATCTCCGTGGAAAATCCGCCGGAATTCGGTGCGGAGGAGACCGATTATATCATCGTCAAGCCCCGCTATTCCGCATTTTTCCAGACCTCACTGGACCTGCTTCTGCGGCGGCTTGGAGTGGATACGGTGATCCTCACAGGCACCACAACGCCCAACTGTATCCGCACCACCTGCTATGACGCCATCTCCCTGGACTATCAGGCGGTGGTGCTGGAGGACTGCTGCTCGTCCAACACGGAGGAGATTCAGCGGGCCAATATGGCCGATATGGGGAATGTGGGGGCGGAGGTCTGCTCATCTGCCAGCTTTCTCCGTACTCTGGACGGCGGCAGTCTCGCCATACGAACGGCAGTCGAGGATGATCTGGACCGCTGTACGGAGATTGAGCGGGCGTGCTTCCCCAGGGAGCAGGCCGCCAGCCGGGAGGCCATTCGGGACCGCATCGCCGTGTACGGGAACCACTTCCTGGCTGGAGAGCTGGACGGACAGATCATTGGGTACGCCATGGGGCCGGTCATCCGGCAGGAATACATCGCCGATGAGATGTTCGGAGACACGGGCTGTCATGATGAAGCCGCGCCCTGGCAGTCGGTATTCAGCCTCGCCGTCCACCCGGACTGGCAGGGGCGGGGCTATGGCAGGGAACTGCTGAACGCCCTGATCGCCCAGGCCAGGCGGGAGGGACGCAAGGGCGTCACTCTCACCTGCCTGGAGCGGAAGGCGGCGTACTACGCGGGGTTCGGCTTTGAAAATCGAGGCGTATCCCAGTCCGTCCACGGCGGAGCGGTGTGGTACGATATGACGCTGATTTGCTAAGCTACTTTTTCTCCATCCAACGTCTGGCCGCATCCAACTGCTCCTCCGCCTCCTGGCGGGAGAGTCCCTGGGCAATCATGGGGTAGGGGTGCTCCATGCCGTTGGTGCGCTGCACCTCATAGGTCCCATATTTGTTGATGACGTCATCATCGCCCTCCGGCCACCCGGGCTTCCGCTCGGGCGGCTCGCTTTCATGATGTTTCATTGCGCTTCACCTCCGCAGTTAGTATGCCCGGAATAGGGCGGCTTTCTGTTCTCTGAATTCTGTATTTTTACCCCGTTTTGTTAAAAACGTGTTATGTAAACTTTTTTGTTAAATTTTTAATTTATGCCCCCAATTTTGCAATATATGCTTGCATATCCGCTGCTTTCTTGGATTTCAAAACAAAAATATGAACAATTTATGAAAACGCTACCAGCATGCTACCAGCCTGTTACTTCTG
>CAJTYO010000047.1 GCA_910584045.1 uncultured Oscillospiraceae bacterium | reverse complement strand
CGTATAACTCTACTGCAAATGGAGCTTTTAAATGCGTTTTCCGATTTGCATATCCCGAGAGGGCGGCAACCTAAAATTATCGGTTGCCGCCCTCTTGCAGCACTCTGAACGGTCGTTTGGTTGTTGTACTTGTGCGGGGCGGCTATTGCGCCCCCGTCCCCTCTGCGTGTCAAAAAAGTGGCCGCGTCACTTTTTTGAGGAGGGGGAATCGGGCCGAGTTCGGCCCGCGCGGGCTTCGCCCGCCCAACGCCTGCGGAGGACTTTTCTGACAGTGAAGAGACGGGAGCACTGCGCTCCCGTCTCTTGTCAATTAAAGGCTGCGCCGCCGCGCTACGAATCCTGCATGACCACCAGCGCCTTGCAGATTTCCGCCCTGGTCATGGGGGAGGCGGGCAGGAGCATCCCGTCCCGGCCGCTCACCGCGCCCCGGGCCACCAGAATGCGGAGGTAGCCCCTGGCATACTCCGGCACCTGCTCCGCGTCGGGATAGCTGTCGAAGTCCGGCCCCTGGCTGCCGGCCAGGGCCATGGCGTAGGCTGTGCCGTCCTCCGGCGGCAGCACCGGCTCGCCCTCCTCCGGCGTCTCCGGTCCGGCGGGGACGGGCTCCGTGGGTTCGGAGGGCAGCTGCTCCTCCGTCAGATGCAGAGCCCGGCCCAGCATGGCCGCCGCCTGGGCTCGCTCCAGGGGGGCCTGGGGGTCGAAGTGGGTCTCGTCCACACCGTTGACCACGCCCCGGTCATACATGGCCCGGATGGCGCTCCCCGCCCAGGATTCCACGCCGCCCAGATCCGTGAAGGGCGTGGCCGTCCCGGCATAGTCCGCCGTGTCCAGCTTGAGATACCGGGCCAGCAGCACGCAGAACTCCGCCCGGCTCAGGCCGCGCTCCGGATAGGCGTACAGCGTCCCGTCCTCCGCGGCCTCGCCGGTGAGGATCTTCTGCTGGTAGAGGCGGCCCATGTAGGGTTCGCCCCAGTGGCCCGCCAAATCGGAGAAGGGGTGATTGGCCTCCACAGTCACCGGGATTTCGGCCCAGACGCTGCCGCGGGTAACGGTGATCGTGCCGGAGCCGGCTTTTCCGGAGGAGGTGAAGAGGCCGCTGCTGTCAATGGTCCCCAGTCCGGGGTCCACGGACCAGTTTACATCCTCCCGGGCGATACCCAGGGGCAGGTGGTTATAGGAAGCGGACACCGTCAGCTGGGCGGAGGCTCCCGCCATGAGGGACAGGGAGGACGCGCCGTCCTCCGTCCGGACGGCCAGCGTATCCGGCGCGTCCACAACCCGAATGCTTCGCTGGGCGGCCAGGGAGCCGTAGGAGGCGGAGATGGTGACCGTGCCGGGCTGGAGGGGGGCGGTGAAGACCTTGCCCGTGATCTCTCCGGCGCTGGCGTAGAGGTCCAGGGGGAGGCTCATGGGGTAATACCGGCTGTCCGTCACGTTGGCGGTCAGCTGCACCGTGTGCCCCGTCAGCACCGCCGGGGCGTCGGCGGCGAGGTACACCCCCGCCGGCTCTCCCGTGGCCCCGCCGGGGGCCAGCAGCACCAGATGGTTGGACACGGACCGCTGGCTCTTGTCGCTGGGGGAGTTGAGGAGCTTGGCGGCCGAGGCGTCCGGCAGGGCCGCCGCCGCCGTGGTGGAGCCGCCGCCGTCCAGACACAGGGCCGTGACGCAGCCCAGCTCCGCCATCCGCTTGGCCAGCACCCCCAGGGATGCGCCCATGCTGACGGTGTTCTGCCGTCCGTCCAGGGCGTAGAGCACCACCTGGCCGTTGGCCTTCACCCCCACGGCGGTGCGGGGGGCGGCGGACACCTCAAACTCGTCCTTGGCCGTCCCGTTCTCCACCAGCAGGTGGTATGCGCCGATGGCCTCGGTGACCTCGTTCCACTGGGGGTCCGGGGTGGTGAAGGAGATGGCGACCAGCTCTCCCGGCGTCAGGGAGCGGAGGAAGGCCAGCCCCTCGGTATAGCCGTTGACCCCGCCGGTGAGGAGGATCTGGTTCTCCTCCAGAACGCGGTCCAGGGCGTCCTCGACCACCTCCGTCACCTGCACGGTCAGGGTTCCGCCGATGGCGGCCCGGCCGTCCACAATGGAGGCCAGCACGTTCACCCCGTCGGAGGCGACGGAGGGGCCGGCCATGTGGTCGTCCCGGTAGTCATAGGTCAGCATGGTCACGCCCGCGTCGCTGACCCGGGGCTTGTTGAGGGAGGCCAGCTTCAGGGAGCGCTCCCCGGCGGAGGCCATGATGGACAGCTGGGGCGCGCCCATGACGGCGCTGCCGTCGGCGCGGAAGCCGGCGGCGTAGTACTCCGAGGACCCGGAGAGCAGCTCCCCGTCGGACACCAGGATGCCCAGGGGATAGCCGGTGGACATGTCGTAGAAGTCGCCGTTGACGGCCCCCACCACCCGGTAGCCCTGGCTCTCGTAGTACTGGGCCGCCTGGGACACGGTGCTGCGGCCGCAGACGGAGGAGCCGTAGGAGGCTGCGGGGCGCACCCCCATGGGCTGGAGGGAGGCTGCGCTGTTCTCCGGCGTCCAGTTGGGCAGCAGCCAGCTTAAATCCTCCGTCTGCTCGGACGCGCCGGGCGCGCTCCAGGCGGAGGGCAGGCCGCCGCCGATGCCGGGGGTGTACGTAAAGTAGTATTCGTGCCGGGGCTTTTCATAGCCGGAGCTCCAGAATATGTTCTCGCTGTAGGTCACGCCCTCCTGTACGGGCGTATCCCGCAGCCACACGTCGCTTCCGTAGGCGTTGGATGCGGCCAGGGCCCGGGCAGGGAGCAGCGTCAGCGCCAGGACCAGGGATAGGATCAGGGATGTCGCTCGTTTCATTTGGTCTCCTTTTCTGCATTTTGCCGTTGATTGGGTAAAGGAACGACCATACTATACCATATCCCGGGGCGGATGTCCACCGTCTCCTCCGCGCGGTAACGGAAATGTAATATTTTTTCAAGAAAAAGCAGCAAAAAGATATGTATAATTGAGACTATAACCCTTGCTGTTCCAGGATTTCTGCCCGCCTGACGCCCCAAGCCGCCACAGGCGGACTGCCGGCGGCGGTATGGCCGTCCCAATTTGGGAATCGCGCGGCAAGGAAAAACGGAGGAGCGCAATTTCTTGCGCTCCTCCCATGGGGACTTAGTGCCCCTGCCAGCTCTGGGACGCTGCGCAGTAGGGGATGCCCTTCACATTGTGGAATTGAACGAACTTCAGGGAGTACAGGTCGCCGGAGATGTACCGCTCATAGTCGGGCTGGTACAGCACGACGTAATCTGTGCCCACCGAGTGGAGGATGCCCTGCCAGGTGACGGGCTGGTTGGGCCCCACCTGGAAGGTGGCCACCACGAAATAGCCCACGTTGCGGTTGAGAAGACTGCGCAGAGAGGCCTGATAGGCCTCCTCCGCGCCCTCGGGCATGTGGGTGTGGGCCATATCCACGGGATTTTTCATCCGCTGGCTCTGGGCGGCGGCGCTGGATACGCCGCCGGGGAACTCCATCCCGTTCATGCCTGGTATGGCGGGCTGCGTGCCGCCGGGGAGCTCCTGTCCGCCCTCCCAGGTCTGGCCGGGCTGGCCGTACACCCAGCTCTCGCCGGGAGCGCCGGCGTCGGGGGGCATGTAGTACCCCGTCTCGTCCGGGGCGGGGGGAGGCAGCTGGTTCTGGTTTACGGGCTGCTGGGTCATGGGTTGCTGCATCATGTATCCACTCCTTTTATTTGCGGTTATGTGTTGTAGTAGGCGGGCGTTGGGTTATAGAAACAGTGGTCCCCGATGCGGGTCTGCCAGTAGCCCACGTTGGAGGGAAAGCTGTTCCGGCACTTGGGGTTGAAGGGGTTGTAGAACCACAGGGATTCCGCCACGTCCGGCAGACGGTTGCCGGCGATGGCCCAGTCTGCGATCTCATAGTGGATCGCCTCGGGGCGCATGTTGTAGATGTTCTGGGGGTTGTATGCGCCGCCCTCCGTCTCGCTGGCGCATACGAACTGATAGGGCTGGAAGATGATCCGGCGGATGCTGCCCTGGCCCACCCGGGCGTACTCGCCGCCCGTGGCGTGGACGCGGTTCATCACCACTCCGGCCACGGCCTTCATCCCGTCGGTTCCCTCGCCTCCGGCCTCGCATTCGATCAGCCGCGCCAACAGTTCTCGATCAGAGTAAGCCATATTTATCACGCTCCTGGTCATCACCAGTGTATGCCCATGACGGGGCGGTGGTGCGTCCCCCTCTCCGGCGTCCGTCTTATGGGCCGGCCGGCTTTTTCCCGGCGAACGCCTTGACCTTTCCGGGGAAATCCACTATGATGGGGGAGAACAGGAGAAGGAGGGGAGCGGATGGGACGAAGAATCTGGCCGCTTTTGCTGGCTCTGCTGCTGGCGGGCTGCGCCGCCCCGGAGGAGCCCTGCCGCCGGGAGCTGGAGGCCATGGACACCTATATGGTGCTGACGGTCTACGGCCCCCGGGCCGGGGAGGCCGCCGGACAGGGGGAGGCGCTGCTGCGGGAGCTGGAGGCGCGGCTGTCTGTGACGGAGGAGGACAGCGAAATCTATCGGGCGAACCACAGCGGCGGGGAGCCGGTCCCCCTGTCGGAGGACACTGCGCGGCTGCTGGCCCAGGCGCTGGCCCTCTGCGAGAGCACGGAGGGGGCGCTGGACGTGACCATCTATCCGGTGGTCCGGTCCTGGGGCTTCACCACCGGGGCCTTCCGGGTGCCGGAGGAGGCTGAGCTTGCGCGGCTGCTGGAGCGGGTGGACTATACCCGGGTGCGGCTGGAGGGGGATAGCCTCACCCTTCCGGAGGGCGTGGAGCTGGATCTGGGGGCGGTGGCCAAGGGCTGGGCCGGGGACCGGCTGACGGAGCTGTTCCGGTCGCTGGGGATCACCTCGGCCATTGTGGAGCTGGGGGGCAATGTGCAGGCCATGGGGACCCGGCCGGACGGCGAGCCCTGGCGGGTGGCGGTCCAGGCGCCGGAGGGGGGCTATGCCGCCGCCCTGGAGGTGGCGGATAAAGCGGTGGTCACCTCCGGCGGCTACCAGCGGTATTTCCAGCAGGACGGGAAGACCTACTGCCACATTATTGATCCCGCCGCCGGCCGCCCGGCCGAGAGCGGCCTCGCCTCTGTGACCGTGGTGGCGGACAGGGGCGTGCGGGCGGACGGGCTGTCCACGGCGCTGTTCGTCATGGGCCGGGAGCGGGCAGAGGCGTACTGGAGAGAGCATGGGGATTTTGAGCTCATTTTTCTCGGTGAGGATGGGGGCGCGGCGGTTACGGAGGGACTGGAGGACTGCTTCACCCTGTACGGAGAGTGGGAGGACCGTCCGCTGGAGATTGTGCGCCGCTGAGGACCCGGGCCGCCCCGGGGCGCTTCGCGGGCGGCGGTATGGCTCTCCCTGTGGGTAAACGGCAGTAAAGATTGACACAAAGCCCCCGGTGTGGTACTCTGAAGCCAGGACGTGAACCATTGTTCACAAGAGGCCGCCCCCGTCCGGCGGGGGCGGAGAGAAAAAAGAAGGAGGCGGCAAAATGTCATATGGCGGATTTGCGATCGACCAGTACCTGGATGCGGAGGAGGTAACCAAACAGCTGGACGAGCTGATTGCCAAGCCCGTCTGGTCCATCCGGCGGGACAGGCTGGCGGACTACGTGGAAAACTACTTTAACGCCAGGTGCCCCCAGTCCCGGGCGATGATCGACCAGGCCAGAAAGGTGATCCCCGGCGGGGTGCAGCACAATCTGGCCTTCAACTACCCCTTCCCCATCGTCATTACGAAGGCGGAGGGGGCCAAGCTGTGGGACGTCGACGGCAACTGGTACTACGACCTGCTCCAGGCAGGGGGGCCCACCATCCTGGGCAGCAATATGCCCCAGGTGCGGGAACAGGTCATCGACCTTCTCAACACCTGCGGTCCCTCCACGGGGCTGTTCCATGAGTACGAGTACAAGCTGGCGAAAAAGATTTCGGATATGGTGCCCTCGGTGGAGATGTTCCGGATGCTGGGCTCCGGCACGGAGGCGGCCATGTGCGCCGCCCGGATTGCCCGGCTGAAGACGGGGAAGAAGAACATCCTGAAAATGGGCGGGGCCTACCACGGCTGGTCGGACCAGCTGGCCTATGGAATGCGGGTTCCGGGCACCAAGGGCATTATGTCCAAGGGCGTGCCCGGCTTCGTCTTCAAGCACACCGACGAGTTCTTCCCCAACGATCTGGAGGACCTGGAGCGGAAGCTGAAGGCCAACCGGCTCAACGGCGGCACGGCGGCGGTGTATCTGGAGCCCATGGGCCCGGAGAGCGGCACCCGGCCCGTCAGCCGGGCGTTCGTCCGGGGCGCGGCCCGGCTGGCCCGGCAGTACGGGGCCCTGCTGATCTTCGACGAGGTGGTCACCGGGTTCCGCATCGGCCCCAGCGGGGCCCAGGGCTTCTTCGGCGTGGACCCGGACCTGACGGTGTTCGGGAAGATCATCGCCGGGGGCTACCCCGGCGCGGGGGGCGTGGGTGGCCACGCGGACTGTATGGCCCACCTGGGGGCGGGACTGGATTCCTCCGGGAAAAAGGTGCCCAAGGCCATGTGCGGCGGCACCATGGCCGCCACGCCCATCTCCTGCGCGGCGGGGTACTACACCCTGTGCGAGATCGAGCGGACCAACGCCTGCGAGACGGCGGGGCGCATGGGCGACCGGCTGACCGCCGGGCTGCAGGCGCTCATCAAAAAGCACGGCCTGCCCTTCGTGGCCTTCAACCAGGGGTCCATCTGCCACCTGGACAACGCGGGGACCATGCACTTCTGCATCGACTGGAAAAAGCCCTGGACCATCCCGGAGATCCTCAGACAGACCGGGGTGCGTCAGCGGGAGATGGAGCACATGGGGGCCGCCTATATGGCCGAGGGCATCGTCACCCTGGCCGGGTCCCGGCTGTATACCAGCGCGGCCTACACCGAGGAGATGATTGACGACGTGCTCGCCCGGTTTGACCGGGTGTTCTCGGGCTGCGCCCCTCTGGAGGGGAAAAAGTGACCGCCGCGGAGGTCCGCGCCCGGGAGCAGGTGCTCCTGGCGGCGGCGCGGCTGGCGGAGGAGGGGCTCATCGAGCGCACCTGGGGCAACGTCAGCGTCCGGGTGTCGGAGGACCGGTTCCTCATCACCCCCAGCGGCCTGTCCTATGAGACGATGCGGGAGGACCAGCTGGCGATGGTGAACATCACGGACGGGAGCTGGGAGGGGAGCGTAAAGCCCTCCAGCGAGAAGGGCGTCCACACTGAGGCCTACCGCCTGCGGCCGGAGGCGGGCTTTGTTATCCACACCCACCAGTATTTCGCCTCCGTGGCGGGGATCGAGGGCCGGGCGCTGACGGGCTTCAGCCATCCGGCGCTGGGCAAGCGGGTCCCCTGCGCGGCCTACGGCCTGCCGGGGACCAGGACGCTGATGCGGGCGGCGGCGGTGGAGATGGCGGCCTGGCCGGACTGCCGGGCGTTTCTGCTGCGCAGCCACGGGGCGCTGTGTCTGGGGACGGATATGGAGGACGCCTTCGCCGCCGCCCGGGCCCTGGAGGAGGTCAGCGGGGAGCGGGTCCGCAACCAGATGGAGGGCTGGCGGCCCCCGGACAGCGTGTGCTTTCCCTGGGGGGACAGCCGGCGGGAGGGGGACGGCTTCTGGTGGAGGGAACGGCTGTATCCCATCGAGGGGGAGGACCTGCCCCCCTATGCCGCCGTCCACGCCGCCCTCTACCGGGCCGGGGATTTTCAGTACATCCTCCACGCCGGCGGCGGCGCGGTCCAGGCCGTCAGCGAGGAGGGCGCGCTGCGCCCCTGGCTGGACGACCTGGCCCAGATCGCCGGGCCGGGGGTGCGCTGCGTCCAGGGGATGCCGCCGGACATCCGCCGGATCGAGCGGGCCGTCCGGGGGCGGAACGCCGTGCTGCTCCGGGGCGGCGGAGCCCTATGCGCCGGGCAGTCCCGGGATGAGGCGGAGGCGGTCGGCGCCCTGGTGGAGAAGGGCTGCATGGCCCAGCTGTACGCCGGCCGGGTCCCCGGCTGCCGCCCGCTGCGCGCGGCGGACGCGGGGCTGCAGCGGCTGGTGTACCAGCGCTCCTACCGGAAAAAGGGGGAGACGTGCTGAAAAAGCTGCCGGAGGAGCGGCTGGAGGCGGTGCTGGAGGCCGGGGTGGAGGAGTTCGCCCGCCACGGCCCCGCCGGGGCCAACATGCGGGCCGTGGCGGACCGGGCGGGGGTCAGCGTAGGGGCCCTGTACAAGTACTACGGGGACAAGGAGGGCCTGCTCCGGGCCTGCCTGGACCGCAGTTTGGAGGCCCTGGACCGGGTGCTGGCGGAGGTCACGGCGGAGGAGGCGGGATTCAAGGAGTACGCCAGACGGATTGTCCGGGCCCTGCTGCGCTTCTCCCGGGAGCACGGGGGATATGTGCGGCTGTACTGCGCCCTGGCCGCCTCCGGCGGCGGGAAGGCCGCGGCCCTGGCCGGGGAGATCGAGGGGGCCGCCGCGGGGCTATACGGGCGGTATATCGCCGCCGGACAGGCCGCCGGCGCTCTGCGCCGGGATGCGGACCCGAGGATGCTGGCCTTTTTTTTCGACAGCCTGCTGATGATGGTCCAGTTCACCGGCTGCTGCGGGTACTACCGGGAGCGGTTCCGGCTGTACTGCGGCGGAACGCCGGAGGAGCAGGAGCAGCGGCTGGAGCGGGAACTGCTGAAATTTCTGGAATCCGCCTTTACGTTTGCGGAGGAGGAGGTCCCCCACGGGGGACGGCATGTGTGCGGGGAGGGATGAAGATGACCTATGTGTTGGCCTATGACGTCGGGACCACGGGGGTGAAGACCTGCCTTTTCTCCCTGGAGGGGCGGATTGAGCTGCTGGACAGCGCCCAGGAGGGGTACGGGCTCTACCTGCTGGACAACGGGGGCGCGGAGCAGGAGCCGGAGGAGTGGTGGGGGGCCATGTGCCGCACCACCCGGGCGCTCCTGGACAAGACGGAGGTGAGGCCGGAGGAGATCGCCGGCGTCTCCTTCTGCTCTCAGATGCAGGGGCTGGTCCTGGTGGACCGGGCGGGCCGGCCGGTGCGGCGGGCCATGAGCTATATGGACCAGCGGGCGGGGGCGGAGCTGCGAAGAGGGCTGGCCCACGGCCCCCAGATCGCGGGGGCCAATGTCTTCAAGCTGCTGCGCTGCCTGTCGGCCAACGGGGCGGTGCCCAGCAGCGTGAAGGACCCGGTGTGGAAGTACAAGTGGGTCCAGGCCCATGAGCAGTCAAACTTTGCCCGGACGGACAAGTGGCTGGATGTGAAGGAGTACCTGCTGCTGCGCTGCACCGGGCGGGCGGTGATGACCACGGACTCCGCCTACGCCACCCTGCTCTACGACACGAAAAAGCGGGGGTGGAGCGGAGCGCTGTGCCGTATGTTCGGCGTGGACACGGCCCATCTGCCCCCCATCATCCGCTCGACGGACCGGGCGGGAGGGCTGACGGACCGGGCGGCGGCGGAGCTGGGCCTGGCCTCCGGCACGCCGGTGTTCGGCGGCGGCGGGGACGCGTCCCTCATCGGCGTGGGGGCCGGCGCGGCGGCGGTGGGCAGCACCCACATCTACTGCGGCACCTCCGGCTGGGTGTCCACAGTGACGGACCGGCAGATGGTGGACGTGGACGCCATGATTGCCGCCATCGCGGGGGCCCAGGAGGGGCGGTACAACTACTTCGCCGAGATGGAGACCGCCGGGAAGTGCCTGGAGTGGGTGAAGGACCACCTGGCCCTGGACGAGATCGGCGTCTACCTGGAGAAGAGGGATGTGACGGGCGGGCAGGAGGCGGTGTATGCCAGCCTCTACGACTATCTGACGGAGACGGTGGAGCAGACGGCGCCGGGGGCCGGCGGCGTGCTCTTCACCCCGTGGCTCCACGGCAACCGCTGCCCCTTCGAGGACCCGGCGGCGGCGGGGATGTTCTTCAACATCCGGCTGGACACCGGCAAGCGGCAGATGCTCCGGGCGGTGCTGGAGGGCGTGTGCTTCCACCTGCGCTGGATGCTGGAGTGCCAGGCGAGAAAGACGGCGGTGTCCGACCCCGTGCGGTTCGTGGGGGGCGGGGCCCTGTCGCCGGTGACGGCCCAGATTCTCGCCGACGTCATCGGGCGGAGGGTCCAGACCGTGGCCAGCCCCCAGAACGCCGGCAGCGTGGGTGCGGCGGCGGTGATGGCCGTGGGGCTGGGCGCGGCGGCGGACCTGGACGCGGCGGCGGCGCTGGTCCCGGCGGACCGGACGTACGCGCCCAACCCCGCCCACCGGGCGGTCTACGACCGGAATTACGCCGTGTTCCGCCGGCTGTATGCCGCCAACAGGGCCCACTTCCGGGCGCTGAACGGATGAAAGGAGATATGCCATGGATCGCAAGGAGATACTGCGCTCGCTGAAATTCCTGCTCTTTTCCCTCTCGGCGGGGATCATCGAGCTGGGGGCCTTTTCCCTGCTCAACGAGCTGACGGCGTGGAGCTACTGGCCCTGCTACCTCGTCGCGCTGACGCTGTCGGTGCTGTGGAACTTCACGCTGAACCGGCGCTACACCTTCCAGTCCGCCAGCAACGTGCCCAAGGCCATGGCCCTGGTGTTCGCCTTCTACTGCGTGTTCACGCCGGCGTCCACCTGGCTGGGGCACTATCTGGCGGACGTGCTGGGGTGGAACGAATATCTGGTCACCGGCATCAATATGATCGCTAACTTCGTTCTGGAGTTCCTCTACGACCGCTTCGTGGTGTTCCGGGATTCCCTGGACACCAACAGCGTGGCGAAAAGGAAGAAAAAGTAGAGAAAGGCGGAAATTGCCGGGAACCTGACGGCTCCGTCCAGCGTCTAAATACCCGTCAGGGCCCCGGAGGCCCGCTTATATCAACATCTTTTGGAGGATACATCACCATGAAAAAGAAGCTTCCCCTGCTGCTGGTCCTGTTATTGCTGCTGACCATGACGGCCTGCTCTCTCAGTTTTCTGAACCGGTATGACAGCTCCGAGCCGCCGGAGGAGCCGGACCCCCCCTCCGCCGAGGTCCAGCCCCAGGAGCCCGACGTCCCCGCCGAGCCCGATACGCCCCAGGAGCCCGGCGAGCCCGGCGAGGCGGAGGAGCCCCTGCTGCCCGACCCGGACAAGAGCGGGGAGGAGGAGGATGCGGCGGCCCCGGAGATCACCGCCAGCCACAAGGACGTGACCCTGAAGTCGGAGGGGGAGACCTTCACCCTGTCCGCCAGGGACGTGCCGGGGACCTACGCCTGCACCTTCACCTCCGCCGACTCCGCCGTGGCGGAGGCGGACGAGAAGACGGGGGCGGTGACCGCCGTGGCCCCGGGCGTCACCAAGATCACCATGCACGTGGAGTACGAGGGGGGACAGCTTGACTTCGAGTGCATCGTCCGGTGCCGGTGGGAGGAGGAGTCCAAGCAGCCCGGCCAGCCCGAATCCGGAACGAGCCCGTCTCAGCGGCCCGCTCTCAGCAGCTTCTTCTCCACGCTCCAGAGCAAATATGACGCCCTGGATGCCATGATGGTGATAGAGGGCGAGCTGCTGGACAACTACTACCCCGGTCTGAGCGATATTGCAGCCGTGGAGGAGGTGCTTGTGCAGGAAACCATGATGAGCATGTCCAACGTGGCGGTGGGCCTGGTGAAGCTGTCCGGCGACGCCACCATCGACGATGTGGCCGCGGTGCAGCAGGTTTTCCAGGCCCGGATCAAAACCCAGGCCGAGGGCGGCGCGTGGTATCCGATGTCCTGCGAGACCTGGGAGCAGGGGGTCACCACCTCAACCAACAACGTGGTGGGCATGTTCGTATACCCCGACAGCGCCCAGGACCTGGCGGACCTGTTTACCGAGACTTTCAGCGCATAATAAAAAAGGAGGCGCGGGCCAACGGCGGGCGTCCGTAAAACAGTAATCAAATCTGGCTGGTTGATTTGTTTCTGTCATTGCGCCATACTTCTCACAGTCACAGCTTGAGAAACAAGGACAAATATGGCGGTATTTATGAAAGAGAGGGTCTCTTATGAATAGAGTGTGCTTTTTGGGTGGTTCTCCCGGATCGGGAAAAACCACCTTGGCGGATGCTATTTATAAAAACTTGGGTGTTCCGGTATACCATACAGACGATATCTTTCTGACTTCTAATGTGAATAAAAACAAGCAACCGCATATGTTTGGACTTCGTGAACTTTCTAATCCACTGGATATTTGGAATCGTTCTCCACAAAGCTGCCTGGATTTTTGGCAAAAATATTATGAAGAAGCATTTGGGATTCTTATGGAGAATCTGCACCAAAGGCAGGAAAGTCTCCATCCTTTATTGGCCGAGGGCGTTTGCATTTTACCGCATTTCCTTGAGAAAATCGATTGCAAATCAAATGCTTATTTTCTGATAAGCTGTCATACTTTTTTAGAAGAAGCCGTATCACAGAAACTCAAACAAATACCCGCGTTTTTTGATAAACATGAGAGTCATAAGATGTACGAGAATATGCTGTACGTCTTTTCGAGTGTATCACAGATCATTATCGAGGACTGCAAACGTGCCAATTTCCCTTATTTGCTAATTCAAAATACAAAAGACTATTCTATGAATTACCCAAAAATCATAAATCAGTTTTCACTGCTGGAAAAAGTATAACAATCAAGCAAGGGCGCACTTCGATACATGGTCTGCGATCATGTATCGTGCGCTCTGCAAGGACTGGCCCTGACTTGCGAAAGTCAGGGCCGTTTGCGTCGCTGCACTCTGTACAAGGGACTGCATCCCTTGCGCCGCTTCGCGGCTACTCTTGCTTCATGTCGTTTCATGCTCTTTATTCATCGTCTTAGCACTTTAAACACAATACTAAGTTTTAAAACAGACTCTAGGAACAGCAGTGGCTTTAGGCTCGAGAGCAAGGTTCTTTTTGATACTTTTTCTTTCGAGAAAACGTATCACAGCAGTTCGCCGAAGTCCCGGATGTACTGGTCGCACACCTCCCGCATATCCGCCTCGGTTCCGGTGTGGAAATCGTCCCGCACGCCCACCACCGTCATGCCGGCGGCCTTGGCCCCCTTGCAGGCGGCCAGGGAGTCGTCAAAGAGGACGCAGTCCCGGGGCTTCGCCCCCAGCAGCGCCGCCGCCCGGCGGAATACGACGGGGGAGCGCTTGTCCTCCCCCAGCTCCTGGGCGTAGATGACCCGCTCGAAGTAGTCCTCCAGGCCGTGGCTGCGCAGCGCCGTCCGGCAGTGGAGGGGCACGCAGGCGGTGAAGAGCGCCATCCGCCGTCCCTGGGAGCGGCAGCGGTCCAGGTACTCCCGGACGCGGGGCTTCAGGGGCACGGCGTCATAGGCGTTTTCCGCCAGCGCCATCCACTCGGCGATGATCTCCTCACAGGATTCCTCCATCTGAAAATGCGCCTTGGTGAAAACGGCGGCGTTTTGCAGGATGGAGTGGGCCACGCCGTCGTGATAGGCCTGGCTGTAGGCGAAGCCGTGGCGGGCGAGGAAGGTCTTGTCCACCTCCAGCCACACGCCGTTGGAGTCGATGAGGGTGCCGTCCAGATCAAAAAGCAGCATGGTCCGTTCCTCCTATTGGTCGATCCAGAATCGCCAGGGAAAGTCCGCGGCCTCCCCGGCGTAGTCGATGCCGATCCGTCTGCCGGTGTGGAAGGGGAGGCCGTCGGGCCGCCGGTCCAGCCCCAGCTCCGGCAGCTCTGAGGCCAGGTACAGCCCGCCGCTCCCCAGGGGCAGGCCGTTGAGCCGCCGGTCGACGTCCAGGCCCCGGCACAGCTTTCCCGGGCCGTTGAGGAAGTTTTTCCGCTGGCTGGCGCTCATGTGGGCCGCGTCCACGCCGAAGCGGCGGCGGGCGGCGGCGTCGGCGTTGTATACCGGCGCGCAGCCCCGGACCAGGATGGCCGAGGCCTCCCCCTCCGGTCCGGTGACGAAGTTGAGGCAGCTGTACATGCCGTAGATGAGGTAGACGTAGGCCGTGCCGGGGGCGGCGTAGAGGGTCTCGGTGCGCCGTGTCCGGCGGCCGCCGTAGGCGTGGCAGGCCTTGTCCACCGCGCCGACGTAGGCCTCCGTCTCGGTGATCCGGCACACGATGGTCTCCCCGTCCGTCGAGCGGACCAGGTAGCTCCCCAGCAGGCGCTGGGCGGCCAGAACGGTGTCCTGGAGAAAAAATTCCGCCGTAAGTCTTGCCATTTGCTCACCTCTTTGGTAGTATATCATCTCAGCGCCCATTGTATCACAGCCGGGCGCGGTAATGCAAGGATGAGGTAAGAGAGATATGAATGAAAAACGAATGCGGAGGCTGGCCAAGCCTATGCTGTTCCTGGCGGCCTTCATCTGGGGCAGCTCCTTCTTTATCATGAAGGACGCGCTGGACGCGCTGCCGGTGCAGTATCTGCTGGCCATCCGGTTCACCGCCGGGGCGGCGCTGCTGGGGCTGGTGTGCGGGAGAAAGTGGCGTCGGTTTACGCCGGACTACCTCTGGCGGGGGGCGATTATCGGCGGGATGCTCTATCTGGCCTACTCCATCCAGACCTATGGCCTGGCGCTGACCACGCCGTCGAAGAACGCCTTTTTGACGGCCGTATACTGCGTGCTGGTGCCCTTTTTATACTGGGCCTTTGCCCGGGTGAGGCCGGACCGGTACAACGTGACGGCGGCGGTGCTGTGCGTGGCGGGCGTTGGGCTGGTGAGCCTGACGGGGGAGCTGAGCGTGAACCCGGGGGACGCGCTGACGCTGGTCTGCGCGATTTTCTACGCCATGCACATCGTGGCTGTGGCGAAGGTGTCGCCGGGGAAGGACATCTATCTGCTGACGGTGTTTCAGTTTGCCTTCGCGGGGCTGTACGCGTGGACCGGCGGGGCGGTGACGGAGACCTTCCCCGCCCAGGCGCTGACCAGGCCGGAGGTTCTGCTGCCGCTGGCCTATCTGGCGGTGATGGCCACTACGGTGGCGCTGCTGTTCCAGAATGTGGGGCAGGTGTGGTCGGACCCGGCGTCGGCGTCGGTGATCCTGTCCCTGGAGTCGGTGTTCGGAGTGCTGTGCTCGGTTTTATTCGCGGGGGACCGGGTCAGCGGCAGGATGCTGGCGGGCTTTGGGCTGATTTTCGTGGCGGTGGTGTGCAGTGAGACAAAGTTTTCTTTCCTGCGGAGAGGGGAAAGGAAAATTTCATAGAAACTTAATCAAGGCGGCGGAATTTGTTGGTATAATAGATTCGTTCTCCGCGCATGCGGTTTTCGCGCGTTCCCCGGCTCTCTTTTGCGGGGGAGGGCGCGGCCGCGATCGATTGCTCAGTGGACAAGCGGAGAAAAATGTGCTATACTGGGAAAAATAAAAGGATGAACCGCGGAAAAGGAGGCCTCGCAGATGCGGATCGACGTATTAGGCATAGGCTTTGACAACATAACGATGGACCAGGCCGTGGCCGAGGGCGTGCGGCTGATGGGCACGCCCGGCGCCCACTACGCGGCAACCCCCAACCCGGAGATCGTGGAGGTCTGCCGGGGCGACGAGGAGGCCCGGCGGGCCGTCAACGGTGCGGACCTGGTGCTGGCCGACGGCATCGGGATCATCTATGGCGCAAAGCTGCTGGGCACGCCGCTGAAGGGGCGGGTCACCGGCATCGGCTTCGCCCAGGGGCTGATGGCCCGGATGGCGGAGAATAAAAAAACCCTGTTCCTCCTGGGCGCGAAGCCCGGCGTGGCGGAGAGAGCCGCGGAGAATTTGTGCCGGCAGTACCCCGGTCTGACCGTCGCCGGGACCCGGGACGGCTACTTCACCGAGGACGAGCCCGTGGTGGAGACCATCCGCTCCAGCGGGGCGGACGCGGTCTTTGTCTGCCTGGGCGCGCCCAAGCAGGAGAAGTGGATGGAGCGCTGGGGCGAGGAGACGGGGGCCCATCTGCTGGTGGGCCTGGGGGGCTGTCTGGACGTGTTTTCCGGCGACGTGCAGCGAGCCCCGGAGGTTATGCAGAGGCTGGGGCTGGAGTGGCTCCATCGGCTGATGAAAAATCCCGGCCGAATAGGGCGGATGATGAAGCTGCCCCTGTTCCTGCTCCACGCGGCGGGGGAAAAGAGGGAAAGAAAATGAGAGGACGGCTGATCGTGCTGGAGGGCACCGACGGCACGGGCAAGACCACCCAGGCCCGCATGATGGCCCAACGGCTGGAGCGGGAGGGCGCGGCCTTCCGGGAGGTGGACTTCCCGCGATACGGCTCCCCCTTCGCCGTGCCCGTGGAGCGCTACCTCCAGGGACAGCTGGGGGATAAGCCCGGGGACGTGAACGCCTGCGCCGCCTCCGTGCTGTACGCCGTGGACCGCTACGCCTCCTTCAAGGAGGACTGGGGCGGGGACTATGCGGCGGGGAAGCTGATTCTGGCCAACCGCTACACCACCTCCAACGCCGTCCACCAGGCCCCCAAGCTGCCGGAGGGGGAGCGGTGGGACTATTTGGACTGGCTCTTTGACCTGGAGTACCGGCGGCTGGGGCTGCCGGAGCCGGATTTGGTGATCTACCTGGACCTGCCCACGGAGCTGTCCCTGCGGATGCTCCGGCAGCGGCAGGAGGCCTCCCACACCCGGGCCGACATCCATGAGAAGGACGGGGCGTACCTCCGCGCCTGCCGGGAGAGCGCCCGGGAGGTGGCCCGGCGGCTGGGCTGGCGGCTGGTGGACTGCGCCAGAGACGGAGCCGTGCGGACCGTGGAGGACATCCATGAGCAGCTGTGGGAGTTTGTCCGGCCCCTGGTAAAATGAGGACCTGTACGCACAAACGCTGAACGCCGCCCGCGAACACAGGTTTCGGGCGGGAGCGCCTGCGCGCCCCCGCCCGGCGGGTATGTAGCCCTCAGCAGCAGCAACAGTTGTTATTGCCGCCGCCGCCGCAGCAGCATCCGCAGCCGCCGCAGCATCCGCCGCTGTTGTTGCCGCCGCCGCAGCCGCCGCCGTTTCCGCAGCCGCCGCCGCAGCAGCAGCACAGCAGAATGATGATCAGAATGATCCACAGGCAGCCGCCCTCGTTACCGATGTTCCACATGGTTTGTTTCACCTCACTTATCAATCTGAAACATACTATGCCGGCGGGGGAGGAAAGGCAGCTTGACCCATCAAAAAGGGCGGAAAAATTTTGCCCCGCCGCCCCGGAAAAGAGGATTTGACTCTATGAACCAAGACGACCGCTATAAAACTACCAGCTGGGACGGGGAGGAGGTGTCCCGCCGGGCGGAGGAGGACCGCCGCGCCGGCGAACAGGGGACCTCCCGCTCCGCCCGTGATCGCAAAAGACGCAGGAAAAAGCGCACCAACCCCCTGCTGGCCCTCCTGCTGTGGGCGACCATCGTGGCCGTGTCCTCCGCCATCTTCGCGGCGGTGGGCTGGATGCTGGCCAACGACTTCGCCGCGCTGAACAAGGAGCCCAGAGAGGTCAGCTTCCAGCTGACCGAGGACTATGTCTCCGAGGTGACCCGGGAGAAGCAGGAGGACGGCTCCTATAAGGAGGTCACCCACTACGATATGGAGAAGGTTGCCGCGGCGCTGAAAGAGGCGGGGCTGATCGAATACGACTGGTTCTTCCGCCTGTTCGCCTGGTTCAGCCACGCCGACACCAAGCCCTCCCAGGGCACCTTCGTGCTGAACACGGAGATGGACTACATGGCCCTGGTCCGAAACATGCGGCCCACGGGGGGCAAGGCGGAGACCGTGGAGGTCACCATCCCCGAGGGCTATACCGTGGCCCAGATCATCAGCCTTCTGGCGGAGAACGGGGTGGGCACGGAGGAGGACCTGACGGACACCGCCGCCAACTACGTCTTTGACAGCTACGCCTTCGTGGACAACAAGAACCTGGGCGACGCCAGGCGCCTGGAGGGCTATCTGTTCCCGGATACCTACGAGTTCTACGTGGGGGCCCGGACGGAGCTGGCCTTCAGCTCCATTCTCTCCAACTTCAATAAGAAGGTCTACGGCAACGAGGATCTGGAGGAGCTGCTGGGCGGGTCGGACTACAGCCTGAAGGAGATCATCACCATCGCCTCCCTCATCGAGAAGGAGACCGACGGCTCCGACCGCGGCAGCATCTCCTCGGTCATCCACAACCGCCTGGAGAACGACGGCGAGACCGGCCGGCTGCTGCAGATCGACGCGGCCCTGGTCTACGCTGCCGGGCGGAGCATCACCCAGGAGGACTACGCCGGGCTGGACAGCCCCTACAACCTCTATCAGCACACCGGCCTGCCCCCCACGCCCATCGCCAACCCCGGCCTGGCCTCTATCAAGGCGGCCCTGGAGCCGGCGGACACCGGCTACTACTTCTACGTTCTGGGCGCGGACGGCAAGCACGTGTTCAGCGAGACCCTGGCCCAGCACAACAAGGCCGTGGCCGCCGCTGCCGCCCAGGAAGGGGAGTAGGCCATGGCGGTGCGGAAAAAACCGGAGCTCCTCTCCCCCGCCGGGGATATGGAGCGGCTGCGGATGGCGGTGCTCTACGGCGCGGACGCGGTGTATCTGGCGGGGGAGAGCTTCGGGATGCGCTCCTTCGCGGGGAATTTCTCCCGGGAGGAGCTGCCAAAGGCGGTGGCCTTCGCCCACGAGCACGGGGTGCGGGTCCATGTGACCGTCAACACCATGCCCCGGTGGGAGGAGGCCGAGGCCCTGCCCGCCTGGCTGGAGCTGCTGGATGAGGCGGGGGTGGACGCGCTGATCACGGCGGATCTGGGCGCCTTCACCCTGGCGGGGCGGTACGCCCCCCGGTGCGAGCGGCACGTGTCCACCCAGGTGAGCGTTGTCAACCACGTGTCGGCCCGGGCCTGGTACGAGCTGGGGGCCAGCCGGGTGATACTGGCCAGGGAGCTGAGCCTGGAGGAGATCCGGGAGATCCGGGCCAGGACGCCGGCGGAGCTGGAGCTGGAGGCCTTCGTCCACGGGGCCATGTGCGTGAGCTACAGCGGGCGGTGCCTGCTGAGCAGCTACATGACGGGCCGGGACGGCAACCGGGGGGCCTGCGCCCAGCCCTGCCGGTATCAGTACCATCTGATGGAGGAGAAGCGGCCCGGGGAGTACTTCCCCGTCTTTGAGGACGAGGGGGGGACCTACATCATGAACTCCCGGGATATGTGTATGATCGACCACGTGGACGACCTGATGGACGCGGGGCTGTCCAGCCTGAAGATCGAGGGGCGGGCCAAGAGCGCCTATTACGCCGCCGTGGTCACCGGCGCCTACCGGCACGTCATCGACGACGTGTGGGCCGGGCGGCCTGCGGACCCCGTCTGGCGGAACGAGGTGGAGAAGGTCAGCCACCGGCACTACGCCGCCGGGTTCTACTACGGCCCGCCGGGACAGTATTGCGAGAATGCCCGGTACATCCGGGAGTGGCAGGTGGTGGCCCTGGTCCTCGCCTGCGGCGGGGACGGCGAGGCCCTGCTGACGCTGCGGAATAAATTCCGGGCGGGGGATACGCTGGAGGCGGTGGGGCCGGATATGAAGCCCTTCTCGTTTACGGTGCCCGCCATCGAGGACGAGGAGGGCCTGCCCGTGGAGGAGCCCAGGACGCCGCAGATGCGTCTGCGGGTGCGCCTGCCCCGGCCGGTGCCCGCCTGGACCATCCTGCGGATCGAGCGGGATCTGTCTGCCAAGTCCTGAGGGCGTTTCGCCTGTCCCCATACCAGATAAGGAGCGATGGACATATGAAAAAGAGACATCTGCCGCTGAAAATCATTCTGGGTCTGCTGGCGCTGCTGCTGGCCGCGGCGGCCGGCTATGTGATCTACGTCTTTGCCGCCTACTACCGGGTGGAGGACCACCAGGCGCTGGAGGTGGTGAGCATGAACGGCGCGGACCACGGGGAGCCCGCCGTGGGGACGCAGTACCGGATCGCCTCCTACAACATTGGCTTCGGGGCCTACAGCAACGACTACAGCTTCTTTATGGACGGGGGCAAGGAGAGCCGGGCCCGGTCCCCGGAGGCCGTCAAAGAGAACGTCTCCGGCGCTATGGAGACGGTGGGCGCCATCGCGCCCCAGATTCTCCTGCTCCAGGAGGTGGACGTGGACGGCACCCGCAGCTGGCACATCAACGAGCTGGAGGATATTGTGGACAACAATTCCTACGGGCTGTTCGTCAACCGCACCTTCGCCCAGAACTACGACAGCCCCTACCTCTTTTGGCCGCTTCTGGAGCCCCACGGGGCCAACCGGGCGGGGCAGGTCACCTGCTCCGCGTTCCCCATCGCCTCCGCGGTGCGGCGGCAGCTGCCCATCGAGGGGGGGTTCATGAAGCTCGTCGACTGCGACCGGTGCTACTCCGTCCAGCGCATCCCCCTGCAGGGGGATGCGGGGGAGCTGGTGGTGTACAACCTGCACCTGTCCGCCTACACCTCCGACGGGACCATTGCCGAGGAACAGCTGGAGATGCTGTTCGCGGATATGCTGGCGGAGTACGAGGGGGGCAACTATGCCATCGCCGGCGGGGACTTCAACAAGGACCTGCTGGGCAGCTCTGCGGAGATCTTCGGCGTGTCCGGTCCGGCCTACACCTGGGCCCAGCCCATCCCGGCGAAGCTGGTGCCGGAGGGGCTGACCATCGTGGCCCCCTTTGATCCGGAGAAGCCCGCGGCCTCCTGCCGGAACGCGGACCGGGCCTACGGTCCGGACAACTACCGGGTGACGGTGGACGGCTTCATCGTCTCCGCCAACGTGGACGTGCGGAAGGCGGACGTGTGGGAGACGGGCTATCGCTGGAGCGACCACAACCCGGTCTATATGGACTTTGTTCTGCGCTGACGATAGGGGGGCCGCTCCGGCGGCCTCTCTTTATTGTGCAGAAAGGGAGAGGACAAACCGGCGCGCAGGCGGTATACTGGGGACAGACAGAGGGAGGAGGGGGTTCCATGGAGTGGGTCGAAAGGCTGAACCAGAGCGTGCGGTATATCGAGGAGCACCTGACGGAGGAGATAGACTATGAGCAGCTCGGGCGGATCGCCTGCTGCTCCGCCTATCACTACCAGAGGATGTTCGCGTATATGGCGGGCGTCTCCCTGGGGGAGTATATTCGAAGGAGAAAAATGTCCCTGGCGGCGGTGGATCTGCGGGGCGGGGGCATGAAGATCATCGATGCGGCGGCAAAATATGGCTACAGCTCTCCGACGGCGTTCAACAGGGCCTTTCAGGCCTTTCACGGTCTGGCGCCCTCGGCGGTCAGAGGAGAGGGCGTCTCGGTGAAATCCTTCTCCCCCATTGTCTTCAAAATGACGGTGAAGGGAGCGGAGGAAATGAACTACCGCATTGAAACGAGGGAGGCATTCCGCGTGATCGGCGTATCCGCGCCGCTGGAGCGGGAGATCGAGAGCAATTTCATGGCCGTGCCGCAGATGTGGCAGAGGGCGGCCGCCGACGGAACCATCCAGCGGCTGGCCGGGAGGATGGATGCGCCGCCTATGGGCCTGCTGGGCGTGAGCGCCTGCGGCGACGGGGAGCGGTGGCGGTACTTTATCGCGGTTTCCAGCGCGGGGGAGCGGGGAGAATTTGAGGAGTACGTCGTCCCCGCGTGTACCTGGGCCATTTTCTCCGGGGAGGGGACGGGGCAGTCCATACAGGCGCTGGAGCGGCAGATCGTCACAGACTGGCTTCCGTCCTCCGGCTATGAGTATGCCAACGGGCCCGACATAGAGGTATATCTCAATCCGGACCCGCAGAACGCCCGGTACGAGGTGTGGATACCCGTGACAAAGAGGCGGGAGTCAAATAGAGCGGCAGGCCGCCCGCC
>CAJTYO010000046.1 GCA_910584045.1 uncultured Oscillospiraceae bacterium | reverse complement strand
TGGGTGGGGTCGATGGAGGTGATGACCACCGCCTCCACCTCGGGGTCCGCGATCATGCCGTCGCAGTCGTTTCCAAAGGAGCGGATGCCGTACTTCGCCGCCGTCTCGTCGGCGGCCGCCGCCACGTAGTCGCTGACGGCCACGACCGTTGCGCCGGGAACGCTTTCGATAATCCGGCGGCAGTGGTCCTTCCCGATGGCCCCGCAGCCGATAATGCCGATTTTGAGCATGGTATATGTACCTCCGATTTTAATACTTCCTTGCATCCTTCTCGTGGGCCAGGTGGTCCTGATAGGCGTCCAGGTTCCGCTGGTTCTCGGACACCGCCGTGTCGCCCACCCGCCACCATGCGCCATAGCCGTCTGTCATGGACTTGGGCAGCACCCGGATGTCGAACAGCACCGGTACGCCGTCAATCCTCTTGGCCTCGGCGATGGCGTCCTTCAGCTCGGAAAGGCTGTGGATGGTGTAGGCCTTGCAGCCGTAGCCCTCGGCAATTTTTGCGAAGTCCACCGGCATGAAGGGGCCGGAGAACTTCCCGTCCTCGCCCCGCCAGCGCAGCTCCGTGCAGAGGGTGTCGTTGCCGTGGCCCACCTGGAGATTGTTGATGCAGCCGTAGCTGGCGTTGTTGAAGAGGCAGATGTTGATCTTCTTGTGCTCCTGCACCGCCGTCAGCAGCTCGGCGTGGAGCATGATGAAGCTGCCGTCGCCGCACATGGCGTATACGTCCCTGTCGCCGATGGCGTACTTCACGCCCAGCGCGCCGGAGATCTCGTAGCCCATGCAGGAGTAGCCGTACTCCATGTTATAGGTATCCACAGCCCGGGGCCGCCACATCCGCTGCATGTCGCCGGGCAGGGAGCCTGCCGCGCCGATGACCACATCCTCGGGATCGATGCAGCGGTTGATGCAGCCCAGGACCTCCGTCTGGGTGAGGCTGGCATCCAGGTCCTTGGAGAAGCGGAAGGCGGATTGGGCGTTGGCGTCGTTGATCTCCGGCACGTAGCCCTCGCCGAAGGCGATGGCGTCCAGCCGGTCAAGCTCCTTCTGCCAGCGGGCGCGGGCCCCGGCAACCTCGCCGGCGTAGGGGGCCTTGTAGCCCTCAATGGATTTCAGCAGGGCGGGCAGGGCCTTTTTCGCGTCAGCGACCACCGGCAGGGCGTCCAGCTTCAGCGCCTGGAACTCGGAGACGTTGATATTGATGAACTTGGCGTCCTCCCGGAACAGCCACTTGGAGGCGGTGGTGAAGTCGGTGTACCGGGTGCCCACGCCGATGACCACGTCCGCCTCTCTGGCGATCTCGTTGGCGGCGGAGCAGCCCGTCACGCCCACGCCGCCCAGGTTCAGGGGGTGGTCCCAGACGACGGCGCTCTTGCCCGCCTGGGTTTCCGCGAAGGGGATGCCGGCAGTCTCAGCAAAATGCTTGAATTCTTCGTGGGCTTCGCTGTACCGCACGCCGCCGCCGCAGATGAGCATCGGCTTTTTAGCGGTCTTGATGATCTCCGCCGCCTCGGCGATGATCTCCGCCTCCGGCTCCCGGCGAGCCAGGCGGTGGACCCGCTTGGCAAAAAAGCTCTCGGGGTAGTCGTATGCCTCGCCCTCCACGTCCTGGGGCATGGCCACGCACACCGCACCGGTGTTGGCCGGGTCGGTCAGAGCCCGCATGGCGCTGAGCATGGCGCTCATGAGCTGCTCGGGACGGGTCACGCGGTCCCAGTACCGGCACACGGGACGGAAGGCGTCGTTGGTGGACAGGCTCAAATCGTGGGTCTGCTCCACCTGCTGGAGCACCGGGTCCGGCTGGCGGCAGGCGTACACGTCGCCGGGCAGGATCAGCACGGGGATGTTGTTGGCGGTGGCGGTGGCGGCGGCGGTGACCATGTTGGCCGCGCCGGGGCCCACCGAGGAGGTGACGGCGATGATCTTCTTGCGCTTGCACTGCTTGGCAAAGGCCACGGCGGTGTGAGCCATGCCCTGCTCGTTCTTGCCCTGCCAGACCTGCATCCGATGGGCCTCCTGGGCCAAAGCCTGGCCCAGACCCACCACGTTGCCGTGGCCGGGCAGCATGATGACGCCCTCCACGAAGGGGTGCTCGATGCCGTCGTAACGGATGTACTGGTTCTCCAGGAACCGGACCAGGGCCTGGGCCATGGTCAGTCGAATTGTTTTCACGTTTCCTCAAATCCTCCTTACCGATAATTGTTTATTAGATGTAACGCCGCACCGTTTTCATGTACTGCGCATAAGGCTCTCCAAATTTCTCAAGGCACCATCTTTCCTCCGCAAGAATGATCCAATGGGCGGAAATCTGGAAGACCGCCACAAATCCGAACAGCATCCACGAGCGGGTCAGCAGAGCCATTCCCATAAAGCAGATAAAATAAGACACATACATCGGATTGCGGGAAATCTGATAAACGCCGTTTGTGTTCAGACCGTTTTCATCAGGAGCGGCAAAGCCGGCTATGGCGGCCGCACATAAGCATAGTCCCCCAACATAGCAGATCAGCCCCAGGACCAGCTGCCATGAAAACATGGCGGAAACCTTCAAAAAGAGCGGAACGAGAAGTATCCCCCCGTTGCTGATCTGATAAGCCCAATAAGCGGCCCGCTCCCCTCCCCTCACCGGCGCGAAATACGCCGCGCGAGACACCGCTTCCCGGCTCAGACGGACCAGCAGCCCGAATCTTATGAGAAGGAACGGCAGCAGCAGCACGAATCCGTACACGGAAAATCCTATCCCTGATAGATGTGGTCGTTGGCATCCGGCTTCCACAGCCAGGCGTGCTCGGGATCGTCGATGCGAGTCTTCTTCCAGGGGTCCCCCTCCAGGTGGCGGATGCCCCAGGCGTAGCACATGGCGTACCCCGGCGCGGCGGTCTGGGAGTGGAAGCCGTGGTTGATGACCGCCAGGCCATTGTGGCTCGTTTTATAAATTTCCCCGTTGGCAAAGCCCGCGCCGAAGCCGTCGGGGTAGTCGAAGCGGTAGAAGTACACCTCCGGCTGGGGGTGGTGGTGGGGCGGATAGGAGGACCATTTGCCCGGATAGTTCAGTACCTCGCCCAGCACCATGTTGGAGAAGGGGGCGTTGTCGTAGTCGAAGAAGGTCTTGATCTCCCGCTGCATACAGCCCAGCAGCTCCCCGTTGGCTCCCGCGTGCTGGGTCTGGATGGTCGAGGGGGTGTACATCACGGGCGTATAGTTTCGCTCATTGACGGTTTTCTGAATATACAGCTCGCTGTGTCCGCGGGCGGTCAGCTCAATCCGCGTCCCTCTGGAGGCCAGAAGGCAGTAGGCCTCGTGATGGAAGCAGTCCGCCCGATCCGCATCCACGGTCTCCCCGTTCCAGCGGTAGGTCACCTCACCGGAGAAGAGCAGCACGGCGATCTCCTTCTGTGCCTCCTCAAAAATGAAAGTGTCTCCCGCCTCCATCACCAGCAGACCCACGTCCATCTGGGTCCCCATGTCGTCCACAGATGCGTCGATATAGGCGTTGTAGCCCTGCTTCAGCTCCCGATTTTTATTGAAATAGGTCATGTCCCTGTTCTCCTCGCTCTATAGCCCGGTGTGTTCCCGGATGTATTTCCGCGCCTTCATGGCATAGGCCAGGGGATCGGCCTTGGCCGGGTCCTGCTCCGCCTCCACCAGAAGCCAGCCTTGGTAGCCCGCGTCGGACAGGACCTTGAATACGGGGTCAAAATCCACGTTTCCGTCCCCGGGGACGGTGAACGCCCCGTTCCGCACCGCCTGGAGGAAGCTCCAGCCGTTCCGGCGGGCCTCCTCCACCACAGGAAGCCGCATATCCTTCAGATGCACGTGGCCGATCCGGTCCACGTACTTTTTCAGCATCGCCAGGGGGTCCTCCCCGGCGAAGGTAAAGTGGCCGGTGTCGTAGCACAGAAACACATACCGGGGATCGGTGTTCGCCATCATCCGGTCCGTCTCTTCCGCCGTCTGGACTACGGTGCCCATGTGGTGGTGGAAGCACAGCTTGAAGCCCCGGTCGGCGGCGGTCTTCCCCAGCTTGTTGAGGCCCTCGCAGAGGAGGTCCCACTCCCGCTCGTCCATCACGTGCTTGCGGCTGCCGGTGAGGATGGGTGTGTCCATCTGGCCCTGGATGGAGTAGGACTGCTCGCTGACATTGATGCGGTTTGCGCCGACGGCAGCGAGAAACTCCAGCTCCTGGACAAACGCCGACTCCACTTCCTCGTAAGGCCTGGTAATCAGGAAGGAGGAGAACCAACGGCTGGCAATCCGCATCCCCCGCAGGTCCAGCTGGGCCTTCAGCTCCGTCGGGTCAGAGGGGTACTTGTTGCCGATTTCGCACCCGGTGAAGCCCGCCAGGGCCATTTCGCTGACGGTCTGCCTGAATGTGTTCTCCGCCCCCAGCTCCGGCATGTCGTCGTTGCACCAGCCGATGGGCGCGATGCCCAGCTTGACGGTATTGGGATCAAACATATCGTAGTCCTCCTGTTAAATCCGGGCCACGCCGGAGGCTCTGGCGGCCTCGGCCACTGCCTTGGCCACCGCCGGGCCCACCCGCTTGTCGAAGGCCTTGGGGATGATATAGTCCGCGCTGAGCTCCTCGGGGGAGATCAGCTCCGCCAGGGCGCGGGCCGCGGCCATTTTCATCTCCTCGTTGATGTCGCTGGCCCGCACGTCGAAGGTTCCGCGGAAGATGCCGGGGAAGGCCAGTACGTTGTTGATCTGGTTGGGGAAGTCGCTGCGGCCTGTGGCGATTACCGCCGCGCCGCCGGCCTTGGCGTCCTCGGGGAAGATCTCCGGAGTAGGGTTGGCGCAGGCGAAGATGACGGCGTCCTTGTTCATGGTTTTGACCATGTCCGTGGTCACAGTCCCGGGAGCGGAGACTCCGATGAATACGTCCGCGCCCGCCAGCATATCGGCCAGGGACCCGGCCTTCTTCTCCAGATTGGTCACCTGGGCCATTTCCTCCTTGATCCAGTTGAGGCCCTCGCGGCCCGCGTAGATGGCGCCCTTCCGGTCGCACATGGTCACGTTTTTGTATCCGGCGGAGAGGAGCAGCTTCACGATGGACACCGCCGCCGCACCTGCGCCGGAGGTGACGACCTTCACGTCCTCCTTCTTCTTGCCCACAACCTTCAGGGCGTTGGTCAGGCCCGCCAGGGTGATGACGGCGGTGCCATGCTGGTCGTCGTGGAAGATGGGTATGTCGCACTTCTCCTTCAGCTTCCGCTCAATCTCGAAACACCGGGGGGCGGCGATGTCCTCCAGATTGACGCCGCCGAAGCTGCCGCTCATCAGGTAGACGGCGTTGACGAACTCATCCACGTCGTGGGTCTTCACGCACAGGGGGAAGGCGTCCACCCCGCCGAAGGCCTTGAACAGCACGCATTTGCCCTCCATGACGGGCATCCCGGCCTCCGGGCCGATGTCCCCTAAGCCCAGCACGGCGGAGCCGTCGGTGATGACGGCGCACAGGTTGTGGCGGCGGGTCAGCTCATAGCTCTTGTTCACGTCCTTCTGAATTTCCAGGCAGGGCTGGGCCACGCCGGGGGTATAGGCCAGGGAGAGGTCGTCCTTGCTCTCCACGGGGACGGTGGCGATGACTTCGATCTTCCCCTTCCACTCCTCGTGGAGGCGGAGGGATTCCTTTGCGTAATCCATAGCGGTTATTCTCCTTTTTGCAATCATTTGCAGTCTTGCGGTATTTAGTGAAGGGGCGGAGGCGCCGCCCCTGTGGGGTCATCCCACGATCCTGGGCAGCGTGGAGCCGCCGTAGGGCATGGCCAGCACCGTGGCCTCGGGGCCCAGCTTGGCAAAGGCCGCGTCCAGAGCGGCCTGGACGGTGGGCTGGGGGGTCAGGAAGATGGAGCGGACGAAGTCCGGCTCCAGGTCGCTGACAAGGTACACGTCCGCCTTCTCCAGGGTCATGGCGATGGCGGCGGCCTTGTGGCCCCCCAGCTGGAAGTCCCGGCCGATGCGTTCGATCATAGCTTTCGGGGACTCGGATTGGGTCATCCACTCCTCGAAAACCCGCTCCCCCAGCCCCTCCTTACAGGAGCCGATGAGCACGATCACGCCGCCGGGGTTCACCGCATGGCGGGCGTTGTCCAGGGCCTTCTGGGTCTGGTAGAGGTTCAGATCCTTGGGCGCGCCCCCCTGGCTGACCAGGACGACGTCCGCGCCCCGGGGCAGCTCCTTGAGGTACAGCCGATCCAGGAAGGCGCAGCCGGCCCGGTGGGCCTCCACCGGGTGGCCCGCCACGGCCCGGAGGATATCCTTGTGCTCGCTGAGCACCACGTTGAGGATAAAGTCGATGCCGCAGATGGCCCCCGCCTCCTCGATGTCCATCCGCAGAGGGTTGGTCTCCAGGGCCCCGGCGCAGGCCTCGGGGCGGACCATCATGGAGTGGTTGGACTGGATGGCCGCCCGGGTGGATACGCCGGGCATGATGGCCTTGGCCCCGCCGGAGTAGCCGGCGAAGTAGTGGTACTCGATGTTCCCCAGGCAGATGCGCCGGTCCGCCCGGGCCACGGTCCGGGTGACGTCCACGGGGGTTCCGGCGGCGGTGACGCCCATATGGACGCAGTCCGCAGGGTCGCTGTCCACGCAGGCGATTTCGTTCCAGGCCCGCTCTCCGGCCAGACGCTTCCGCTCCTCGTCCGTATGCTTCCGGTGGCTGCCGAGGGCGAACACCAGCGTAATGTCCTCCCCCTTTACACCCGCCGCATACAGCTCGTCCAGCAGGGCGGGCATCACCTTATAGGTGGGCATGGGGCGGGTGACGTCGCTGGTGACAATGGCGATTTTCTCGCCGGGCTTTACGAGCTCCCGCAGCCGGAGTGAGCCGATGGGCTCGGCCAAGGCCCGCCGGACCTCCGCCTCGCCGGTGAGACCCGGGGCCGCCTCATTGGCGCGGAGGACCCCCAGGAGGTTCTTCTCCGGGATCTCCGCCTCCTGCGTCCCCGTGCCGAATCCGAAACGCAGCTTCATGGCTCAGCCCTTTCTGGCAAGGACGGCCTTGGCCTGCTCCACGATGCGGGCGGCGGTGAGGCCGAAGCGTTCCTGTAGGTAGTCCTGGGGCCCCACCTCGCCGAACTCGTCCTCCACGGCCACGCAGTCCGCGGGGACGGGACGCTTCTTAGCCAGTACCTCGCTGACGGCGGACCAGAGGCCGCCGTATTTGTTGTGGTTCTCCGCCGTGACCACCGCGCCGCAGCGCGTCGCCCAGGTCTCCACCGCCTCCTCGTCCAGGGGCTTGATGGTGAACATGTCGATCACCGCCGCGCTGACGCCATGGGCCTCCAGGCTCTTGGCGGCCTGCATGGCCTCGTGAACCATGATGCCGGCGGCGAAGATGGCGATATCGGTTCCCTCCCGGAGGGTGACGGCTCTGCCAATGGGCAGCTCGCTGCCCTCCTCGTAGACCTTGGCGTACTGCTTCCGGCCCACCCGGATGAACTTCACGCCGGGGCGGTTCACGCACTGACCCAGGACGCTGACGAGCAGGGTGGGGTCGGTGACGTCAATCACCGTGGCCCCCGGCAGAGCCCTATAGAGAGCCACATCTTCAAAGGGCATGTGGGTGCCGCCGTTCATGGTGGCGGTGACGCCGGGGTCGGTGCCAATGATGGTGACGTCGTTCTTGGCGTAGCCGCCGCTTAAAAAGGCCTGGTCGTAGCAGCGGCGGGAGGCGAAGGGGCCGAAGGTGTGGACAATGGGCTTGAACCCGGCGGAGGCCAGACCGCAGGCCACGCCCACCATGTTGGCCTCGGCAATGCCGCAGTTGACCGCCCGGTCAGGGTGGGCCTTGGCCCACTTGCCGGTTCCGATGCAGCTCATGAGGTCTGCGTCCAGGTAGATCACGTCCGGGTCACGCTCCGCCAGGGCGGGGATAGTTTCTCCCAGCACGTTTTTGCACAGGCGGGGGTCCATTTCTCCTGTATATACGATCTTTATCATATCTCAGCCCTCCAGGGACGCCAGCTCGGCTTTCAGCTGGGCGGTCCATCTGTCGAATTGTTCGTCGCTGACGGGCAGGCTGTGGTTCATGGGAGTGTCCGCCACCTCCTGGATGCCCGCGCCCTTCACCGTGTCAAGGACGATAGCGTGGGGCTTTCCGCCGCCCGGCTGAATGCTGGCCAGGGCCTCGGCCACCGCCTCCACGCTGTTGCCGTCCACCTTCACGGCGTCGAAGCCGAATGCCTTGAATTTTGCCACATAGTCCCCCATGGGGTACACGTCCTCGGTCCAGCCGTCCAGCTGGCGCTTGTTCCAGTCCAGCAGGACCACCAGGTTATCCAGCTTCTTGGCGCTGGCGAAGGCAAGCGCCTCCCAGACCTGGCCCTCGTTGCTCTCGCCGTCGCCCACGATGAGGAACACACGGGAGTCCCGGCCCCGGAGCTTGTCGCCCAGGGCCATGCCGCAGGCCAAGGACGTTCCCTGTCCCAGAGAGCCGGTAGTCATATCCACGCCGGGGGTCTTGTTCCGGTCGCAGTGGCTGGGGAGCCGGGTGCCGGGGCGGTTGAGGGTCTTCAGCTCCTCATAGGGGAAGAAGCCTTTTACCGCCAATGTGCCGTACACCGCCGGGCCGGCGTGGCCCTTGGAGCAGACCAGCTTGTCCCGGCCGGGCCAATGGGGGTCGTCCACCTTGACGCGCATCTCGCCGCCGTACAGGGCCGCCAGCACGTCGCAGATGCTCATGGCGCCGCCCAGGTGGCCGGAGCCCAGGGAGTGGATGGCGTCCAGCGCGGCCATGCGGATCTGGATGGCCAGCGCCTGTAATTCCTTTTTCTTTGCCGCTTCCATATTGCAGTCACCTCTCATTTTTCACACAGGGCCGCTCCGTGGCGGAGGGCCTTTACCACCGGCAGTTCCTCGCCGGTCAGAAAACGGATCAGGGCCCCGCCGCCGGTGCAGATGTAGCCCATCTGATCCGTGAGGCCGTATTTCTCGGTGGCGGTGATACTGTCGCCGCCGCCCAGAACGGTGTGGGCCGGCGTGTCCGCCAGGGCCTGCCAGACGGCGCGGGTTCCGGCCTCGCTGGGGGCCTGCTCAAAGATGCCCATGGGGCCGTTGACGAACACGGTCTTGGCGTTCAAGATGGCCTCCCGGTAGAGCGCTGCGGTTTCGCCTCCCACATCCACGGCGGCGATGTCCGCCGGAACGCCGCCCAGGGCGGCCTCGCGGCGCTCTCCGTTTTCCACCCAGGCCAGGTCGGCCGGCAGAGTGATCTTTTCGCCGTACCGGGCATGGAGCTCCCGGGCTCTATCAATGTACTCGCCGTAGTTGGACTTCATGATGAAATCCACGCTGCCCCGCCCAATCTCATGGCCCAGGGCGGCGAGGAAGATGTTGCCCACCAGGCCGCCGGTGAGAATCCGGTCGGCCACGCCCCGGTCCAGGACGGTTTTCATCATCAGGAAGGCGTCGGAGATCTTCGCGCCGCCCAGGACGAAGACGCAGGGGCGCACGGGCTCCTCCATGACCTGGGAGACGGTGCAGAACTCCTTCTCGAAGAGCCGGCCCATATAGGAGGGCAGGACCTGCTCGAAGCCGCAGAGGCTGGGCTGGTCCCGGTGGGCGGCGGCGAAGGCGTCGCAGACGTACAGGTCCGCCAGAGGGGCCAGCTTCTCCACCAGTTGGGTTCTGGCCTGCTGCTCGTGGGTGAGGCGGAGCTTCATCTCGAAGAGGGTCTGCTCCTCGGCCGCGAAGCGGACGTTGTCCAAAAGGAGGATCTCGCCGTTTTTCAGCTCCCGGACCGCCGCCCGGGCGGCGGGACCGCATACGTCGTCGATCCAATGGACTTCTCTTTCCAGCAGCTCGCTCAATACCTTTGCATGGGGCTTTGTCGTATAGTAGTTTTTGTACTCAATGTCGCTGCCCTGGTGGGCCAGAAGGACAACCTTTGCTCCCTTGTCTGAGAGCTCTTTAATGGTAGGGACGCAGGCGGTGATGCGGTTGATGCTCTTTAAAGTACCTTTTTCCCGGTCCACAGGCTGGTTGACGTCCACCCGGCAGAGGACGGTCTTCCCCTCCACCTGGGCATCGTCGAGGGTCTTGATGCCAAAACGCATAAAATTTCCTCCCGCCGCCGCTGTGCGGCGGCCCTGGCTTACATCGTCTTATTTTCGGTCTGTCCCCGCCGGGGCGGGGCGCTCGTTTACCCCTCCATATAGGGGCGGAAACGTGTCAAAGTTGCACGCAAACGTGCAACCTCCCCAAAATGTTAACAGAATATTCATAATCGGCTGTTTTTTGGGCGCGGAGGCCAGGGACTGTCCCCAAAAGAAAGCGCTGCGCCGGATGGGCGCAGGGAGGCCGTTCCACCCCCGGCGGAACGACCATCCCCGCAGCCCGGCGGGCCGCCTTTTTATTTGAATCTGCCGATACGCAGGTACTTGTTGGTCTCAGCTGTTCCCGTCTCGCGGGTCGTTTGCATCTCCATGGCCGCGCGGATGGCGTCCATCGTCTCCGGAATGGTGACGCTCTCCTGGGGGATATTGATGGCATACATGACGTCATCCCCGCTCTCCACAATGCTGTCCTCCCACAGACCGATCTCGTACATGTCGCCCCGGCGGTTGCCCAGGTCGCGGGCGTACTTGAATAGACTGGCGTTGCCCATGAATCCCTCGTCGATGGTGACCGTACGGATGCGGGGATGGGCGCGGAAAGCCTCCAGGGCCTGTTCCCTGGTGATCTTCCTGCCGTCCTTGCCGGAGGCCAGAACCGTGATGATGTGCCCGTGGGTCACCGGGGTGTGCACCAGAATGCCCGTAGCCTCCACGTGGGGCATAATGGTCATCAGGTCCACCGCCTGGTGGCTGGGGGCCTTGTCGATCTGGAGGGCGTTGGTCAGGCCGCGGTGGTAGTCGCCGGGGTCCGCCACGCGGCGGATAATGGTGATAGCCACCTTCTCCACGCCCACGGCGCGGTCCAGGCAGTCCACCGTGCGGATCAGGCCCGTGGTGTTGCAGCTGGTCAGCTTTAGGTATTTCTGACCCAGGCCCTTCTCGTAGTTGGCGTAGCCGTGGAAAAACACGTCGGCCACGGAATTTTTCTCGCCGCCCTGGAAAATGGCCTTCACGCCCATCTTCTCATACAGCTCCTTGTTTTTCGCGCCCACGCCGCCGGGGGAGGAGTCCAGCATGACGTCCACCTTGCCGCACAGGTCCTCGAAGCTGCCCGCCACGGGGACGTCCAGCGCGTCAAACTTCGCCTTGTCCGCGCCGCCCACCAGGTATAGATCGTATTTGACGCCGTTGGCCCCGATCATATCGTTCTCCCGCAGCGCCCGGATGGCCAGGGTAGGGGCCAGGTCGGCAATGCCCACCAGCTCCATGTCGCCCTGCATCGCCACGCCGTCGGCCAGACGCTGGCCAATGGTGCCGTAGCCAGCTACGCCAACTCTTACTTTTGCCATAATTTACGTCCTCCATTCAATTATTATATCGTCTGTTTTACGCAAACGTTTCTATAACCGAATTGTAACATCCGTTTTCCAATTTGTCAATTTTAAATGTGTTATATCCGATAACTTTGACTTTTTCTACAACAGAACAGGGCGCTTTTTTTGGAAGTTGACGGTTCAGTGCATAAAAGCAACGCGAATTCTTCAAAATTTCCGTAAACATCGATCAAAAAACCGCCTGCCCTTCGGTTTTTTTGAGGGAGAAAAAGAAGGGGAATCCAATCTGTACATCCGGGGGGATGTCTGCTATAATACGGTGAAATACCGGGCGGCGCGTTTGGCGCCGCCCGAGAGGTGGGGGATGGTATTTATGTGCGGTAAGGGGACGCTGACGCTGCGCTATGCCTGTATACAGAGCTTTTTTTGGATGGGGTTTGCCTCAATCATGGGATTTGCCAGCGTGTTCCTGCTGGACGCGGGGTTCAGCAACGCCGGTATCGGCGCGGTCATCGCCGGGGCGGGGATGCTCTCCGCCCTGCTGCAGCCCGTGGCCGCCTCCTTGGCGGAGGGCCGGTGGGGGCTCAAGCGGATGGTCTATGGCGTCTGCGCCGGGCTGACAGGTCTGGGGGCGGGTGTGGCGGCGCTGTACGTGGCGGATGGGCCGCTTTGGATAACCGGAGCGCTGTACGGCGGATGCATCCTGCTGCTCCAGCTGGCCCTGCCCCTGGTTAACGCCCTGGGCACCGAGGCCATCAACCGGGGCGGGAGACTGAACTGGGGGGCGGCGCGGGGGGCGGGCTCCATCGCCTACGCCGTCATGGCCTGGGGCCTGGGACTGCTGACGAAGTCGGCGGGGGCGGTGACGGTGCCCCTGCTGATCGCCGGCGGCTTCGCGCTGCTCTCGGCGGCGCTGGCCGCCTATCCGCTGCCCGGCGGGGAGGGGGGCACGGCCGCCGGCGGCGACAGGGGGACGGGCTCGCCCATGGAATTCCTGCGCCGCTATCCGCGCTTTGGTGTTTTGCTCATCGGGACGACGCTCCTCTATACGGGACATGCGATTTTGAACAACTACACCTTCCAAATTGTGCAGAGCAAGGGTGGGAGCAGCGCGGAGATGGGGACGGCGGCGGCGCTGGCCGCCTTCTGCGAGCTGCCGCCCATGTTCCTCTTTGCCGCCATGGTCAGACGGGTCCGCTGCGACGTGTGGATGAGGGTGGCCGGAGCCTTCTTTACGCTGAAGCTCTTCTGTACCTGGCTGGCTCCCGGGGTGACGGTCTTCTACGGGGTCCAGGTTTTGCAGATGATGGGCTGGGGAGTGATCTCCGTGGCCTCCGTCTTCTACATCAACGAGCTCATGGACAAGGGGGACGCCATCAAGGGGCAGGCATATTACACCATGACCATCACTTTGGGCACCGTGCTGGGCTCGCTGGCGGGGGGCTGGCTGCTGGATACGGCGGGGATGGACGCCACGCTGCTGTATACCTCCGGGGCCTCTTTGGCAGGGACGGTGATCGTCTTCGCCGCCGCGCAGAGGAGCCGGGATGGGGGGAAGGTCTTATAGGAACAGAGCCGACAGCTGGTATACCGCGAAGGAGACCAGCCACGCCGTACCCAGCTGCCAGACGAGCGCCAGGGCCGTCCAGCTGCGGCTGGCCATCTCCCGGCGGATGGTGGCAATGGCCGCCACGCAGGGCGTATACAGCGCACAGAAAGCCAGGAAGGCCAGAGCCGCCGCCGGAGAGAAGGTGGCCGCCATGACCGCCCCGGCGGACGCGTAGTCCGTCAGGGAGAAGCCGTAGAAGAGGCTCATGGAGCTGACCACCGCCTCCTTGGCGATGAGCCCGGTCAGCAGCGCTACCGCCGCCTGCCATGCGCCGAAGCCCATGGGGGCGAATATCGGGGCGATGAACCCGCCCACCAGGGCCAGGATGCTGTCCGCCGTGTCCTCCACCATGCGGAGATCGGGGCCGAAGCTCTGGAGGAACCACACGGCAACGCTCATAACGGCGATGATGGTCCCCGCCCGAGTCAGGAAGTCCCGCACCCTCTCCCACACGTGGAGCCAGATGTTCTTGAGGGTGGGCATACGGTAGGGGGGCAGCTCCAGCAGGAAGGGGGCCGGCTCCCCCTGGAAGACGCTGCGCTTGAGAATCAGGCCGGAGAGGATCGCCATGACGGGACCCAGGATGTACAGGCCGAAGACTACCAGCCCCGCATATTTTGGGAAGAAGGCGGCCGTCATCAATCCGTAAATGGGCAGCCGCGCCCCGCAGGACATAAAGGGCACCAGCAATATAGTCATCCGCCGGTCCTTCTCATTTTCCATGGTCCGGGCGCCCATCACAGCGGGTACCGTGCAGCCAAAGCCCATGAGCATGGGGATGAACGCCTTGCCGCTCAGGCCGAAGTGCCGCAATGTCCGGTCCATCACAAAGGCCGCCCGGGCCATGTAGCCGCTGTCCTCCAGCATGGAGAGGAAGAGAAACAGCAGCGCGATCATGGGCAGGAAGGTCAGCACCCCGCCCACGCCGGAGATCAGCCCGTCCACCAGCAGCCCAGCCAGCCATGCGGGGGCGCGGAGGGATGCCAGCCACCCGGATACGCCGGGGCACAGCACCTCCTCCACAAACCATGCGATGCCGTCGGAGAGCCACGCCCCGGGACCGCTGAAGGTGACCAGAAATACCGCCAGCATCATCCCCAGGAACACCGGGATGGCCCAGAGGCGATGGGTGGCCACCGCGTCGATCCGCTCGGTGACGGTGCGCTCCCCGCTGCGCGCCGTCCTCCGCACAGAGGAACGGATCACACGCTCCACAAAGCGATATCGGCTGTCCGCCAGCAGAGTTTCCCGGTCCCCCAGAGGACTGGCGGCCTCGTACTCAGCGGCGATAGCGTCAATCTTATCCAGAGTACCCCGGTCCAGCGCCAGGTCCCGGACAACCTCCTCGTCGCCGCCCAGCAGCTTGATGGCCGCCCAGTGGGCGGGCACGCCCCTCTCATAGGCCCGGTCGTGGATCAGAGCGCTGATGCGGTGGTGGATGGCGTGGGTGAAGTCGTCATACAGGTCGTCCGGCTCCACGGTCAGGCCGGTGTGCATCTGCTTGTGGGCCTCCTGGACCAGACGGTCGATGTTCAGGCCGTCCCGGGCGGAGATGGGCACCACCGGCACCCCCAGGCTGGCGGACAGGCGGTCGCAGTCGATGGAATCCCCCTTCTTCTCCACCTCGTCCATGAAGTTCACCGCCAGTACCACCGGGCGTTCCAGCTCCAGCAGCTGCATGGTGAGGTAGAGATTCCGCTCCAGGTTGGTGGCGTCCACAATGTCGATGATGGCGTCCGGCTGCTCCTGAATGATAAACCGCCGGGCCACCAGCTCCTCCATGGAGTAGGGGGACAGCGAGTAGATGCCCGGCAGGTCCACCACCGTGAATTCCACGTCCCCCAGCTTAGCCTGTCCCGCCTTCTTCTCCACCGTCACACCGGGCCAGTTGCCCACGTACTGGTTGGAGCCGGTCAGGGCGTTGAAAAGCGTGGTCTTGCCGCAGTTGGGGTTGCCCACCAGGGCCACCTTCCAGGGGCGCTGGTCGTGGGCCCGGGGGTCGTAGGCGCTGGGGTGGTGCTCCTGCTCGTGGCGGTGGGCCCGGTGCATGGTTTCCAGGTCCTTGGGATTCGCGCATCCCATGGCGCATCTGGCGCAGTCGCCGTGACAGGCCGCCCCCAGGTGATAGGCGCTCTCGGATACCGCTTCCCGCTCCCGGGGGCTCATCGCTCCGGCGCTGATGCGGATTTGGGCCGCGTCCTCCTTTCTCAGGCTCAGCTCATAGCCCCGCAGACGGACCTCCATGGGGTCCCCAAAGGGGGCCGTCTTGATGAGCTCCACGGTGGTCCCCGGGGTGAGGCCCATGTCGATGAGCCGGCGCTTTACCGCGCCTCGCTGGTTGCCCACCTGCTCGATGATGCAGCTGCCGCCAACGGGCAGCTGGTCCAGTGTCACGATGTTTGACTGTTCAGACATTTCCGATCCTTCCTTTCTGCTCTGGACCGGCGAGCACGCGCCTGCGTCCATTCCTTTGATTGGCGTTAGTATACACTAACTACTAGCGCTTGTCAAGGGGAAACAGGAGATATTTTCAGCTGGATGCAGATATTGTTCCTTGCCTTGAGGCTGTTTGTCGGGTACAATAGAGAAAAACCGGCCGCGGATTATGTCGAAAAACGCGGGCCAAATCGAACGAAAGGATTTGACTGCATGAAGCGATTTTATACCTTCCTGCTCTCCTTCGGACTGTTGCTGACCCTATCCCTCACCGCCTCCGGGGCGAACTGGGAGGGTGTGCGCATTCTGATGGACGGGCGGGAGATGGAGATCGGCTCCGCCTACATATCCAAGGAGGGGACCACCATGGTGCCCCTGCGGGCCGTGGCGGAGGCTATGGGCTGTGAGGTGACGTGGGACGCCGCCACCCGCACCGTCTCCATTGCCACCCCCCAGCCGCCCGAAGAGGAGCCGCCGGCGTATGCCGGGCTAGTGGTAATTGACCCCGGACATGGCGGCGGCGCCGACGGCGCGTCCTATGACGGGGTACTGGAGAAGGATCTGAACCTCTCCATAGCCTCCCAGGCCGCCAGGCTGCTGGAGGAGGCGGGTGTGACGGTGCTCATGACACGCACGGACGACCGGGATATAGGGCTCTATGAGCGCACGGATCTGGCCAACAACATCGGCGCGGACCTGTTTGTCAGCGTCCACTGTAACGCCAGCGTGGAGCATGACGACGTCACCGGCGTCTACACCTGCGCCTACAGCGAGGGCACAGAGGGGTGGCGTCTGGCTCAGCTGCTCCACGCGTCCATGCGCGCCGCCACCGGCGCAGACGACTTCGGCGTGGAGGAGCGGCCCAATCTGGCGGTGCTGCGCACCTCCCTCATGCCCGCGTCCCTGGTGGAATGCGGCTTTATGTCCACACCGGAGGAGCTGGCGCTGCTGGTTCAGCCTTCCTATCAGGCTAAGCTGGCCCGGGGTATCGCCGACGGCGTTCTGGCCTATCTGGCACAGTGAGCTGGCCGGCGGCATAGACTGGGCGTGTAGACCATACAGGAAGGAGCTCCTCAGAATGGAGGAAGTGACTACGCTGGACCGCCTGGCGGTGGGCCGCAGGGCTGCCGTGACTGCGCTGTCCGCCTCCGGGGGGCAGCGCCGCAGGCTGCTGGAGCTGGGCTTTGTCCCCGGCGGAGAGGTGGCGGCGGTGCAGGAGAGCCCCTGGGGCGACCCGGTGGCCTATGCTGTGTGCGGCGCGGTTATTGCGCTGCGGCGGGTGGACGCCGGACAGATCGCCGTCCGTATCTCTTGACATATTGCTGACATTTCTATACAATAGGCATTGAAGCCGCCGCTCTGGGAGCGGCGGCTTCAATGCCTGTGTCTGTCATAAAAGTGGCTGCGTTTTGCGGAGGGGGCGGGTCATGCCTCCTCCTCCGGCTCGGGGAGCAAGGCCTCCCGGCGGGTGAGGAGAAAGGCCGTCAGCAGTACGGCAGACCCCAGGTAGATCAGCAGCCGGCCCAAATCGCCGACGCAGTCCGCCGCAGCGGCAATGGAGGTGACAACCGCCATGTTTCCGAAGAGGACAAACCAGCGGGACTTGCCCTCCCGGCAGGTCAGCCCTGTGAGCTGATAGAAGGCGCAGGCGATAAGTCCCGCGGCCAGCACGGGCAGATAGTAGCGCTCCAGCACCGGGTCGTGGTCCTCCGGCAGATAGATTACCAGCACGAATACCGCCGAAAAGAACATGGCGGGCAGCAGCTGAAAGGGCTTTGTCTCCTCCCCGCTCCGCAGGGAGCGGACGAACAGCAAAATTCCCCCTGCGGCGGCCACCCCCGTGACGGCGGCGGCAATTTTCAGCGCACCCCAGCCGGGTAGCAGCACAGCCCCCGCCCCCAGCAGCAGGCTGCCGGCGGCCAGAAAGGGCAGGTGTCCCCCCTGCGGCGTATCCAGAAAGCTGCGGTAGCTGTGTTTCCCGCTGGGGACACGGGTACACAGGTAAAATTCCGACGCCGCGCACAGCAGCAGCAGGATCACCAGAGCGAGCCCCGGCGCCGAGGCGCGGGCCAGTCCGGTGTCCGGATCAAAGCCGGTGCGGAGCTGGACGAATCGGAGGGCGAAGAGCGCAAGGCCCTGTACCCAGAGACGGAGGCCCCTGGTCCAAATGGGATTCTTCATGTGTATAGCTTCCTTTCTCTGCCGCCCGGGCGGCAGGGTGGGTTTCGTCGACAGCAGTATACCACGCTTTGGTGAATTTGTCATTCATTTTTTGGACAAGCAAATCATATCCTGAGAGAGAAAGAAGGAGATGCTGTGCTATGGGTAAACAAATCCTATTGTCTCTGCTGCTGATCTTTTTGATCTTTTTCCTCCCCTGGCTGTGGGGCGGGGAGGGACAGGACGCGCCGCCCCCCGATCCGCCTCCCGCCGAGGACCTGCAGCCGGAACCCCAGCCGGAGCCGGAGCCCCCTGCGGAGCCCTCCAGGGCGGAGGTGGACAAGGTTACGCCCCTCAACGTGCTGTTGGGGGATACGCTCCAGCAGATGGATATGCAGACGTATCTGCTGGGGGTGGTGCGGGCGGAGATGCCCGCCTCCTTTGAGGAGGAGGCGCTGAAGGCCCAGGCTGTGGCCGCCAGGACCTACATACTCCACAAGATCGCCGGCGGCGGCAGCGCCAACCACCCCCAGGCCGACGCCTGCGGAGACATAACCTGCTGTCAGGCCTACAAGTCCCGGGAGGAGGCCGCCGCGGACTGGGGGGAGCAGGCGGAGAGCTATGAGGCCAAGATCCGACGGGCAGTGGAGGGGACCGACGGGGAGTGCATCCTCTATGAGGGGGCGCCGGTGCTGGCCGTGTTCCACTCCTCCTCGTCCGGAAGCACCCAGGACGCGCAGAACGTATGGAGCGCCAGTCTGCCCTATCTACAGAGCGTGGAGACCCCGGAGGGGGAGGAGAGCGTGCCGGGCTTCCGCTCTACCGCCAGCTTCTCCACCGGCCAGCTGCGGGAGCGGCTGCTGAAGGCCCTGCCGGAGGCGCAGCTGGAGGGCAGCGCCTCCAACTGGTTCACCGACATCCGGCAGCAGCCCAATGGGACGGTGACCAGTCTGTCCGTGGGCGGTGTGGAGGTGGGGGGCAACCGGCTGCGGACCATCCTGGAGCTGCGCAGCGCCTGCTTCACCATCTCCTTTGACGGGGATGCAGTGACCTTTTCCGTGTCCGGCTACGGCCACGGCGTGGGGATGAGCCAGTACGGCGCGAACGTGATGGCCGGGAACGGCATGAACTACCGGGAGATCCTGGCGTGGTACTACACCGGCGCGGAGGTGGGACCCATTGAGCCGTAGGCCCTATACGCCCAGCAGAATGCCCACGGCGGTGCCGGCGTAGTTGCCGATAACGTAGCCCAGCACGCCCACCAGCATGGCCGGGCCCACCAGACGGCTCCAGCCCTGGGACACCGCCATGCCGGCGGCGGTGGTGGGGCCGCCGATGTTGGCGTTAGAGGCGATGATGGCGTCCTCCAGGTCGAATTTCAGCATGCGGGCCCCGATAAAGCAGAACAGCATATTCACCACCACCATCAGGAACGTCAGCACCAGGAACAGCGGGGCTTGGGTGAGTACCGTATAGATGTTGGCGGGAACGCCGATGACGAAAAGGAAAAGATAAATCAAATAGGTGCCGATCTCCTGGGAGCCGTGGAGCTGCTCCGTGACCGGTGCGAAGAAGGTGGCCGTGATGACGGACAGGGTGGTGATCCACACGTACTGGCTGCCCAGGAACTTACCCACAAAGTCCAGCAGGCCCTCCTGGAGAGTGGTGACCACGCCCTCCGCCGCCAGGGGACTGAACAGGCCGGCAATCAGGTTGGAAACCCACACCACCGCCACGGCGAAGGCGATGTTCATGGCGACGTCCTTCAAAGAGATGTCTTTGCGGCTCCAGAAGGCCGCGGCCTGGGTCTGGGCGGCGCTGCGGTCCGCGCTGCGCTCCACCTCGTCGATATGGGGGTGAGAGAACCGGGCGCGGAAAAAGCGCATACCCGCAAAGGCGATGAGTACGAAGAAGTACAGGGCCATCAGCAGATTGTCCGCCACCGTGGCCGCGGCGGCCACCGGCGTGCCCTTCAGCCCGTGCTGCATGGCCATGGCGGAGAAGTTGACGCTGCCGCCGATATAGGAGCCGGTCATCATGGAGGCCACCGCCGCCAGATCCCGGGCGCTGCCGCCCGAGGCCGTGTACGCCCCCCGCAGGGCGTAATAGGCCAGAAACGCACCCGCGACAGTGCCCACCGCGCCGATGAGGAAGATGGTCAACATCTTGCCCGCCTCCCGCCAAATCTTTTTGAGGTTGCATTGCAGCAGCAGCAGGGGGATGCCCATGGGGACGATGACGCCCCAAACAATGTCGTCGTACAGTACGCAGCTGATGGGCAGTACGCCCAGGTTTGCCAGCACCATCGCCAGTACAAGGGCGATGACGGAGCCGGACACCCGGGCTGCCCATCTGTACCGCTGCTCCAGAAAGATGGACGCAGCCACGGCTGCGCACATCACTCCCAGAAGGCCCCATGTGTCATCTGGCTGTATGAGGGTGCGGCCGATCAAATTTTCCAAAAGGGACATGTTTTCATTCCTCCTTAGTAAAAAACGCAGGCCGCCGGGAGACGCACCCCGGCGGCCTTTCCATATTATAACGGAAAAACAGAGGAATTGTCAATTGTGTGGGCTGCGGATAAGGAATTCTTAATATTCCTGCTCCCCTCCAAACCGCTCCAGCACCGTCCGCACAAAAAACAGCGCCAGCAGACAGGGGATGGAAAATCCCATCAGCAGCAGGTATATGCCGCTCAGAGGGAACCACAGCAGCATCACCGTCAGGGAGCCGTACCAGATCACCGCCGCCAGCGCCGCCCGCAGAGGCCTTCCCAGCCCCAGCCTCAGCGCCAGCGCCGCCGTCTCCCTGGTCAGCCTCCGCCCGCAGGCCAGCAGCCCGTAGAGATAGGATGAGGCCAGCACCGCCGTAAGAAACACCGCGGCGCAGAACATGAAGGGCAGGTAGAACAGCGGGCTGTCCGCCGCGAAACGCAGATAAAACTGAGCCCCACAGCCCGCTGCCGCCAGCGGCGCCGCCGTCAGCGCGAAGACGGCGTATCCCTGCCGCCAGCTCCGGCGGAAGGAGCCCCAGAAGTCCCGCCAGCTGCGCACCGTCTGGTCCGCCAGCATCCGGCGAACCGACTGGCACAGGGCCAGCAGGGCGGGCGGAATGGTGACCACCGGGAGGCAGGCGAGCAGAAAAATAAGGTTGAGCTTCAGCAGCGCGGCGGCCTCCTGACCGATGATACGGAAGAAGAGGCGGGGGCCGGATGCCTGGGGACTCTCATGCGCCTCCTCCTGCGCGTTATAGTCCTCCTGGAAAAACATGGGCAGCCTCCTCTCTGTTGTTTTGAGATAAGTCAGTCTAACACATCCCCTGCGGGAATGCAACCAGGAGCGGGCTTCAGACAGCGCCGCGCATTCCCTATAATAAAGCGCATATACATATATTTTTTGCCGCAAACCCCTGGAATAACGGTGGTTTTTCCGATGCTGTATATATGCATGAAGTTTTAGAATTCTATGTTTTACACAAAAAAGACGGGTATACTTCTGTTTAAAGTAACAATCTTGGCTGATATATACGAAGATGTGTGGTGATATTCAAAAAAAGCGCCTTTTTACAAAATGTGTAAATATTTTGCACACATGACGGCATTTACAGATTTAATTCTTTCATATTATAGTAAATGTAAGCTAACGCCGCCGGTCCGGTGTGGACGCGCGGCGCGAAACAACGAAAAGGAGTGGAGTTATGAAAAAAATCCCCCGTATGATAGCGGCGGCCCTGATGCTGGCTCTGCTGCTGTCGACCGCCGGGTGCGGCTCTGCCGACGGCAAGAAGCACCTGACCTTCCAGATCTGGGACGTGAACCAGCGGGACGGTATGCAGGCTATGTGTGACGCCTATACCGCCAAGAACCCTGATGTGACGATTGAGGTGCAGGTCACTAACTGGGGCGAGTACTGGACCAAGCTGGAGGCTGCGGCGGAGAGCAACACCATGCCTGATATCTACTGGATGCACACCGATCAAATCCTCTACTACGCGGACTTCGGCATTCTGGCGGACCTGACGGACCTCTATGCCGAGGAGGACTCAAGTTACTACCAGAACCATTTTTCTGATATCTCCATCGGCAACGCCAGCGGAACAGACGGCCGCATTTACGGCATCCCCAAGGATAAGGACAACGTGGTCCTTGTCTACAACAAGGAGATGTTTGACGCTGCCGGCGTGGCCTATCCCACCGAGGATTGGACCTGGGACGATATGGCCGACGCCTCCCAGAAGATTTACGACGCTACCGGCAAGTACGGCTACATGGCCTATAACGACGAGCAGCTGGGCTACTGGAATTTCGTCTACCAGAACGGCGGTTACATACTGGACCCGGATACCAATCTCCATGCCGGGTACACCCAGCCCGCCACCGTGGAGGCCATCAAATATTATGTGTCCATCCAGCAGAACGACTGGTGTCCCGACCAGAACTACTTCGCCGAGACCAGCCCCGGCACGGCTTTCTTCTCCGGCATGTGCTCCATGTTCCTTGAAGGCAGCTGGAACCTGCTCAGCGAGATGAAGAACTACCCCGACATGGTGGGCAAGTGGGATATCGCCATGCTGCCCAAGTGCCCCAATCCCGCCTCCGGCGACGGACGGGGGTCCATCTCCAACGGCCTTTGTTACTCCACTGCCGCCAGGGGCAAGAATCTGGAGCTGGTCAAGGACGTGCTCCGCTTCTTCGGCAGCGAGGAGGGCCAGCGCATCCAGGGCGAGTCCGGCGCGGCCATCCCCGCCTAT
>CAJTYO010000045.1 GCA_910584045.1 uncultured Oscillospiraceae bacterium | reverse complement strand
CATGGGTTACGGCAAGAACGGCGAGTTCGAGGGCAACGGCTGGGAGCTGCAGACCGCTGCCAAGGCTGAGAGCATCGGCATTCTGAAGGGCGTCACCTCCGGTGACTACGGCGCTCCCGCCCCCCGTCAGATGGTCGCTCAGATCCTGTTCAACGCCCTGCTGACCAGCAAGGTTGACTACACCACTCTCCTGAGCTATCAGCCCAACGGCCACACCCTGGGCGGCGACCAGTTCGGTCTGGAGCAGGTCACTGGTATCATTCTGTCCAACCAGTGGGCCAGCCTGACCGGCAACAAGGTCGAGGATGAGAACGTCACCAAGCTGGAGGTCACCGAGGTGCAGGAGATCGACGCCACCTCCAAGGTCGGCGACACCCTCACCCTGAGCTATGCCACCGATCTGGACGCTGTGGGTCTGCGTCACACTGCCTACATCGCCAACAAGACCGGCGCTAAGAAGGTCCTGACCATTGCTGACGACGGCCTGAACACCGTTGCTTACAACGAGGGCAAGGGCGTCAACAACAGCGGCAAGGGCAACCAGGAGTGGCCCTCTGTTGAGAAGCTGGCCGACACCAAGGGTCTGAAGCTTGACGACACCGCTGACAAGACCGAGTACTTCATCAACTACGCCAAGGCTTGGGAGGACTATGCTACCTCCAAGTACATCATTCGCTATCGCGTGAATGAGAAGGGCCTCAAGGATGCTGTGGATTACGGCTTCATCACCGCTTCCACCAAGGCTGATTACATCAAGTACATCACTGGCCTGAACACCGCGAGCTATAAGCCCGTGGAGGTCGTCAGCGGCACTGCTGCTGCCGGCGATCGCGTGTGGATTGTCACCATCCAGCCCGAGAGAGACATCACGGTTGACGATCAGGCGATCATGAAGGATATCTTCTACACCGCCAACCGCTATGCCATCAACCCCGATCAGAACATCGCCCGCTATGAGATCGGCGAAGTCTACGTCGGCACCACCATGACTAAGGACTACTCCGACACCATGAGCTGGCCTGACTTCACCGCTGAGTACTTCACTGCTGACAAGAACTTCAAGAAGATCACCAAGTGCGAGATCGGCAACAGCCTGCGCATCGTCGATAACGACCTCGACGGCGTCGCCGATTACGTCCTGAAGATTGAGTACACCCAGGATAAGGTCGTCGGCAACTACAAGAACGACCTGCTGCTCAACAGCCTGGCTCTGTCCGACTATCCCGAGGGCAACCTGCGCTACAGCCCCGAGGCCGACAAGATCGCCCAGGGCACCGTGGTCAACTACACCGTCATCGACAAGAAGCTGTCCATCTGGCCCGCTGAGATCGTGACGGACACCGTCAACACCAAGAACTTCCAGAAGGTCACCGTTACCCTGGCTGGCGGCGATGAGAAGGGCCAGTCCGGCATCGACAACGAGACCAAGATGGATGAGGACATCATGCAGATGGCCCAGGCCACCCAGTACAACATGTATCTGGATGAGTACGGCTATGTCCGCTCCTACGAGCTGGCTCAGGGCCACAAGTATGCCCTGCTGACCGAGATGTATCCCGGCGTGAACAAGAACGGCAACTACGTCCAGAGCAACATCCTGACCGCCGAGGTCAAGATCGCTGACGCCGACGTGGTGGAGAAGGTCGTCAAGAACAGCCCCTTCTTCAACAGATACACCTGGACCTACGGCCTGCGCGGCTGGACCGGCATTGGTGTTACTGGCGGCGTTATCTCCAACGCTCCCACCAACAACCCCAACTACCTGCAGCCCGCCGTTGCCCACCTGGGTATTGACGGCTCCTTCATGGGCGAGCCCAACGTCTTCACTGGTAAGACGAACAACCTGGTGAAGAGCATTGAGACCGCTTGGGCGCGTGCTGTCACCGATATGGAGCTGCGCGCTGCCTATGACGCCGCTACCGGCGGCCCTGCCGGCGTGTTCAACTACGGCGACACTGCGGCTGACAAGGCCTTCAGCTTCACCAACGTTGCTTCCTACATCGAGACCGGCGACACCCTGACCCTGTCCTCCGCTTCCAAGCTGTATGCCGACCGCGCTACCGGCGCTCAGGTGTTCCGTCTTGGTTCCGACATGGGCGGCGTCAAGCAGTTCACCCACGGCACCAAGGCCGAGCTGATGGCCAAGTTCATGGAGGCCAACAGCGCCAACGAGATCGCCGCTGAGGCTTGGTTCGCCGCTGGCCGCGCTATCAAGAACGGCACCGGCATCTATCCCGTCTACGCTGAGGACTATGTCCAGCTGGATCTGACCAAGTCCGACGCCGGCGTGGCTCTCAATCCCACCGATCTGGTTGTGAAGCCCGGCATCCGCCACTTCCACATCGACAAGGAATACAACAACTACTACAACACCAACGCCAACACCTACGTTGACGCGACCACCGAAACCGAGTTCTACATCGTCGTTCCCGGCGGTGAGAAGGACATCCTGTACAAGGTCGGTTACGCTGATCTGCCCAGCATCCGTGTTGAGGAAATCCGCGCCGCTTACGCCGTGGCCCACAATACCCGCGCCGATGTTGACGGCCAGGATTACTGGGTTGCCGACGTGGTGGTCATCGAGACCAGCCGTCTCGACTACGACTACGAGAGCATTTCCCTGGCTTACTACAATCCCTATGAGACCAGCGGCTACATCCGCTATGCTGACACTCTGAACAACCAGTGGAAGGCCCTCCAGCCCGACAACGGCAAGTTCGCTCAGCTGGGCATCGTTCCCAAGGCTGGTATGTCCGACATCTCCTGGGGTAACGCTACCTGGAGCGCCAGCACCCTCGGCTTCTATCGCCTGTATCGTACCGCTATGGACGAGGCCGGCAACCTGACCGTTGGCGACGCCAAGAAGATTACCGAGAAGTTCAACGACTACGGCATCTACGCCGGTACGGTCACCCGTATCGAGGAGCTCGTGGGCAGCCAGTACGTTGACGTCAACACCACAAAGACCGGCTTTGTCCAGGATCACGCCATTGACATCAAGTTCGGTTCTTCTGACGAGGTTCCCTTCTACCGCGTCTACACCGAGCTGAGCAACACCTATGCCAAGAAGCTGGATCTGAATAATGTTCTGCATCGCAGCGACGTTCACAACGGCGACAGCCTGATCTGGGTCTACAACCAGGCTAAGAACGAGCTGGCCTTCGTGGTTGACGTTACCGAGCGTGACGACAACGGCGACGGTAAGATGGATTGGACCGTCCCCGCTTGGCTGAAGACACTGTATCAGGACATCCTTGACAGCCAGGCTCCCGTGAGCGACGGCACGATTCCTGTTACCATCCAGACCTCCGGCCTGCCTCAGGAGAAGAGCGTCACCAAGTATGTTGCTAACGGCGGCCTTCTGACCTTGACCGAGGAAGAGCTCCTCAAGCTGGCTCCCACGGATGATAATTACATCCTTGACGTCCCGTATCTAACCTCTACCGGCGTTGCTGGCATTACGGTGAACGGTGCTGTTGGCACCCCTGGCTCTCGTTACTGGACCATCAGCGGAACAACTTCCACTGCAGGGATTGTGGCTCCTGTTACTACAGGTAGTTACGTCATCACTGTTAAGTATGCGAAGGCTCCCGCTACTCTGACCGCTCATATCACTGCCGGTGCGCCTGCTGTCACTCTGGTGACTGGCGGCGACGCTACTACCGCTCGGATCTTTGCCGACGCTGCTACCGTGACCAACGTGAGCGGCACTACGTACAAGGTGTACTTCCAGCCCGCTGCCAACAAGTCCTATGAGGTCAAGCTTGGCACCGAGATTCTGACGGGCACCCACGAGGTCATCGGCGGTAATAACTGCCTGAGCTACAGCTTCACTGTTAAAAAGAACAGTGATCTGTATATCACCGAGACTAACGACAAGAGCCTGTCTGTCGGCGTGAGCGTTACTAATGGCGCTGGTACTGCGGCGGACGTTAAGTTCAACGCTCCCAATACCGGCCTCACTGACAACGTCGGCGGTAATGTTTATGGCAACGCTGCTGTAAACTTCACCGTTGAGGCTAAGCCGGGCTATTCTGTGACCGGTGTGGGCTATCAGCTCCTCGGCGAGAGCGTTCAGGCGCTGGGTACTACCGCTGGTAACTACAGTCTGCCCGCCAATGTGACCAACGGCTCTCTGCCTGTTACGATCGTTGTTAACACTTTGAGCACCGCTGGCGCAACTGTCACCACCAACGTTGTTGGTACTGTTACCAGTCTGGTTGTCTCCAGAGATAACGGCGCCACCTGGGAGCCTGTTACCAATGGCGGTACTGTGAATAATGTTGTTCCCGGCACTACCCTCACGTTCAAGGCTAACACTCCGTTCGTGACCGGCAGCGATCCGACTGCGGCTGCTACAACTGCTAATGTTGCGGTTACAGCTAGCATGACCGTTACCCTCACTCAGGTCTGCACGCTGAGCATCACGAACCAGATCGTGACCGGCGGTACTCTTACCGCTGCGGTTGGCGCCAATCCTGCGGCTCCTGTTGTGGGCGGTACCGCTTCTCTTCAGGTTCTGTCCGGCACCAACGTGGTGTTTGGCACCCAGAGTGCGACTGCGAGTATTACCGTGACCGATGGCACGACCACTACTTCCGGCGTCACCGTTAACTGGGGTCCTGTCACTGCTGACGGCAACCTGACGATCAGCGACACCACCACTCCCTGATTCCCTCGCATAACCCCTTAGCATAAGGTTAATCCCCCCAAGGGCTTCGGCCCTTGGGGGGATTTCCACGCAGAAAGCTCTCTTTTGTTCCTTTTACTGCCGCTCTTGACAAACCATTTTCTATTCGCTATACTATACATGTGAAAACAGCTGTGATGGGGAGCAGTACGCTCGCTGCGGATGCGCAGAGAGGGGCCGGATGGTGCAAGGTCCTGTGAAGCGCGAGCCGAAGTCGCCCCGGAGCTTTGCCCCCGAATAAGTAAGGGGCGGCGGGTCCTCCCGTTACAGAGGCCGAGCGTCCCCGGTTCACCCGGGGGAATTCAGGTGGTACCACGGATCAAAGACGATTCGCCCTGGACAAAATTGTCCGGGGCGTTTTTTATGGCAGAGGGGGTGATCCAATGGAATTTGTGAACCGGACCGCGATTGGCGGCAGGGAGCTGGCGGCCCTGTCCAGAGGAGCCAGAAAGACCGTGCGGCGCAACAGGAACCGGATGGTTCGCGTCATGGCGGTGCTGATTATTGCGCTGAACGTCTTTTTCGCCTGGGTATCCCTTCGGGTGGGAGACAGCCGGTGGTGGCTCAACGGGGCCCTGGCGCTGTTCCTGCTGGTTATCGTCTTCTGGGAGGACCGGCTGAACGGGCGCTTCCGCGCAAAGCATGTCCTGCCCGAGGCGCGGGAGGTGACGGCCTCCTTTGGCCCCGAGGGCTATACCCATGTCAGCAAGGCCTCCGACAGCCGCTTCACCTACGACCAGATTCGGATGATCTGCGAAACGCCGGACTACTTTCTGTTTTACCTGGACCGCAACCTGGGTCAGATTTACGCCAAGGACGGCTTTGTTCAGGGGACAGCCATGGCCTTCCGGGAGTTCATCAGCCAGAAAACCGGCCTGACGGTGCGGAACATTTGACGGGGCAGGCGTCTCTATCCTTATGGGAGAAAAGGCGGACGCGGTTCCTTACGGCGGAACGACCGCCATTTATGAGACGGAGCGGCTATGGCTGCTGCTTTATGGCGGGGGCAAGCCCTGCTGCTGCAAAAGAAAGACCTGACCCCAGGAGACGCGGCGGAATTCACGCCCTATCTCCGGGAAAAGATGACCACATAACGATAAAACAAGATAAAGGAGAATACCATGAGAAAAGAACTGCCAAAAACCTATGAGCCCCAGGAGGTGGAGGGAAAGATCTACCAATCCTGGCTGGACGCGGGCTGCTTTAAGGCGGCCCCCAATCCGGAGAAGAAACCCTTCGCCATTGTCATGCCTCCCCCCAACGTCACCGGCCAGCTCCACATGGGCCACGCCATGGACGACTCCCTCCAGGATATGCTCATCCGCTACAAGCGGATGCAGGGCTATGAGGCCCTGTACCTCCCCGGCACGGACCACGCCGGCATCGCCACCCAGATCAAGGTGGAGGAGGAGCTGCGGAAAAACGAGGGTTTGACCCGCTACGACCTGGGCCGGGAAAAGTTTTTGGAGCGTGTGTGGGACTGGAAGGCCAAGTACGGTTCCCGCATCGTCCAGCAGCAGAGAAAACTGGGCATTTCCGCCGATTGGGACCGCTCCCGCTTCACCATGGACGAGGGCTGCTCCAAGGCCGTCCGGGAGACCTTCTGCGAGCTGTACGATAAGGGCCTCATTTACAAGGGCAGCCGGATCATCAACTGGTGCCCCCACTGCGTCACCGCCCTGAGCGACACGGAAGTGGAGTACGCGGACAAACCCGGCCATCTGTGGTATATCCGCTATCCCCTGGCGGACGGGTCCGGCGACCTGGTGGTGGCCACCACCCGCCCGGAGACCATGATGGGCGACACCGGCGTGGCCGTGAATCCGGAGGATGAACGCTTCAAGCACCTGGTGGGCAAGAAGTGCATTCTGCCCATCATGAACCGCGAGATTCCTATCGTGGCCGACGAGTATGTGGAGCTGGGCTTCGGCACCGGCGCGGTAAAGATGACTCCCGCCCACGACCCCAACGACTTCGAGGTGGGGCTTCGCCACAACCTGGAGACCATCCGGGTCATCGACGACAACGGAAAGATCAACGAAAACGGTGGCCCCTACAACGGTATGGACCGCTATGAGTGCCGCAAGGCCGTGGTGCGGGACCTGGAGGAGCAGGGCTGTCTGGTGAAAACCGAGGAATACAGCCACAGCGTGGGCACCTGCTACCGCTGCAAGAACGACGTGGAGCCCCTGATCTCCGCCCAGTGGTTCGTAAAGATGGCTCCGCTGGCGGAGGAGGCCCTGCGGGTTGTCAACGACGGCGAGGTGAAATTCATCCCCGACCGTTTTTCCAAGACCTACACCAACTGGATGGAAAACGTCCACGACTGGTGCATTTCCCGCCAGCTGTGGTGGGGCCACCAGATTCCCGCCTGGACCTGCGCCGACTGCGGTCACATCACCGTGGACCGGACCGACCCCACAAAGTGCGCCAAGTGCGGCAGCGCCAGCATCGAGCGGGACCCCGATGTGCTGGACACCTGGTTTTCCTCCGCCCTGTGGCCCTTCTCCACCCTGGGCTGGCCGGAGAAAACGGCGGAGTTGGACTACTTCTACCCCACCAGCGTCCTGGTCACGGGCTATGACATCATCTTTTTCTGGGTCGCCCGGATGATCTTCTCCGGCTGCGAGCAGATGAAGAAGTTCCCCTTCGAAAAAGTGCTGATCCACGGTCTGGTCCGGGACGACAAGGGCCGGAAGATGTCCAAATCTCTGGGCAACGGCATCGACCCCCTGGAGATCGCCGACAAGTACGGCGCGGACGCGCTGCGCTTCAACCTCATCACCGGCAACAGCCCCGGAAACGACATGCGCTTTTACGTGGAGAAGTGCGAAGCTATGCGCAACTTCGCCAACAAGATCTGGAACGCCAGCCGGTTCGTCCTTATGAATCTGACCATCGACGAGGTGAAGCTCCCCGAGGTCCTGGAGCTGGAGGACAAGTGGGTCCTCTCCAGGCTGAACACCCTCATCAAGGAAGTGACGGAGAATCTGGACGCCTACGAGCTGGGCGTGGCCTCCGCCAAGGTCTACGACTTCATCTGGGACACCTACTGCGACTGGTATATCGAGCTGACCAAATCCCGGATGCAGGGCGATGGCGCCCAGAGCGCCCAGAACGTCCTCTGCTATGTCCTGATCCAGCTTCTCAAACTCCTCCATCCCTTCATGCCCTTCATCACGGAGGAGATTTACCAGGCCCTGCCCCACGTCTCCGGCGAGGCGAGCGAGTTTTTGATGAAAACCGTGTGGCCGGTGTACGACCAGTCCCGCTCCTTCCCGGCTGAGGAGGCGGCTATGGAGGAGATTATGGACCTCATCCGGGCGATCCGCACCCGCCGGGCGGAGATGAACGTGGCCCCCGGCCGGAAGGTCCAGCTGACCGTGGTCACGGACCGCCGGGAGGTCTTCACCGCCGGCGCGCCCTTCTTCCAGCGCCTGGCCGGGGCCAGCGAGGTCCGCGTGACGGACGCCGCCCCCGCCGCTCAGGGCATGGTGGAGGTCATCACCCACGCCGCCCGGGCCTTCATGCCCCTGGCGGAGCTGGTGGACGTCGCCCAGGAGCTGGAGCGCATCGCCAAGGAGAAAGCCAAGGCCGAGGGCCACTTAAAGGGCATCGAAGCCAAGCTGAACAACGACGCCTTCACCTCCAAGGCCCCCGCCCACATCGTCCAGAACCAGCGGGAGCAGGCGGAGAAGCTGCGCGCGCTCATCGCCCAGTTGGAGCGCTCCGCCGCCGCCATGGGAGGCGAGGCATGAAGGGTTCCGGCGATCTGCGCAGCGCCCTTCGTTCCATCGACCGCCGGAGCTATCCCGCCTACAAGTCCCTGGCCGGAGCCTGGAGCTTTGGGGACTATGTACTGAGCATCGACCATGTCCAGGGGGACCCCTTCGCCGCTCCCTCCCGGCTGAGCGTCCAAGTGCGGCACGACAGGGCGGCCTTCCCGCCGGAGTATCGGGAGACCCGGGAGAACCGCCGGGCCCTGGCGGACTATCTCCTCCGCCGTTTCGGCCTCCAGGCGGACCGCTTCCGGTTTCAGGCCAAGGGCTCCGGCAAGAGCGGCCTCCTCTCCGTCAGCCGTCCGGGGCAGGAGGTGCTGGAGCGCACCGCCTGCTCCATCGGGCCGGAGGAGATCACTCTGCGCTTCGAGGTGGGCTTCCCCGCCAACGGTCGTACAATCAACGCCTATGAGCTGGAAAAGATTCTCTTCGATTTCCTCCCTGTGTGCGTAGCGGAGAGCCTGACCTACGCCAAAACCCCCAAGGAGGCGCTGCGCCGGGCCGTCTTTCTGGCGGAGGATCAGCTGTTTATCCGGCGGGAGCTGGAGCGGTTAGGCCTGGCCGCCTTTGTGGCGGACGGGGCGGTTCTGCCCCGGGAGAGCGGCGTGTCAGACCGTCCCATGAAAAACGCCGTACCCTTCCGCTCGCCGGACGCCATGGCGGTGACCCTTGATCTGCCCCACCTTGGGAAGCTCCGGGGTATGGGTGTGAAGACGGGTATCACCGTCATCGCCGGCGGCGGCTACCACGGAAAGTCCACCCTGCTGAAGGCCTTGGAGCGAGGCGTCTATGACCACGTCGCCGGGGACGGTCGGGAATATGTGATTACCGACCCCACCGCCGTGAAAATTCGCGCGGAGGACGGGCGGAAGATCACGGATGTGGACGTTTCTCTCTTCATCAACCACCTGCCCAGCGGCGGGGACACCACCCATTTCTCCACACTGGACGCCAGCGGCAGCACGTCCCAGGCGGCCAACATCATCGAAGCCGTGGAGGCGGGCAGCCGCCTGCTGCTCATCGACGAGGACACCTCCGCCACCAACCTGATGGTACGGGACGAGCTGATGACCCGTGTCATCTCCCGGGATAAAGAGCCCATCACCCCCTTCCTGGAGCGGGCGTCGGACCTGTACGAAAAGGCGGGGGTCTCCATCATACTGGTTGTGGGCAGTTGTGGGGCCTATTTTCACCTGGCGGACCAGATCATTCAGATGGACGCCTACCGCGCCGTGGACATCACCTCCGGCACGAAGGCGTTGCTGGCGGACAGCCCCGTCCCCCGCCTCACCGCCCCGGACTTTCGCCTGCCGGACAGGACGCGCCGCATCGACCTCTCCGGCGCGACCCAGACCCGGCGGAGCTACCGGGGGGACAAGGTGATGGAGGAGCGGCTGAAGATCAAGCGTCTGGGCCGGACGGCCTTCGCCCTGGGCCGAGAGGAGCTGGACCTGCGGTATGTGGAGCAGCTGGTGGATGAGGAACAGACCCAGGCCCTGGCCGTGCTGCTGCGGTATGCCAAGGAGAACTTCGGAACTGCCGGCGCAGGCGTTCGCTCCGTGGCGGACGCGCTGGTACAGCTTCTGGAGCAGAAAGGTCTGGCCGGGGCATGCGGCCGGGACGTGCCCTCCGGCCTGGCCATGCCCCGGGTCCAGGAAATTTTCGCCTGTCTGAACCGGTACTGATGTTTTTGATACCCAGAAGAAAATCCTCCGTGAGCATCCCTCACGGAGGATTTCCTTATTTTTTCGGCTAAACAGCCGATAGATTATTATATGCATATGAAGGGAGGCACATGATATGGGAGAGCTTACGATCCGCAGAAACCGGGGCTTCGCCCCGGTCCAGTATCAGCCCGCGGGACGGGGGGAGAAGCCATCCGCCGCATCCCGGAGCCAGCGCGCGTCCGGCGGGACGGGCTTTACCGTCTCGGACAGCCTGCGGCAGCTGATGAGCCGGGTCAGCCAGGCGGAGAGCCACACCCGCGCCAGCCGCCGGACCCTCCGGACGGGAGAGGCGGTGCTGGCCGAGGTCCAGAACAGCCTGGGCCGCATTGAAGAGCTGGTCCGGCAGTCCTCCGGCGACGGAGCCCCAAACCGGGCCGAGCTCCAGGCGGAGCTGGAACGGCTGCGGGAGGAAATCGACCGGATGATCGGCGGCGCCTCCGCCGGCGGCGAGCGGCTGTTTCTCGACGAGGAAATGGGCGGCGGGGCAGACAGCGTGGAGGCCCTGCTCTTTGCCGTCATGGGGGAGTCCTCTGCCAAGGAGGAGGCGGTTCAGGCTCTGCCCGACTGGTTGGTAAACGCCTTTACCCAGGGGGACGCCTCCCCGGAGCAGCTGCTGGATGCGCTGGGGCTGGATAAAAACGCCGACGTCTCTCAGCTGCTGGCCGCCGTCATGGGCGACGCGTTGGAGAGCAATCCGGCAGTGGGCCGTCTGGCAGCGCTGTATCTGGGTGCGGTCATCATCGGCGGCCCCAACCCCGAAAACGTCACTCCGGAGGCGGCGATGGAGGGTCTGCGCCTGCTGGCGGAGCTGGTCGCCAACGGTGTGCCGCCAGATGAGGCCATCGCGGAGCTGACCGACGGCGCGTTCACCAGCTTCGAGGACTTTCAGGAGCAGTTTAGCGGCGGTACAGCCCCAGGCTTGCGGGAGTTTTTGTCGGAACTGCTTCTCGGCGGCGGCGGAGAGCCGCCCCAGCTGGCCATTCCCTCCCTTCTGACATTTCTGGCCGGGCTGGAGGGGATGGATCTGGACCTGCTGCTGGCCCTCCTGACGGTCAGCCAGACGCCCCAGACCGCCCCGGCTGCGGAGAACGTTGCCGCTCCCCATCCCTCCGGCGGGGAGGCCGCGCCAACCTCCGCCCCCGCCGTATCCATGACCCAGGGGGAGCTCCAGGCGGTGGGCCGGGACCTCGCCGGCGTATCTTTCGATGCAAACGGCGCTCTGACTCTCACGGGGCCGGGGGATGTGACCATCCTGGGCGCAGGCCGGGGGCAGCAGAGCCTGCTCCTCGCCGGCACAGGGACGGCGGCCCTGCACCGCGCCGCTCTCTCCCTGCTGACCGTGGATACCGCCTCGGCCCGTCTCCTGATCGTATCGGGGAGCGCCGTGGAGGAGCTGCGTCTGTCCCCGGGCGCGGTTCTCACCCTGGGCGGCGGCGGACTGCTGCGTCTGGGGAGCCTCCGGGCGGAGGGGGAGAGCTTTCTGCGCCTGGCCTCCGGCGCGGCTGTTGCTGTCACGCCCCGAGAAAATGAGACCATGGGGGCTCTGGCCGTGCCGGTGGTGATGGACGGTCCCGCCTCCCTGGCGGCCCATGCCTCCGCCGTCCGGGACCCCGCCGGGAGAACCCTAACCCCCTTCGACGTCGTCTGGAAGACCCTTCTCCCGGGCTTCAGCGCCATCACCTCCCTGGCGGTGGATGGGCGGCAGACGAAGATGGCCCTCTTGGGCGGCGAGAATCCAGACCCTGTGCGCCTGTGGCTGGCAAAGGGGGACCCCAATCACGGCTATCCCATCCACGCCGTAATGATCCGCGGCCGGGACAGCACGGGGCGGTCCCTGACCCGGTACGCCTATCTCCGCTGGGACCAGCGCGCCGGCGCGTTCCGGGAGATATCCATGCGCCCCAACCCCTTCGCCATCACAGGCGGCGAGCAGGACCGGGACTGGGTGTATGAGCAGGAGACCTGCACCCTCCGCATCCTCTCCAACCAGGTCACCGCTATCTCCGGCGGCTCCGGCATAGACGCAAACCAGATCCCCTTCAGCGGCCGCATTGCCCTGGCCGACGGCATCGGTGCGATGGAGCTGACCCTGGGGGGCGTGATCTGCCGCGTATCTGCCGGCCGTGCCTTCAGTCTGGGCAGGGCGAACGAGGTGACGCTGCTACTCCAGGACGGGACGGACAACTGCTTTGAAAGCGGCGCAGGCTGCGCCGGCATCTCCCTGGGTGAGGGCACCTCTCTGTGCGTGGACTGCGCCGGCCCCCGCCCCGCTGGAGGAAGAACGCCCGGCGTGCTCACCGCCTCCGGCGGCGCGGGCGGCGCGGGCATCGGCCGTGACAGCGGCGTGAGCCAGGACCTGGGCAGCCATATTGTGATCCGGGGCGGGGTCATCACCGCCGCCGGGGCCGGCGGCGGCGCGGGCATCGGAGCCGGCAAGCGAGGGGCCATGGGCTCTATTACCATCCTGGGCGGAACGGTCACCTCCACCGGCGGAAACGAGGGCGGCGCGGGCATCGGAGGCGCACTGGGTGCGCGGGTGGGCGACATCCGCATCCGGGGCGGCACGATTGCCGCCGTGGCCCTCTGCCACGCCGCCGCCATCGGGGCCGGAGTCCAGGGGGAGAGCGGCAACATCCTCATTGCCGCCGCCGCCCGGATCATAAAAGCCCAGGGCGGCGACCCGGGGGCAGACATCGGCTCCTGCCTCTTCGGCGGCTGCGGGGAGGTTCAGGTTGCCGTCGGCGCGGATCTGGACGGCGCCAAGCTCCGTCCGCGGATGGGCATCTCCCTTCGTATGGGGGAGGAGGCGGTGACGCTGCCTCAATTCCGCCTGTCCGTCCGCTCCCTCCAGCTGGACGGGATTTGCATATCCACCCGGGAGCGCGCCCGGGCCGCCGGAGCGGTAATCAACGCGGACCGCCGCTGGGTGGCACAGCTGCAGACGGCCTACGGTGCGCTGTATAGCCGTCTGGAGCAGAGCCGTACCGGTCTGGAGAGCGTCTGCCGGCACATCGGCGCGGCGGGCAGCGCGGTGCGGACCACGGACGAGGCGGGCGCACTGCTGGAGGATATGCGCCAGTCCATTCTCCTCCCCTCTTCCCAAGCCGTGCGCACCCACAGCAAACGCAGCCTGGAGGACGCCCGTCATCTGCTGGGTTAGCCTTAAGTCACTATTTCCTGATATAATATTTCAAAAGTTTTTTATCGCGGCGTTACACGCCGCTGTGCCGGAAAAAGTATTGATATCATTCTTTTAAACAGACATACAAAGAGCATCCCTGCGGGTTTAAACCGCCCGCAGGGATGCTCTTTGGGCTCTCCTGATGTGGGAATCGTGTTATTACTTCTTCAGCCGCACAGTCTCCTTCATAGCCACCGAGCAGGCCAGATCGCCCAGCACGTTGCAGCATGTGGCGCCCATATCGCACAGGGTGTTCACACTGATGTACACGCCCATGACCCCCGCCGGCAGCCCGGCGATGGATGCCAGGGCGGCAAAGGAGGCGATGGCCCCGCCGGGTACGCCGGGGGTGCCGATGCTCAGCAGCGTGTTGCTCAGCAGCACCACGGCCAGCATCCCAAAGCTGACCTCCACCCCGCAGGCGTTGGCGAAAAAGACGATCATGAAGGACATCAGGATCGACACCGCGTCCATGTTGATGGTGGCCCCCAGAGGGAGGGCCAGGGATGATATCTCGTTGGGAACGCCCATCTCGTCGGCGCAGCGCTTACTGATGGGAAGGGTGGCGGAGCTGGAGCAGGTGCCGAAGGCGTTGAGGGCCGCAGGCATCACCGCCGAGAAGAATTTCCGCATGCCAAACTTGCCCAGCCCCTTGACAATGCCTCCATAGACCAGCAGGGCATAGAGGAAAAATGTGATATACAGGGCCACCAGCACCGCGCCCAGGGCCACAATGGTCTCCGTACCGTTGGCGTAGACCACGGAGGCGATGGAGCACAGCACCCCCACGGGCGTGAACAGCATGACCACGGACACAATCTTGATGGAAATTTCATTGACGGAGTATACCAGGGTTACAAAGGGCTCCGCCTTTTTTCCCAGAGCCAGGCAGGTCACGCCCACGATCACCGCGAATACCAGCACCTGCAGCATATCTCCGTTGGCAAAGGAGGCCGCCGGGTTGGCGGGTATCAGGTTTTTCACCGTATCCAGCAGGCTGGTGAACTCCGTGGCGGCCACGTCCGCCTCCACCATCTCGATGACCACGCCGCGTCCCAGACCCAGGGCCTTCGGCAGGAACAGGCCCAGCAGGCTGGCAAGGAGGGTGGTGGCGGTGTAGTAGATGACGGACTGGGCCCCGATCCGCCCGGTGGCGGACACGCTGCCAATGCCGTGGATGCCCGCCACCAGGGAACAGAACACCAGGGGATAGATCATCATCCGCAGCGCATTCATATACAGTCCGCTCACCAGATCGATGACGGGCAGCAGGAATTCCAGCCGTCCGGGGATCAGCAGCCCCAGGGCAATGCCCAGAAGCAGGCAGATAAAGATGGCCAGGGTCAGATGGGTCGATTTTTTCGTTTTCATGGGAAACAACTCCTTTACACAAAACATACATTGGCCGGCAAATAAAAAAACGCCCGTCTTCTCAACAGAAGACGAGCGAAATGCCCGTGGTACCACTTCTTTTCGCCCCGGCGCAGAACCGGGGCCTCCTTAGCAGGCGTCCAGCAACGCCCTCCGCTGTAACGGGCAGACCCGTCGCACCCTGACGTAACCGCTTGGGCGCGCCGCTCCGGAGCCATGTTCTCCCGCGGCCGGCCTGTTCCCTTTCAGCAGACAGGAACTCTCTGTGAGGCGGAGGGCGGGATACTCTTTCCTTCATCGCGTGTAAGTATAACATTTATTTTATTATATTCGTCTGATTTTCTCCTGTCAAGGTAAGAAGCGCCATAATAACTGTCTGGAAGTCCCGGAAATTTTGTGCAAACCAGGCAGGCCCCGCCAGAGGCCGCCGCATAAATGTGGTAGACTTTTTCCTGTGGCTGCGGTATACTATAAAAAAAGCAGCCGGTGATCCGCTGTATGCAGGAGGTTTTTATATGCCTTGGTTTGACCGCTTTGACCGTCTCGCCGCGGAGCGCCTTCCCGACCTGGAGATTTGTCGGGAGGAGCCCATGGACCGGCACACCACCTTCCGGGTGGGCGGTCCCGCCCGGCGCTTCGTTCGTCCCGCCTCTGCTGAGGCGTGCGCGGCGCTGCTGGCGCTGGCCGAGTCGGAGGGCTGGCCCGTGCTGGTGATGGGAAACGGGTCTAACCTGCTGGTGGCAGACGGGGGCGCCGACCTGTTGGTAATCCACACCGGGCATCTGGACGGCGCGGAACGGGTCGGTGAGCGGACCATCCGGGCCGGGGCTGGTCTGAGTCTGGCCCGGGTGGCCTCCTTTGCCCAGCGTGAGGGACTGCGGGGCCTGGAATTCGCCCACGGCATCCCTGGCAGTCTGGGGGGCGCGGTGTGTATGAACGCCGGGGCCTATGGCGGCGAGATGAAGCAGGTCCTCTCCGCCGTGACAGCCTGGATGCCCGGCGAGGGCGTGCGGCGGCTGGAGAGGGAGACGCTGGCGCTTAGCTACCGCCGCAGCGTATTCAGCGGCGGGCGCGGCGCGGTGCTGGCGGCAGAGCTCCGTCTGGAGCCCGGGGACGGCGAGGTCATCCGGGCGGAGATGGAGGAGCTTGGCCGCCGCCGCCGGGAGAAGCAGCCCCTGGAGTACCCCAGCGCCGGCAGCACCTTCAAGCGGCCCGAGGGCCATTTTGCGGGGGCTCTGATCGAGCAGTGCGGGCTAAAGGGGGCCAGGGCCGGCGGAGCCCAGGTGTCGGAGAAGCACGCCGGCTTTGTCATCAATGCCGGCGGAGCCACCTGCTCCGACGTGCTGGCGTTGATCGCCCATATACAGGAGACCGTATTCACGCGGACCGGCGTACGTCTGGAGCCGGAGGTAAAGATTGTGCCCTAGAGAAACAAGGGGGGGATACATGTGGAGATTCTGCTGATTTCCGGCCTGTCCGGCGGGGGAAAGAGCCGGGCCGCGTCTTTTTTGGAGGATGTGGGGTTCTATATCGTGGACAACATGCCGGCGGGCATGATCCTAAAATTTGCGGAGTTCTGCGCCGCAGGCAGCGGGCGATATAATCGGGTGGCCCTGGTATACGACGTGCGCACGGCGGATACATTTGACGAGTTTTTGGATGTTCTGGACACCCTTCGTCAGCGGGAGTATGACTGCAAGCTGCTGTTTTTGGAGGCAGATGTTGGAACCATCATCAAACGGTATAAGGAAACCCGCCGGCTGCACCCGCTCCAGGAGCGGGCCGGTTCTCTGGCGGCGGCGGTGGACCGGGAGATCGGAATGATGGCCCCGGTGCGGGAGCGGGCGGACGTGATCATCAACTCCACCACTTACTCCACCGCAAGACTGCGGGGGGAGCTGCTGCGGCTGTTCGGCGGCGCCCAGAGCGCCGGAGAATTACAGGTGAGCCTGGTATCCTTCGGATTCAAACACGGACTGCCGCTGGAGGCGGATCTGGTGTTTGACGTGCGCTTCATGCCCAACCCCTTTTATATCGATTCCATGCGGACAAAAACGGGGCTTGACGCCCAGGTGCGGAACTATGTGTTCTCCTTCCGGGAGACGGAGCAGTTCATGGAGAAGCTGCGGGATCTGCTGGGCTTCGTGCTGCCGCTGTACCGGGAGGAGGGAAAAACGGTACTGGTGGCGGCAATCGGCTGCACAGGCGGCCACCACCGCTCCGTGGCGGTGACCCACGCCTTGGCGGCGTATATCCGCAGTCTGGGGTATCAGGTGACGGAGAATCATAGGGATATGACGAGGACGTAGCTGGTTTAGGAGATAGAATGGATGATATAACAAAATATGTCCGGGAAAATTTGTTGGAGAAATTTGAATTTCACAACTATGGTCATGCACTGGAGATACTGCATGACGCTTTTCCGGAGGAGTGGCGCGAGATTCAGGACTGCCTGGAACAGTTGACAATTTCTGTTGAGGATTTGCAGGCCGCCGGAGGCAACGAGACGGCAATTCCGAAAAAATTTGATGATATTTTGTACCCTTTGGGGTGGCGGGAAATCAGGATCACCGGGGATTTATTGGTAAAAATGTACCCCAGGAGAGCAAATCAGCGGGGCCGTTTTGCGGATGAACCCTTTGACGAGAAAAAGATTGAGGGATACATAGACGGACATAATATTGACTTTATTAAGGACAAAATTGCCTTTGATTTAGAGTGGAACAGCAAGGATCAGACCTTTGATCGCGACCTGCTTGCTATGCGGACCTATTTCGACTGCGGGCTGATCGAAGTGGGGGTTATTGTGACCAGGTCGAAAGAATTGAATGATATTTTTCGGGAAGTAGTGGACAAAAATGGTAAACCACTCATGCCCAAATATGGAGCCAGCACAACATGGATGGGAAAACTGGAATACAGATTGAAATCCAGAAGGAACGGAGGCTGTCCCATTCTGGCCGTTGGAATCCGTAAGCCTTGTGTAGAGGGGTACTAGTCATGACAGAAATAGAACTGGCACAGACTATTGAAGATTTCCGAAAATATACGGGCGGTCAAAAGTACAAAACAATTTATGCAGATCCCCCTTGGCAGTTTCAAAATCGGACCGGCAAGGTTGCTCCCGAGCATAAGCGCTTATCAAGATACAGCACCATGCGTCTGGAGGAAATCAAAGCGCTGCCCGTTTCGGAGGCAGCGGACGAGAAATGTCATTTATATTTATGGGTGCCAAATGCGTTGTTGCCAGAGGGTCTGGAAGTTATGAAGGCTTGGGGGTTCGAGTATAAAACAAACATAATATGGGAAAAGGTCCGTAAAGACGGTATGCCGGATGGCCGGGGGGTGGGATTTTATTTCCGTAATGTGACAGAAATATTGCTCTTTGGGATCCGGGGAGATAAAAATCGGACGCTGGCTGCCGGCCGCTCCCAGGTGAATCTCATTCGTTCTATAAAACGGGAGCACTCCAGAAAACCGGATGAATTCTGCACCCTGATAGAGAGCTGCTCTTCCGGACCATTTCTGGAGATGTTCGCGAGAGGCAGCAGACATGGCTGGGACTTATGGGGAGATCAGGCAACGGATGACTATGAGCCCACATGGAACACCTATTCCAATCACACAACGGCTGAGAGACAAAACGACTATGATTGAAAACAATTTATACCGCGGCCCCAGCGGAAAGGGGCCGAAAATCGTCGCGATCGGCGGCGGAACGGGCCTGTCCACCATGCTGCGGGGCCTGAAACGACACACCAACAATTTGACCGCTGTCGTGACGGTGGCAGACGACGGCGGCGGGTCCGGCGTGCTGCGCCAGGAGCTGGGAATGCTGCCGCCGGGGGACGTGCGCCACTGCATGGAGGCCCTGGCCAACGTGGAGCCCCTGATGGGAGAACTGCTGCGCTACCGGTTCACCGAGGGTTCGCTGAAAGGACAGAGCTTTGGCAACCTGTTTTTGGCGGCCCTCAACGGGATCTCCGGGGGCAGCTTCGATCAGGCGGTCAGCCGGATGAGCCAGGTGCTGGCCATCACCGGACGGATCATCCCGGTGACCAACAGCGACGTGCAGCTGGAGGCCGAGCTGGAGAACGGAGCCAAGGTCCTGGGGGAATCGAAGATCTTTTACTGCAAGAAGCGGGAGGACTGCCGCATCCGGCGGGTGCGGCTGCTGCCGGAGCGGCCGCCGGCCCTGGAGCCGGCCCTGGAGGCTATCCGGGAGGCGGATATGATTTTACTGGGACCCGGCAGTTTGTACACCAGCATCATCCCCAACCTGTTGGTGGAAGGGGTGGCCCAGGCGATTGCGGAGTCCTCTGCTCTGAAGGTTTATATTGCCAACGTGATGACCCAGGAGGGGGAGACGGAGGGGTACACCAACGCCGACCACATCCGGGCAATCTTTGAGCACTCCGCGCCGGGGCTGTTCCATCTGTGTCTGGTGAACGCCTCCGCCATCCCGGCGGAGGTGCTGGAGCGCTATGCCCAGGAGGGTGCGGAGCAGCTGTGCTTCGACAAGGCGCGGTGCGCGGAGCTGGGGGTGGAGCTGGTCAGCAGGCCGGTGTCCGCCGTACACAACGGATACGTCCGCCACGACAGCGAGCTTTTGGCGGCTGCGCTGCTGGAGCTCCATGCCCAGAGGAGTGTACGGATTGCCGGTCTGGGACGGTATCGGACGGAGTAAGGGGCGCATCTGCGCACATCTTTTGGGGAGATTTTTCTCCGTAAAAATATCAAATTCTTAAACCCCAGGCTTGACCTATATTGGGTTGCTTCTGTTGATGGGCATGGGTAAGGAAAGCAGGTGCCTTGATGTCATTTTCCAGCGATGTTAAAACAGAACTTTGCCGCGCACAACTGGATAAGCCGTGCTGCGCGCGCGCAGAGATCTACGGCGTCCTGCTGTACGGAAACACCTTCACAACCCAGGAGGTGCGCCTGATAACAGAAAATATGAGCTTCGCCCAGCGCCTGCCCGCGCTGCTGGAGCGGGCTTTCGGCCTCGGGTTTGACAGGGCGCCCGCCGGAGGGGAAAGAAAATATGTCTTCCAGCTGACCGACGGGGAAAAGCTGGGGAAAATTATCGACGCTTTTGGCTATGACGCGAGACAAAGCCCGGTGCTCCACATCAACTTCGGACTGCTGGAGGAGGAGTGCTGCCGGGCGGCCTTCCTGCGGGGGGCTTTTCTGGCCGGGGGCAGCGTAACGGAGCCCAGCAACAAGCGCTATCACCTGGAGCTGGCCACCAGCCACGCCCAGGCCAGCCGGGAGCTGATGGCTCTCCTGACCGATATGGGACGGCAGCCGGGACAGGTTATGCGAAACGGCATCCAGGTGACCTATTTCAAAAGCAGCGGCCAGATCGAGGAGATTCTCACTTTGATGGGCGCGCCGGGCTCCGCCGCGGCACTGATGGACGCCAAGGCGAAGAAGGAGCTGCGCAACGGCGTCAATCGGCGGGTCAACTGCGAGGCGGCCAACCTGGACAAGGCGGTGGACGCCGCCCAGAAGCAGCTGGAGGCCATCCGGCGGCTGTATGAACTAGGCCGCGTGGACGGACTGAATGCGGCGCTGAAGGAAACTATCGTGCTGCGGGAAACCTATCCGGAGCTGACCCTGAGTCAGCTGGCGGAGGAGTTCGAACCGCCCATTACCAAAAGCTGCCTCAACCACCGTATGCGGAAGTTGATGGAATTGAGCAAATCGTAAAGAGAGCGGGAGGCAATATGAAAATAACGGCGCTGGTGGAGAACAAATCCAGCTGCGAGCTGACAGCGGTCCACGGACTGTCGCTATACATTGAGACAGAGCGGCACAGGCTGCTCTTTGACCTGGGGCCGGACGATACGCTGGTAAAAAACGCGGCAAAGCGCGGAATCGATCTGGGACAGGTGGACACAGTGGTCATCTCCCATGGGCATTTTGACCACGGCGGCGGACTGGCCGCGTTTCTGAAGGTCAACCAGGGAGCCAAAATCTACATCCAGAGACGGGCATTCGAGAAGCACTTCTCCAAATCCATGGGGTTTATCAAGGTCCCCATCGGCCTGGACCAGAAGCTGATGGAGCACCCCCAGGTAGTTCTTGTGGGCGGAGACTGCCGGATTGACGAGGAGCTGCTGCTGTTTACGACGGCGGACACATCAAAATTTCACTCCGCAGCCAATGATACACTGTATGACGAAAAGGGGCCGGATACATTCGCTCATGAGCAAAATCTGGTGATTTTTGGTGAGAAAAATGTACTCATTATGGGCTGCGGTCACTGCGGCGTGGTTAACATTCTTGAGCGGGCGAGGGCATATGCGCCGCATCTGTGTATAGGCGGATATCACCTGAGCATCCCTGTGATGAAGAAGACCGTGCCGGAAGCAGTACTGGAGGGGATCGCCGGAGAACTGCAGCAGTACGATATGGATTTTTATACCTGTCACTGTACGGGCGAGGATGCCTACGCCTATCTGGCCCGGCGGGTAAAGAGGATGAAGTATCTCTCCTGTGGAGAAGAAATTTGCGTATGAACCGGGCCGCCCGGCGGGCGGCTTGATCGGAATATGATAAGGAGGGCTCTATGTCGTTCGTTCACCTCCACGTCCATACGGAGTACAGCCTCCTGGACGGCTTCTGCAAAATAAACGGCCTGGCAAAACGGGTGAAGGAGCTGGGCCAGACCGCCGTGGCGGTCACCGACCACGGCGTCATGTACGGCGCCATCGACTTCTACCGGGCGTGCAGGGCCGAGGGGATCAAGCCCATCATCGGCTGCGAGGTCTATGTGACGCCGCCGGGACGCTCGCGGCTGGACCGGGTCCATGAACTGGATTCGGGAAGCCGCCATCTGGTCCTGCTGTGCCGGAACGAGGAGGGATACAAAAACCTCAGCTATATGGTCAGCATGGGCTTTGTGGATGGGTTCTATATCAAGCCGAGAATTGATATGGAGCTCCTGCGGAAGCACAGCGGGGGGCTGATCGCTCTGTCCGCCTGTCTGGCGGGGGAGATCCCCAAGCGGCTGGCAAACGGGGAGTATGACGGCGCGAGGGACTATGCCCTGGAGATGCGCAGCATCTTTGGGGAGGAGGGTTTTTACCTGGAACTCCAGGACCACGGCATCCGGGAGCAGGCAGTGGTCAACCGGGGACTGCTGCGCATTCACGAGGAGACCGGCATCCCCCTGGTCTGCACCAACGACTGCCATTATCTGGCCCCTGAGGACGCTGAGGCCCACGACGTGCTGCTGTGCATTCAGACCGGGAAGCTGGTGGAGGACGAGAAACGGATGCGCTATGAGCCCCGGAATTTCTACGTCCGCTCCAGTGAGGAGATGGAAAAATTGTTCAGCCAGTACCCCCAGGCGCTGGAGAACACCGAGCGGATCGCCGAGATGTGCAATCTGGAGTTCACCTTCGGCAAGTACCACCTGCCGGAATTTCGGGTTCCGGAGGGGGAAACCGCCCAGAGTTACATCCGCCGCCTGTGCGGGGAGGGCTTTCAGCGGCGGTACGGGGACCGTCATCCGGAGTACCAGAAGCAACTGAACTATGAGCTGGATATGATCGAACGGATGGGATTTACCGACTACTTTCTCATCGTCTCCGATTTCGTCCGCTTCGCCAAGAGCCAGGGCATCCCCGTGGGGCCGGGCCGCGGCAGCGCCGCTGGCAGCATGGTGTCCTACTGTCTGGACATTACGGATGTGGAACCCATGAAATACGGGCTGTACTTCGAGCGGTTCCTGAACCCGGAGCGGGTGAGTATGCC
>CAJTYO010000044.1 GCA_910584045.1 uncultured Oscillospiraceae bacterium | reverse complement strand
TCCGCCGACTACCACGCGGACGTGCGCTGCTCCGACAACATCTTCAAGCAGCTCAGACAAAGCTATCTGAAGTTCCGCAACACCGCCCGGTACTGCCTGGGCAACCTGGACGGCTTCGACGCGGACAATCTGGTCCCCCCGGCGGAGATGCTGGAGCTGGACCGCTGGGCGGTAACCAAGCTCAACGCCCTTATCGAGCGGTGCGAGACCGCCTATCAGAACTACGAATTCCATGTGGTTAGTCATGCGATCAACGACTTCTGCGTGGTGGAGCTGAGCTCCTTCTATCTGGACATCATCAAGGACCGGCTGTACTGCGAGGAACGGAACGGCCTCTCCCGCCGCAGCGCACAGACCGCTCTATACCTGATTCTGGACACGCTGACTAAAATTTTTGCCCCCATTCTGGCCTTCACCTGTGACGAAATCTGGCTGGCCATGCCCCACCGGACCGGGGACGATCCCCGGAACGTGGTGCTCAACCAGATGAACAAGCCCTTCTCAGACTACGCCCTGGACACGGACAGCATGTCCGCCTGGGCGGAGCTCATTAAGGTCCGCGACACAGTGAACAGCGCTTTGGAGGCCGCTCGGAACGAGAAGAAGATCGGCAAAAGCTTGGAGGCCAAGGTAGATCTGACGGTTCCGGAGGCGCTGGCCGGGCAGAAGTTCATGGACGCGGACGAGCTGGCAGACCTGATGATCGTGTCCCAGCTCCAGGTGTCCACCAGCGCCGGGACCAGCGTACGCGTGGAGCCCGCCCAGGGGGCCAAGTGCGAGCGCTGCTGGAAAATCCTGCCTTCTGTTGGCAGAGACGGCGAGCATCCCGCCCTCTGCGCCCGGTGCGCCCGAGTGGTGCGGACGCTGCCCCTGTAAAACCTGCTGATGGCCGCCGGGGCAGGCCCCGACGGCCATCTATATCATGCGGCGCGCCCACGGCGCGGGCGGGGGACAGGCGCGTGGGAAAGGTAGGTTCACCCCGCCGGGACGCTTTTGCCGCTCAAGGCATCCTATGAGGAGAGCTTGCCCGGTGTGCTTTGTCCCATAATCCCTCCGGGGCCCGTCCATGGGACTTTGCCGCCGGAATACAAAAAAGGAAGTGTTCAGATGGTCAAGATCGCCCCTTCCATCCTCGCCGCCGATTTTGCAAATTTAGAGCGGGACATCCGCCGGGTCGAGAGCGCCGACTATCTTCACGTGGACGTGATGGACGGCATGTTTGTCCCCAACATCTCCATCGGCCTCCCTGTGGTCCAGTCCATTCGGAAGGTTACAGACCTTCCGCTGGACGTCCACCTGATGATCGAGCGGCCCGTGCGGTATGTGGAACGCTTCTGCCAGGCTGGAGCCGACGTCGTCACCATCCATGTAGAGGCCGACGGCGAGGCGGAGATCCATCGAGCCCTGGACCTGATCCGCGCCCATGGGAAGCGGGCCGGCGTGGTGCTCAAGCCGGGCACCCCGGCGGAGGCGGCCCTGCCGTTTCTGGACAAGTGCGGCATGGTGCTGGTAATGACTGTGGAGCCCGGATTCGGCGGGCAGAAATTCATGGCGGATATGATGCCCAAGCTGCGGCAGCTGCGTGAATGGATCGGTGGACTGGACTGCGAGCTGGAGGTGGACGGCGGCGTGGACCCCGTCACCTGCCGCACGGTCATCGAAAACGGGGCTACCGTTCTGGTTGCAGGCAGTGCGGTATACAAGGCCGCAGATATTCCCGCCCGCATCAAGGAACTAAGAGGATAATGCTATGGAGTATTTTCCCGCGCCGCTGGAGCATCTGGTGGAACAGTTCGCCCGCCTGCCGGGCATCGGCGGCAAATCCGCCCAGCGACTGGCCTTTCATATGCTCAGCCTGACAGATGAGGAAGCCCGTGCCTTTGCCGATGCCATCCTGGAGGCCAAGGGCAGCGTCACCTGCTGCCCCGTGTGCCAGAATCTCACCGCCGGCGGGCTGTGCTCCATCTGCGCCTCCGCCAAGCGGGACGGGAACACCATCTGCGTGGTGGCGGACCCCCGGGACGTGGCGGCCATGGAGCGAGCCAGGGAGTACGGCGGCAGCTATCACGTGCTCCACGGGGTCATCTCCCCTATGAACCATGTGGGGCCGGACGACCTACAGATCAAATCTCTGGTGGATCGGGTGGCCAAGGGGGACGTGGAGGAGGTCATCATGGCCACCAACCCCGACACCGAGGGGGAGGCCACCGCCATGTATATTGCCCGGCTTCTCAAGCCCTTCGGCGTGCGGGTGACCCGCCTCGCCTATGGCATCCCCGTGGGAGGGCATCTGGAGTTTGCCGACGACGCCACTCTCATGCGGGCTCTGGAGGGCCGGCGGGAGCTGTAAAAACATTTAAACAACAAAGGAGAAAACCTATGGAAGAGCTTTTGAACATTCTGACCGAGAACTGCCCCGGCATTGACTTCGAAGGGCAGGAACATCTGATTGACGACGGCATTCTGGACTCCCTGAATATTGTGATGCTGGTGGGCGAGCTGAATGAGGCGTTCGACATCTCCATCGGCGCCGAGGACCTGGTGCCGGAGAACTTCAACTCCCTGGAGGCCATCTACGCCCTGGTCCAGCGGCTGGCGGACGAGTAAGCTATGTCCATCAACAGCGCGGGCTTCCTGCTGTTCCTGGCGCTGGCCGCCGCCGCGTACTACCTGCTGCCCAAGCCCCGGCGCTGGCTGGTGCTGCTGGGAGCGAGCGCCTTCTTCTATCTCTCCTACAGCCCGGCGGCGGCGGTCTATCTGCTGCTCACCGTGGCTGTCACCTATGCCGCCGCCCACATACTGGACACTCTGCGCCGTCAAGAGCGGGCGGCGCTGGAGGAGCATCGGGATGACCGTTCCCTCATCAAGAAACGGGGCAAGCGTCGCCGTCGGATTGTACTGGGGGCGGCGCTGGTGGTAAACTTTGCCACTCTGGCCCTCTTCAAATACCTGGACGCCTGGCTGGGGACGGCGAGCCGCCTCCTCGGCCTTTTTGGCGTGGAGCAGAGTTTCGGTCCTCTGGGACTGTTGCTGCCCCTGGGAATCTCCTTCTATATCTTCCAGACCTCCGGCTATCTCATCGACGTGTACCGAGGCCGGGTGAAGCCGGAGGGGAATTTCCTGCGCTACACCCTTTTCACCTGTTGGTTTCCACAGATGATCCAGGGGCCCATCAACCGCTTTGACAAGCTCCAGCCCCAGCTGCTGCGGGGCAACGACTTTGACCCGGAAAAAATACGGGCCGCGATTCAGCTGATGATCTGGGGCGTGCTGAAAAAAGCGTTCATCGCCGACCCGCTGGCTCCGGCTGTGGCGGAGCTGTTCGACAACTTCACTCAGTACAGCGGGGCCTCTCTGCTGCTGGGTTCGGCACTGTACTGCGTACAGCTGTACGCCGACTTTTCCGGGGGGACAGACCTGGTGCGAGGGGCGTCAGCCTTGTTCGGTGTGGAGATGGCAGAGAACTTCAACCGCCCCTACTTCGCCCGCAGTATGGATGAGTTCTGGCGGCGCTGGCACATGTCCCTGGGGGAGTGGATGAAGGACTATCTGTTCTATCCCCTGGCCCTGTCGGGACCCATGAACCGGCTGGGCAAACGTCTGCGCACCCGATTTGGGCCCCGGGCCGGAAAGCTGGCGGCCCCCTGTCTGTCCACGGTGGTGGTCTTTCTGATGGTGGGCCTGTGGCAGGGGCCGGGATTCAGCAACATCGCCTACGGCCTGTGGAACGGCGGACTGATGAGCCTTGCCATGATCTTCTCGCCCTTCTTTACCCGGATCAATGAGCGGCTGGGGCTGGACGAAAAAAACCTGCCCTTCCGGGTGTTCCAATCTCTGCGGGTCTGTTCCCTGGTGGTCATCGGGCGGTACTTCTCCCGGGCGACCAGCTTTATGCAGGCCCTGAGGATGCTCAAGCGGACTGTGCTTCACTTCGGCTGGAGCTCCCTGGGGGCCGAAACCTTCCTGTCCTTCGGCCTGGCGGGGACGGATTGGCTGCGCATTGGCGTTGCCGCCGGGGTGTTGCTGGCGGTGGAGCTGCTGCTGGAGAAGGGGGTCCCCCTACGGAAGCGGTTGGACGATAGTCCGGAGTGGGTTCAGTTCAGCCTGCTGTTCGCAGCGGTGCTGCTGCTGACGGCCTGTGTGTATCTGAACACAGACTATACCGCCATTATGTACGTCTACGAGAATGTTTAGGAGAACCACGCCTATGTCCGGTAAAAAATGGCTGCTGATGCTGGCCGGGTCGGTGCTGCTGGCGCTGGCGCTGTGCGCCGGAGTCAATGTGCTGGCGGACCCATTCGGAGTGTTCGGCGACCCAATCTTTAACTGGTACAGCTACAACGAGACAAATAATCCCCGCGTGGCCAAGCTGGCCTGGCTGGAGGAGCACCATGGGGAGTACGACTCCTATATCATCGGCTCCTCCTCCGCCGCCTCCCTGGAGGCGAGGACTATGGAGAAGTATGTGGATGGTCGATTCTACAACCTCTTCGTCTACGGAAGCGACACCCGGGACTACCGGGACCTGGCAGCCTATGTGCTGGAACACTACGAGGTCAAACACCTGGTACTGAACCTGGGCATCAACGAGGCCAACGTCTACGCCGACGAACCGGAGGGGATGACCGATCGGATGCACGCCCTGGCCACGGGGGAGAATCTGCCTCTCTTTTATCTCGGCTACGCCTTGGGGAACCCGCAGTACGCGGTGGATAAGCTGGCTGCCCTCGGGCAGGACACGGAGCTGCCCCAAGTGTTCGATGTGTTTGACGTATCCAGCGGATGCTATGACAAGCGTCTGCGGAACGTGGAAAAGGTGGGGGACCCGGCGATCTACGACGCGGAGAATCCCGGGGCCTTCTACATGGAGCCGGACCCGGACGGGCTGCCCTATATTGAGGAATGCGTCCAAACCGTGGCAGAGATACGGGACCTGTGCCGGGAAAGAGGGGCGCAGCTGCTGGTCATCTGCTCCCCGGTAAGCGAGGCGCAGTGGGATCTTTACAGCGAGGAGACTCTGCGCGCCTACAAGACGGCCCTGGCCCGGGAGGTGGACTACTGGGACTTCAGCTGCACCCCCGTAACCTATGACACCCGGTACTTCTACGACGCCACCCACTTCCGCACCACCACGGGCGATATGGTGCTGGCGGAAATTTTCGACGACGAGACAGTCTACCGTCCGTCCCAGTTCGGTACGCATGTGACGGAGGAGAACTGTCAGGCGTGGCTGGACGAGCTGTTTGCCTACCCGCCCCGCCTGCCGGAGAGCGCCTACACGGTGGAGGTGCCCATTCTCATGTACCACCACCTCACCGAGAAGCCCGCCCAAGACACGGAGCTCTCCCCCAGCCTCTTCGCTTCTCACATGGAGGCCCTGGCTCGGGCCGGGTATGCCGCCGTCAGCTTCCAGGAGATGATTGCCTACGTTCAGCGGGGTGAACCTCTGCCAGCCAATCCGGTGTGCATCACCATGGACGACGGTTACCTGAGCAATTACGAGCTGGCCCTGCCCATTCTGGAGAAACAGGGCATGAAGGCGACTGTCTTTGCCATCGGCTCCTCCGTGGGACATACGGCGTATTACAAGGACACAGACCATCCCATCACGCCCCACTTTAGCTGGGACCAGGCCCGGGCGATGACCGCCTCCGGCCTGCTTGACGTACAGTCCCACACCTATGACCTGCACCAGTGGGCTCCCTACGAGACAGGGGAAGAGGTCCGAACCTCCGTCCTCCCCCTGGAGGGTGAGTCGGAGACGGCCTGGGCCGCCGCCGTAGAGGAGGACTTGGCATACTACGACCGTCTCCGGCGGCAGGAGCTGGGGGATGGATTCTGTGCGCTGGCATACCCGGGCGGGTACTATGATCCGGCCTCCGAGGTTCTAATTCATCAGGCTGGTATTCCGGTGACGGTCACTACTCGGACGGACAGCCGGAATGTGCTGGTAAAGGGCGTGCCCCAGAGCCTCTATGCCCTCTCCCGCTGGAACGTTACGGAGAGAACCTCTGTGGAAGAGCTGCTCCAGATCGTGGAATAGCGGGGCGCAGAACGTTGATTCCCCCCAGGATCTGTAAAAAGGGACAGGACGCTTTCGCGTCCTGTCCCTTTTCATTGTCTGTCCTGCTGACTAGACAGGGAAATATTACACCTTGGGACCGGCGGCAACAAGAGCCTTGCCGGCATCGTTGCCGGTGTACTTGACGAAGTTCTTCACGAAGCGGCTGGCCAGATCCCTGGCCTTCTCATCCCACTGGGCGGCGTCGGCATAGGTGTCGCGGGGATCGAGGATGGCGGGGTCCACGCCGGGCAGGGAGGTGGGAACCTCCAGGTTGAAATAGGGGATGGTCTTGGTCTCGGCGTTGAGGATGGAGCCATCCAGAATTGCGTCGATGATGCCGCGGGTGTCCTTGATGGAGATGCGCTTGCCGGTGCCGTTCCAGCCGGTGTTGACCAGGTAGGCCTTGGCGCCGGACTTCTCCATCTTCTTCACCAGCTCCTCGCCGTACTTGGTGGGGTGCAGCTCCAGGAAGGCCTGGCCGAAGCAGGCGGAGAAGGTGGGGGTGGGCTCGGTGATGCCCCGCTCGGTGCCGGCCAGCTTGGAGGTGAAGCCGGACAGGAAGTAGTACTGGGTCTGCTCCGGGGTCAGGATGGACACGGGGGGCAGCACGCCGAAGGCGTCGGCGGACAGGAAGATAACATTCTTCGCGTCGGGGCCGGCGGACACAGGGCGTACGATCTTCTCAATGTGGTTGATGGGATAGCTGACGCGGGTATTCTCGGTGACGGACTTGTCGTGGAAGTCAATCTTACCCTCGGCATCCACAGTGACGTTCTCCAGCAGGGCATTGCGGCGGATGGCGTTGTAGATGTCGGGCTCGGACTCCTTGTCCAGATCGATAACCTTGGCATAGCAGCCGCCCTCGAAGTTGAAGATGCCGTTGTCATCCCAGCCGTGCTCGTCGTCGCCGATGAGCAGACGCTTGGGATCGGTAGACAGGGTGGTCTTGCCGGTGCCGCTCAGGCCGAAGAACAGGGCGGTATTCTCGCCGTTCATGTCGGTGTTGGCGGAGCAGTGCATAGAAGCCATGCCCTTCAGAGGCAAATAGTAGTTCATCATGGAGAACATGCCCTTCTTCATCTCACCGCCGTACCAGGTGTTGATGATGACCTGCTCACGGGAGGTGATGTTGAAGATAGCGGCGGTCTCGGAGTTCAGGCCCAGCTCCTTGTAGTTGGTCAGCTTGGCCTTGGAGGCATTATAGGAGACGAAGTCGGGCTTGAAGCTCTTCAGCTCCTCCTCGGTGGGAGCGATAAACATATTCTTGACAAAGTGTGCCTGCCAAGCCACCTCCATGATGAAGCGGATGGCCATGCGGGAGTCGGGGTTGGTGCCGCAGAACACGTCCATCACATAGAGCTTCTTGTTGGACAGCTCCTTGATGGCCAGCTCCTTGCAGACATTCCAGGCTTCCTGGGAGGCGGGCTTGTTGTCATTCTTGAACTCGTCGGAGGTCCACCAGACGGTGTCCTTGGAGTTCTCGTCCATGACAATGAACTTGTCCTTAGGGGAGCGGCCCGTGTAGATGCCAGTCATGACGTTGACCGCGTCCAGCTCAGTCAACTGTCCCTTCTCGTAGCCCTCCAGAGCGGGGTCCATCTCCGCCTCAAAGAGCTGCTCGTAGGTGGGATTGTATACGACTTCCTTAATACCGGTAATGCCGTACTGTTCCAATCCGTAAGTTTCCATAGTTGTGTTCCTCCTTATGAAAAAGTGGGTATTCATTGCGGACTTGCCCTATTTTACCCTTTTTTTTATAGAAAGGCAAGAGATAAGGAGAACAAATCCATGAAATGAGCAAAACCATCAAACCGAACCCCGGAGAAGACTATATTTATTGGGCAAAATGAGGAACAGCCAGCTGCCCATTATAAGATTTATGCTTGGAGCCACACCTGAAATGGGCAAAGAAATGCCCCAGAGAGACAATACGAGGACAGCAGATGATGCTGCCGGCATATGCACAGATGAACACGCTGCTTGGGGCATCTTCCGGAAGACTGCGAGGCGTCTCCGGCCAGAGCCATGAGAAAACTGTCAATGGGTGCAGACAGAAAACAAACCGGACACGCCCAGATTATGAAGAGAACATTTGTCAAGGGGGAGTTTTAGAAATGACAAAAGTTTTTCAGCCGGCATACCAGAGTAGCCACTGCGGTACAGTTTGGCGAAGTCTTGTCTCATAACAACGAACTCCATAGCACATTTTCCACTGAGATGATCTTTTCCTCGAACCCCTCGAAATCCAGCTCCACGGTGGTCAAATGGACAAAACCTAGCTTCTTCTGGAGTTTTGCCGATGCAGCATTGAAGTCGAAATGGCCGCATTGAACATAATCCATGCCTTCTTCTGCAAAGAGATGGGTCGTAACAGCCCGCAGGGCCTCTGTCATGAGTCCCTGTCGCTGGTACACCCGGGAAATAGAGAAGTTTAGAGACCGCCCTTGTTTCCCAGCCAGAGGTTCCCGTGCCGCCAAGTCCTCCGGTACGGTGGTAACAGTCAAGTCACCGATGACGCGCCCTGTCTCTTTGAGGATAAGCGCGTAGCCTCGCTCCTCTTTGTCTTTCAGCCAATCAAAGCAGGCCCGGGCGGTGGCTTCCTCCGTGTCCAACACATGCCGACCCATCATACGGCACATCTCCTCGTCTGCAGCATAGGCGCGGAAATCCCCATAATCCTCTTCCCGTAATTTCCGCAGAATGAGGCGTTCTGTCTCTAAAAGCATGGCGTTATCCCTCCATACATGATGTATGATACCAGTCCCGACTTGCCAAGATGTTATGCCTTGATTATACCATCAGCGCGGGAGGGATACAATCCCCTTTTTAAGTGCTGATAGCAGTGGCAAGCAATGCGCCGGTATATACCCGGCACCGCTTGTTAGTGGCTGACCGCCCCCAAGCCCCTGTTAAATCGCGAGCATCACTCCCGATTTTTAAGCCGCCTTTGGCGTCTGTTTCCATTCCGGGGACGGTGGAGATCACCACCGTCCTGGTCTGCCTAGTTGGGTGCGTGCATCGCCTGATAGAAGTATTGAGGATGGGCCGGGCGGGGCTTAAAGTCGCGCACTCACAAGGCCCCCTCTCCGCTGCGCTGCCGTCTTGCCACAAACGAGCCGCCGCCAATGTGTAATGTGGTAAGTCTCAAACTCACCCTTGATACAATACATCTGAATACCGTCGCTTGAAAAGGATTACTCCGTAGCGAACTCGCCGTCCCAGATCACCTTGCGGAACTTCAGCGGGTCTGTGTTGCCCTCGGTGGAGAACATCAGCACCTGGCTGAAGTGATCCAGGCCAACGGCGTCCCGCAGGTCCTTGTATCTGTCGGTCTCCATCAGCGCGGCAATGAGGCCCATGCCCACCGCGCCGCTCTCGCCGGAGATGACCGTGGGGTCCCCTTTTACCGGCACCGCCAGCATCCGCATCCCACGGGCGCTGACCCAGTCGGGGCAGGAGATGAAGGTGGACACGTGGTTGCGCAGAATGTCCCAGGAGATGATGTTGGGCTCTCCGCAGGCCAAGCCCGCCATAATGGTGGAGAGATCGCCGGTCACGTTTCTGGGACTGCCATCTCCGGCCAGCGCGCTCTGATACAGACAGTCTGCCGCCTGAGCCTCCATGACGATGAACTTGGGCGGATCATGGGGGAAGAGGTTCGTGTAATAGCCCACCACCGCCCCGGCGAGGCTGCCCACGCCGGCCTGGATGAAAACATGCGTGGGACGGTTCACACCGATCTGCCGCAGCTGCTCAGCGGACTCGCTGGCCATGGTTCCATAGCCCTGCATGATCCAGCTGGGAATTTCCTCGTAGCCCTCCCAGGCGGTATCCTGGACGATGACGCCATGATCTGTCTGTGCGGCTTCGGCGGCGGCCATACGCACACAGTCGTCATAGTTCACGTCCTCGATGCTCACCTGCGCACCCTCGGCGGCAATGTTGTCAAAGCGGGGCTTGCTGCTGCCCTTGGGCATGTGGACGACCGCCTTCTGCCGCAGCTTGTTGGCCGCCCAGGCCACGCCCCGGCCGTGGTTGCCGTCTGTGGCGGTAAAGAAGGTGGCTTGACCAAACTCCCGACGGAACGCCTCGCTGGTCAAGTAGTCATAGGACATCTCGGATACATCCCGCCCCATCTCTTTGGCAATGTACCGTCCCATGGCAAAGGAACCGCCCAGCACCTTGAAAGCGTTGAGGCCAAATCGGTGGGCCTCATTTTTTACATACAGTCCGGCCAGACCCAGATATTTCGCCATACCGTCCAGCTCAGCCAGGGGCGTAATGGAATACTGGGGAAAGCCGCTGTGAAAGAAACGCGCCTTCGCTACGTTGGACAGAGACATAAGGGCGATTTGCCGGTCATCGCTTTTGGGCATCTGGTTAGAAACCCATTTGATTGCTTCCATTTTTATTCCTCCATTTTATCCTCTATCCGGACCGATCCGGACGGAATTGATGCGTTTTTTCTTCGAGCCTGTTTTCATAATCGGGGGATACCGGATGGACGAGAAAAAGGCCGGCCAGCGTTCAGCGGTTGTAAATACAGGTTCTTATTCTCCGATGCAGCCACCCCCAGCCCTTTACCATCTGGCCAACCGCCAAAGCAGAAAAGACCGTGCCGCCCCCTACGCCGTTTAAATATCCAAAGGCCCATAGCGCCGTCAGCGCAGCGCCTGCGGTAAGGACGCTGTCAAAGCAAACCTTTATTGTTCCGAATCCTCTGCCAGTCCGCTTGGACAGCGCCCGCACAAAGGCTTCGCCAGGGAGCATGATGCTGTCCGCCAGAACCTCCAGGTAAATTCCAAAGGACATAATGATGCAGCCAATCGCCAGATAGGCCGCCGAAGGCACCAACGGGCCGCCGTACTGAGAAGGGACCAGCAGCAGCGCGCCGTCCACACACAGACTGAACAGAATGGTAACAGGAATTTGAAGCATCTGCGCCATGGTGAACCGCTTGACCAACAGTCCTTCGCACAGCAGAAAGAGAAGGTTGAAGGACAGCGTATATACGCCCATCGAGACCGGTGTGATCAAGCTCAAGACAAAGGGAATACTGGAAATGGGGGACGTGCCCAAGCCCGCGCGAGTAATAAAGGCGATACCCGCCGAGCAGATCAGCACCCCGGCCATGAAGACAGCAAAGCGCCTGACGGCCTCATTCCTGATCACTGGCCCCACCCCCTGATCCTGCGGCCTTGGGGGATTTCCAGGAGCCCAATAGCACTTGACGCTTTTCCATCCCCCATCCAGGAAGTTCTCTCATCTGCGGCGTGGCTGCGTCTGTTATCAATCAGCGGCATATAAATTGACCTCCTTTTTCGGGAGGAAGCTCCCAAATTTCTGATTTTACGTCTACATTGATGGGAGAGACACGCAGGATAGGGGCGGCTGCTCCTCCGGGTCCTTCGGCAGAACCAGATTTGAGTTGATGGTCATGATCGCCGCCATAACGACAGCAGCGGAGCCGAACACGGCGGCCACATGCCGTAATCCCAGCAGGATCATCTGACCCGCCGGGGCATGCCCCTCGTATGCAAAGGCGCCAGCACTTCCGTTTACTGGCATGTTCGTCCGGACGCTCTCCTGGAGCGCAATATCATAACAATCTTTTTTAGCCCTAAAAATCTTTTTGGTGAAATCATACCCTGAGTTTGACTGAAATGCAAGGGCTTTTTTTATGAACCTCCTATAAACTCTGAAAGCCGGCAAAAATCTTGGCAATTATGTACATTGCTTTTGAAGGTATAATGCGTTGAAATACGGCTGTAGTTCGCGGATATTGAAACTTTTATTTGTGGAATGCACAGTGGAACTTTTTGCCGCTGTGCATTCCTACATATTTTTAGATTAACTGTGAAATCTTCCGGGCGAAGCCTTTTCTTCCTCCGAGGCGGAGATATAAGGTATAAAAGAGGAAATGCAATCTAAGTACAAGCCTTTCTATACATGGCTGGTGTCGTCTCAAAACCAGGACCTCTTGTGGAAATTGGGTACAGCCTATAAAACAGTTGGTATCTTGGCGTGAATTCACGCAGAAGGGGGTCTTTTCCGGTAAAAATCATCAGCTGGAATGTAAACGGGATCGCGGCTTGCCGACAAAAATGCTTCTTGAAATTTTTAACTAACGAATCATTATATAGATATTGACAAGGGGAAATGTGTGCCTGGGGCTCTATTCCCATGTTTCTATATCAGATCAACTTTATGATGGGAAATTCTTGCCCTTCCCCCTATTACTGAACGCCTCACATTGCAACATAAGAAATCCTTGAAAAAGCACCCAAAGGAGGGTATGATAGAATCAACACTTGATAGGAGGACCGCGATGAAGCACATTTTGCTGCTGGAGGATGACGCCGCCCTGGGACAAGGCATCCGGTTTGCCCTGGAAAATGACGGCATTCAAGTGGAACTGTGCACTGCGTTATCCCAAGCACAAAGCATTCTGCCCGGCAAAGGCTTTGATTTACTCATCCTGGATGTCAACCTGCCGGACGGAAGCGGGCTTGATTTGCTGCGGGATGTTCGGCTCTGCCACTCCAGTGTACCCGTCATCCTGCTCACGGCGAACGACTTGGAAACCGACGTCGTCGTGGGCCTTGAATCCGGAGCGGATGACTATATCACCAAACCCTTCTCGTTGGCTGTACTGCGGGCCAGGGTCAACGCCCAACTGCGGCGTGGTACTCCGGTACAGACGGCCGCAGTTGAGTTAGAGGGTTTCTCCTTTGATTTTGAGTGGATGGAGTTCCGCAAAAACGGCCAGCTCATCGAACTGAGCAAAACGGAACAGCGGCTGCTGCGGATCCTGGCGGAAAACCGGGGCCGCGTTCTGTCCCGGGAGGCGCTGCTGGAACGGGTGTGGCCGGGCGGCACGGAGTACGTGGAGGAAAACGCCCTGTCGGTCACCGTCAAGCGCCTGCGGGACAAGCTGGAGGACACGCCCTCCAGGCCCCGCTTTCTGAAAACGGTCTATGGTATCGGCTACACCTGGGCGGTGAATTGACATGACATGGAGCACTGCTGTCATCACCATTTTCGCGGCGGTCGCGCTGGCGGCGGCGGTCTGGAACCGCCTTCACGCCAGGCGCGTCATGAAAAATCTGAACCGTATGCTGGATGCGGCTATGGCGGGGACCTTTCTGGAGCAGGACTTCGACGAAAGCTTGCTCTCAGCCGTCGAGTCCCGGTTTGCCCACTATCTGGCCGCCAACGCCGTCTCCGCCCAGAGGCTCCAGGAGGAAAAGGACAAGATCAAGACCCTGACCGCCGATATCTCCCACCAGACGAAGACCCCGGTGGCTAATATTCTGCTGTATACCCAGCTTCTGTCGGAGCAGGAGCTTTCCCCGGAGGGCCGGAACTGCGCCGCAGCTCTGGAGGGTCAGGTGGAAAAGCTGTGCGTTCTGGTGGATGCACTGTTGAAGACCTCCCGGCTGGAGGCGGGCATCCTGGCCCTGCACCCAAAGGCGGGGCCGCTGGCGCCCATGCTGGAAAACGCCGCTGCTCAGTTTATCCCCAAAGCGGTGGAGAAGGGTATCACCCTAACGCTGGCATCTACGGACGTCCAAGCGGTCTTTGACCCCAAGTGGACAGCGGAGGCTGTGTGCAACCTGTTGGACAATGCGGTAAAATACACACCCGCTGGCGGGACGGTCACAGTCGAGGTTATCCCCTACCAGATGTTCTGCCGAGTCAACGTCACGGACAACGGCCCCGGCATCCCGGAGGCGGAGCGGGCCAAGGTATTTCAGCGATTCTACCGCTCCCCCGCCGCCTACGAGGCCGAGGGCGTGGGAATCGGACTGTATCTGACCCGCCAGATCGCAGAGGGGCAGGGCGGATATATCAAGGTGTCCTCCCGGCCGGGGCAGGGGAGCTGCTTCTCCCTCTATCTGCCCCGGAGCTGAAATCTTTCCAAACTGTAAGATTTCAGAAAGAACCTGGAAAGATTTTTGTGTTAAAGTCTGTGCCGTCGAGAAACGGTACAGACTTTAACCTTATGGAGGTATGTTTTATGGCCATTTTGGAGACCCATGACCTGCGGAAGATATATGGTTCCGGCGACACGGAGGTCCGGGCCCTGGACGGCGTGGACCTGGCGGTGGAGAAGGGCAAGTTTGCCGCCGTGGTGGGCACGTCCGGTTCCGGCAAATCCACCCTGCTGCATATGCTGGGCGGGCTGGACCGGCCCACATCCGGCACCGTCACCGTGGACGGGCGGGAGCTTTCCACCCTGAAGGACGAAGCCCTCACCATTTTCCGGCGGCGGAAGATCGGCTTCGTGTTCCAAAATTACAACCTGGTGCCGGTGCTGAACGTGTACGAAAACATCGTCCTGCCCATCCAGCTGGACGGCGGACAGCCGGACAAGGCATACATGAACCAGATTATCGAGACCCTGGGCCTGGAATCCAAGCTGCAAAACCTGCCCAACAACCTCTCCGGCGGTCAGCAGCAGCGGGTGGCCATCGCCCGCGCACTGGCGGCGAAGCCTGCGATCATCCTGGCGGATGAGCCCACCGGAAATCTGGACAGCCGAACCAGTCAGGACGTAATGAGCCTGCTGAAGGTCACCAGCCAGCGGTTTGTGCAGACCATTGTGATGATTACCCACAACGAGGAGATCGCCCAGATGGCCGACCGCGTCATCCGCATTGAGGATGGCCGCATTGTGGTGCGGGGGTGAGCGGCATGATCAAAGTATCCAACGGAAGCTGTGTCCGGCGGCTTGGCTTTCGCTCCATGAAAGCGGCCAGGGCCCGGAACGCCGTCGCGGCGCTGGCGATTGCCCTGACCACGGTGCTGTTTACCTCCCTGTTTACCATCGCCGCGTCCATCAACTACTCCTACCAGCAGGAGAACTTCCGCCGGGCCGGAGGCGACGCCCACGGCTCCATCAAGGACATCACCTGGGAGCAGTCGGAGCAGCTCCGCCGGGACCCTCTGATCCAGGATTCCTGGCGCCGTCTCTTTGTGGGAATGCCCCACGACCCGCCCTTTCACATATCCCATGTGGAGGTCAGCTATATCGAGCCCAACGGCGCGTCCCACTACTTCTGCACCCCCGTGGAGGGCGCGCTCCCCCGGGAGGGCACCGATGAGGCCGCGACGGATACCCACGTCCTGGCCCTGCTGGGCGTCGAGCCCAGGGTGGGCGCGCAATTTACCATGCCCATTACACTGGACGAGGGAACCGCGCATCCCCGCACAATAGAGCGAACCTTCACCCTCTCCGGCTGGTGGGAGTACGACAGCGCCATGCTCTCCAACAACGTGCTGCTGCCCCGGTCCGCCGCCGAGGAGATCTGCGCGCTGTCCAACGGGGAGCAGGACTCCTTTACGGGCGTCTGGAACCTGGACATCATGTTCAAGAGCGCCGTAGGCATTCGAGAAAATCTGAACACAGTTCTGGAAAATTATGGCTATCAATGCGCCGAGGCGTGGGCAGAGAACTACCTGATCATCGGCGCGAACTGGGGCTACACCGGGGACCGGATCTCTAACGGCATTGACCCTGTGCCCTTCACTACCATTGTGGTGATTCTTCTGCTCATCATCTTCACCGGGTATCTCATCATCTACAATGTCTTCCAGATCTCCGTCACCAACGACATCCGGTTTTATGGCCTGCTGAAAACCATCGGCGCCACGGGGCGGCAGATCAAGCGGATGATCCGCCAGCAGGCGCTCCTGCTCAGTCTGGCGGGCATCCCCATCGGCCTGCTTCTGGGCTTCATCATCGGCAACATATTGGCGCCGGTCATCATGGCCCATCTCAACTATAAGAACTCGTTCGTCTCCTTCAATCCCTGGGTTTTCATTGGCGCGGCGGCGTTTTCCCTGCTGACGGTGTTCCTCTCCTGCGCGCGGCCCGGGCGGATCGCCGCCAAGGTCTCTCCGGTGGAGGCGGTGCGCTATACCGAAGGCGGACAGCAGTCCGGGAAGAAGGGCGGCAAGCGGAAGGCTGCCGCCGGCGCATCCCTGCCGAAAATGGCCTGGGCCAACCTGGGCCGGAGCAGGAGTAAAACGGTCATTACCATGATTTCCCTGACCCTGGCGGTGGTGCTGATGAACCTGGTGTATACGTTTACGAACGGCTTCGACATGGAGAAATATCTTTCCGACCTGGTAGCCACCGACTTTGTCCTGGGCCACGCCGACTACTTCCGTCTCAGCGAAAACTTCCACTCGGCGGACCAGGCGCTTCCGGAGGAAACCATCGCCCAGGTCATCTCCCGAGGCGGCATCACCGAAGGGGGCCGGGTCTACGGTCAGGAGAGCACGATCCAGGCCCTTCTGCCGGAGGAGTACCTCCGCCAGGGTATCAGCAGCGTTTATTCCGAGGAGGAGCTGGACAGCGTTGTCGCCTCCCGGGAGCATGTGAGTGAGGACACCGTCGTAGGCAGCGCCCAGCTCTACGGCCTGGAGGACTTCATTCTCGGCGAGATAAACGTGCTGGAGGGAGATACCGCCCCCTTGTCCGACCCCAGCCGGAACGCCATCGCCGCCGTCTACGCCGCCGACGACTACGGAGTGATCCATGAGGATGACAACTGCTTCAAGGTGGGGGATACCGTGAAGCTCCGCTATGTGAAGGAGTGGGTGAACGTCGACACGGACACCGGGGAGGAAATCACCGCGGAGGAGTCAGCCGCCCGCTGGAACCGCGGAGAGACGAATTTCGCTCCTCGGGCAAAGGTCTATGAGGAAAAGGAGTACACCGTCTGCGCCATGATCGAGATCCCCAGAGCCCTCACTTACCGCTATACCACCCTGGGAGGCAGCAAGCTGGCGATGGGAGCGGAGCTGTTCCGGCGGGACACCGGCACCAGCTCCGTCATGATCTACGCTTTCAACACTGACGAGGCGGCCGGCACGGCTATGGACGACTTCCTGAAGAACTACACGGAGTCCGTCCAGCCCACCTGCGGCTACGAGAGCAAACAGCGCATGGCGGCGGAGTTCGAAGGCTTTCGGAGTATGTTCCTGACCATGGGCGGCGCACTGGCAGGGATCATCGGACTGGTGGGTGTGCTCAACTTCATCAACACCGCGCTGACGGGCATCCTGGCCCGGAAGCGGGAGCTGGCAATGCTCCAATCTGTGGGCATGACTGGAACGCAGATGAACACCATGCTGGTGTACGAAGGGCTGTACTACACAATGCTGTCCGCCGCCCTCTCCCTGGTCCTGAGCGCCGCACTGGGACCGCTGGTGGGATCACTCTGCTCTGTCTTTTGGTTTTTCACCTATCAATTTACCGTCGTGCCGGTTTTGGCGGTAATACCGCTATTTCTGATTCTGGGGGTTCTGATCCCCCTGCTGACGTACCGTTCCGTTAGCCGCCGCACCATTGTGGAGCGCCTGCGGGAGACAGAAAGCTGACACTCTCAATATTTATTATTGCGGCAGAATGATGTGCTGGGCAGCAACAGCAAGCAAAAGGGCAGACTTTCCCCCCGGGTGTGACCTTCATCGCTTTCGTCCCTTCCCGCTTTATGCTGACAGATACGAGCAGCACTTTGAATGCCTGTAAACACTGCAACAAAATTTTCGCCGCCATCCGCCCCAATGCTGAGTTTTGCAGCCCCTAATGTAAGAATCGCTATAACGTTTACAAGAGCAGAGGGAAAGAGTAATGCAAAAAGCCAGGGGGAGCATGTCGATCACCATGCTCCCCCTGGCTTTTTTACATCGCATAGACTAATTCATGCAGAATACTTTCTTCAGCTCGGTTACGGATGCTGTTCATGTCGCCCACCCATTCCATTTGTGAGATAATGTTCGTACAGTTGCGGAAAATGCTTGATTTTGAGGTATCACCGCCCTTCTCGCAACTGCTTCCATTCGCCACAAATGAGCCGCAGCTATGTTGTATGTGGCAAGATATTAGCCTCACCCTTTATAACAAACATACAGCTTCATACTATTCCCCAATTAGGAGAGCCATACCGCCACCCGTGGACCCTTATCTAACCCTAGCCCGCAGCTCCCGCAGCGTCACCTCATAGGCCTCCCGCTGGTGGGGCAGGTCGGGCAGGCGCGCTGGACACTCCCAGCCCTTGACCTCATAGAGCCGCCGGGTGATAAACTCCAGAAATTCCGGATTCTTCACCAGTACCGGTCCGGTGAGGTGGGTGCCGAGCACATTGCCGGACACATATCCCTCCGCCCCGTGCTCTGCGTCGTTGCCGAAGCCCAGGAGCAGCTCCTTGAACAGCGGCGTAGTGATCCCCTGGGTCACGCTGCACTTGTTCATAAAGCCCACCGTTGGGGCCTCCCACAGCGCCGGAGATGCCACCACATCCCCAGGCGTCCGCTGGTCTGTCTCCACGGTGGTAAAATCCGCCAGTGCCAGAGCGGGCCAAACCCTCCCTGCGGCGTCAGTGACCGAAGCCCCCAACATCTCCATGGCGTTCCCGGTGAAGAGGAGCAGCGTCCCCGCCTCCACCGCCGCCCGCAGCTCCGCCGCCACCGGCAGGAGCTTCTCCAGCGCGATTTTCTGCCTGTGCTCCGTGCCCGCGCCCATGTAGAGCAGATCCGAGCCCCGGAAGTCCGGCCTGTCCTCGCCGTTTACCGCCCGGACCGTCACCTGTACGCCCAGGTCCTCCAGACGACGGCGCAGCACCGCCAGGTTGGCATACTCGCCGTAGAGGCTCATAAAATCGGGAAACAGGTGTAAGATTGTCACCTCCATTGTCAGCCCTCCTCCCGTTTGACCAGGCCCAGCAGTTTGTCCCGATCGGAGAAGCAGGTCACCACGTACAGCGCCTCGCTCCCCCCATCCTCCTCCAGCGCCCCGGCTGCCTGGGAAACGGCGTCATAGCAGGCGATCCTCTCCGCTGGGATATCCGTATAGTCGAACCGCATGGCCAGATCGTGGACATACTTGCCGCAGAGGAGGACCTTTTGCACATGCGGCCGGTTCAGCTGTTCAAAGTCGACGTCCCACAGCCAGCTGGTCTCGCCGGTAAAGTATTTGCGGCTGATGGCGTCCACAATCACCAGTACCTGACACGGCTCCTCCGTGCCCGCGATATACCCCAGGTTGGTGTCATAGGCCACGGAGTTCTCGTGCTTGCTGGTCAGCAGCGTACCGCGATGCCCCCCCAGCGTGAAGCGGACCATCCGTCCATTTTTCAGAATATAGTTGTTGATGACCGAGGTCATGACCTCCCGGTCCACTCCCGCCAGAGAGCACACCGACCAGGCCGCCAGAATGTTGTACACATTATAAATGCTTTTGAAGGCCAGGGATATCTCCGTCCCCTCGTCGATGGTCAGCTTCCCGCTCTCCAGGTCCAGGGCCGTGACAGTGAAGTCCGTCTTCTGGCGGCCATAGCTGCAACTTGTGCAGCGGTAGTGTCCGATATGCTCATAATGGTAGCACCCGTACTCCATCCGAGCGTGGCAGACGGGGCAGATCGCGCCGTCGTGGTAGATGCCGCGGTGCTCCTCTGTGCTGATGGAGCACCGGTCCAGACCGAACCACTTCACCTTCTCGTGGTCCTGGGCGAAGCGGCTCACCAGGGGGTCGTCGGCGTTGAGCACCAGAGTGGTCTCCGGGTGGACGGCGGGGAGAATGGCATCATAGACCCACTCCGGGTGGCCATTCCGGGTCAGCTGGTCCCGGTAGAGGTTGGTAATGACAAAGTGGGTGGGGTGGAACCAGCGGAAGGATCGCCGGGCATACCGCTCGTCGCTCTCCAGCAGCAGCACGTCGCCCCGCAGCCGCCCGCCCAGGGAGCAGCCGCCCAGGATCAGGGTGGTTACCCCCTCGATCTGGTTGGAGCCCTCCTCGTTATATACCACGCTCCTCCCCCCCGCCCGGAGGATGGCGGCGACCATCTCCACGGTGGAGGTCTTACCGTTGCTGCCTGTGACAGCGACGATATATTCGGGCAGCTTCACCCTACCCAGAGCGTCGGGGCAGATTTTCAGAGCGTATTTTCCGGGCAGGCTGCTGCCCTTGCCCACCAGTCTGCCCGCGAAGCGCAGCAGCTTGCAGACAATGATTGCCAGAAACAGTCTCACGATATTTCACTCCTCGTGTCCGCCAGGAAGGCTGCGACGGCCTCGTTGAAGGCGTCGGGATTCTTAGCGGCAATAAAATGATCCCCCACGATGATCTCCAGCCGGCTGTTGGGCAGACTGCTGGCGATGAGCAGGGTATGTTCGTCCTTAATCATATCCTTCGTTCCCACAATGACCAATGTGGGAACGGTGAGGGCGGTCAGCTCCTCGGGCCGGATATGGGGTTCCTTGACCATCAGGCCCAGAATCTCCGCGCGGAGCTTCGCCTCCAGACATCTGCCGGCAAAGAGGGAGGCCAGATGATAGCTCAGTACAATGGGTATCTGCAAATGGAGCTTCACACCAGAGGGGGACAGGTTGGCTCCGTTGAGGATCAGCCGGTCCACCCGTTCCGGATGGGCCAGAGCGAAGGTCAGGGCGATGTTTCCCCCGTCGCTGAACCCCAGTATATTGGTGCGCTCAATCTTCTCCTCGTCCAGGAAGTCCAGCAGGTCCTGGGCAAACTGGGCCATGGTGAAGGGGGCCTCGCCCCGGGGGGTCTGTCCATGGCCCCGGGTGTCGATGGCATAGACCGTGTAGTGGAGGGAAAAGGCCCCCATCTGGTTGACAAAATAGGAACCGTTCTCCCCGTTGCCGTGGAGGAAGAGCAGGGGCGGCCCGCCGCCCTGCTTGACATAGCGCATGGTGATGTCCGACATAGGGGGCTCCTTTCTCCAGCCTGTCTGTAAGTGTGTTGGACGGACGCGCCAATTGAAGCATCCATTTTATTTCTCCAGGGAGATCATCAGCGCCGCCACATCCGCAGGGGACACGCCGGAGATACGGGCCGCCTGCCCCAGATTCAGGGGGCGCACGGCGCCGAGCTTCTCCCTAGCCTCCAGCCGCAGCCCCTGGATGGAGGCGTAATCCATATCCGCGGGCAGGGACCGGCTCTCCATCCGGCGCAGCTCCTCCACCTCCTGGAGCTGGCGCTGGATATAGCCCTCGTACTTGACGGAGATCTCCACCTGCTCCCGCACCGCCGGGGGCAGGTCAGGCCTGTCCGGGTCGAAGGGGCTCAGGTCCTCGTAACGCACCTGGGGCCGGCGGAGAAGGGCAATGAGGGGGGCGCCGTCGGTGACCGGCGCGGTGCCCCGCTCCGCCAGAAGGGCGTTCAGCTCCTCCGAGGGCGGCACACCCCGGGCGGCCAGACGGCGGATCTCCCGGTCCACGGCCTCATACTTGGCCTCCACCCGGGCAAGCCGCTCAGCGGACACCAGGCCAATCCGGCGGCCCACGGGGCACAGGCGCTGATCCGCGTTGTCCTGACGGAGCAGCAGGCGATATTCGCTGCGGCTGGTCATCATGCGGTAGGGCTCGTCCGTGCCCTTGGTGACCAGATCGTCAATCAACGTACCGATATAGGACTGGCCCCGGGAGAGGACCAGAGGGGGCTCCCCCTTCTGGGCCAGGGCGGCGTTAACCCCCGCCACAAAGCCCTGGACCGCCGCCTCCTCATAACCGGAAGAGCCGCAAAACTGCCCCGCGCCGTACAGGCCGGGGACCTTCTTGCACTCCAGGGTGGGCCGCAGCTCCAGGGGATCGACACAGTCGTACTCGATGGCGTAGGCGGGGCGCATCATCTCCGCCTGCTCCAGGCCGGGGATGGTGTGCAGCATGGCCAACTGGACCTCCTCCGGCATGGCAGAGGAGAAGCCCTGGACGTACAGCTCCTCCGTATCCAGGCCCATGGGCTCGATGAACAGCTGGTGCCGGGGCTTGTCCGCAAAGCGGGTGACCTTGGCTTCGATCGAGGGGCAGTACCGGGGGCCCACCCCCTCGATGACTCCGCTGTGCATGGGGGAGCGGTCCAGATTGGCGCGGATGATCCGGTGGGTCTCCTCGCTGGTGTAGGTCAGATAGCACACCGCCCGGTTCACCGGGGGGGCCTCCGTCTCGAAGGAGAAGGGCATGGTCTCCCCGTCACCCTCCTGGCGCTCCATTTTGGAGAAATCCACGCTGCGAGCGTTGATCCGGGGCGGGGTGCCCGTCTTGAAGCGCCTCAGGCGCAGCCCCATAGCCACCAGGCGCTCCGTCAGTGCCGAGGCGGCGAACATGCCGTCGGGCCCGCCGTCCCGGACGCACTCGCCCACAATGGTCCGCCCATTGAGATAGGTGCCCGAGCAGATCACGGCGGCTCCCACCTCATAGACTGCGCCGGTATGCGCAACCACGTGACTCACCCGGCCGCTGGTGAGGCGGATATCCACAACCTCCCCCTGGCGAAGGGTGAGGTTGGCCTGCCGCTCCAGAGCGTGCTTCATGACGGCCTGATAGCGCCGGCGGTCCGCCTGAGCCCGGAGACTGTGTACGGCGGGGCCCTTTCCACGGTTGAGGAGGCGGTACTGGATGCAGGACGCGTCGGCGGCCCGCGCCATCTCGCCCCCCAGGGCGTCCAGCTCCCGGACCAGGTGGCCCTTCCCCGTGCCGCCGACGGCGGGGTTGCAAGGCATGTTGCCAACCGCGTCCAGATTGATGGTAAAGCAGATGGTCCTCCGGCCCAGGCGGGCGGCAGCCAGAGCGGCCTCGATGCCGGCGTGACCCGCGCCGACGACGGCAATATCGTATTGTCCTGCCAAAAAGGTTTTCATGGGCATTCCCCTCTCCGCCGCCCTCCGGCGGCGCGGGAAGTACAAAATATAATCAGTAGTATACCACGAATATCCGGGAAGCGCTATCCCTCATTTGCGAAAATCGCCAAAAAATGGATACAATTTTCCGCCATTCCGGAGAAAAAGAAAAATTTCCGGAAATGGTGCGAACAGGCCGTTTACAGAAGGCGGAAAACATGGTATAGTAAATACTGTATGAGTACCTTGCTGTGTATTCACACCATAGCAGTATCAAATATTCAGGAGGAGCAAAAAACTATGGCAAGAAAGTTTAAGTCCATGGACGGCAACAACGCGGCGGCGCATGTCTCCTATGCGTTTTCCGAGGTTGCGGCGATCTATCCGATCACCCCGTCCAGCCCCATGGCCGACCTGGTTGACCAGTGGTCCGCCAACGG
>CAJTYO010000043.1 GCA_910584045.1 uncultured Oscillospiraceae bacterium | reverse complement strand
TCGCCGAACTGGCCGCTGCCGCCGGTCTGCTTCTTATGGCGGCCCTGCTTGCGCACCTGCTTGCGGATCTTCTCACGATAAGCCACGCGAGGCGTATCCAGCTCGGCGTCCACACCGAAGCGGCTCTTGAGCTTGCTGACCAGCACGTCGATCTGGATGTCGCCCGCGCCGGAGACGACCACCTGATGGGTCTCGGCATTGTTGACCACACTGAAGGTGGGGTCCTCCTCATTGAGGCGAATAAGGCCAGTGCCCACCTTCTCATCCTGGCCCCTGGTCTTGGGGGCGATGGCCCGGGAGTAACAGGGCTCGGCAAACTGCACAGGGGCCAGCGTGACGGCGTGCTTGGGGTCGCACAAGGTCTCGCCGGTCTTCAGCCGGTCCATCTTGGCGATGGCGCCGATGTCGCCGCAGACGATCTCCTTGACCTCCTCGTTCTTCTTGCCCCGGATGGTGTACAGGCGGCCCAGCTTTTCGGTCTTTCCGGTGGCGGGGTTATAGAGAGACATATCTCCGGTAATCTTGCCGGAGATCACCTTGACCAGGGAATACTTGCCGTACTGGTCGGAGATGGTCTTGAAGACGATGGCGGCGGTGGGGCCGTTGGGGTCCCTCTTGAGCTCCATAGCCTTCTCCCCGGACTCGTCCGCAGCCTTTTCGGGGGGCATCTCCACAGAGGCGGGGACCAGATCGATGATGGTGGACAGCAGCATCTCGGTGCCCAGGCCGGTGAAGGCAGAGCCGCAGACTACGGGGGCCAGAGTGCCCTCCTTCACGCCGATCTTCAGCCCTTCCATGATCTCCTCTTTGGTGAAAGGCTCCTCAGCGAAGAACTTCTCCATCTTCTCCTCGCTGGTCTCAGCCACGGCCTCCATCAGCTCGCCGTACAGCTCGTCCAGCACGGCCTGCTTGCTGTCGGGGATGGGAATCTCCACCCGCTTGGCGCCCTTCTTGTTCTCGGGCATCTTATAGGCCTTGCGGTTGATGACATCGATGATGCCGATGGTGCGCTTATTTTCGTCCCAGATAGGGGCCACCACGGGGGCGATGGATTTGGAGAGCTTCTCCCGCAGGGCGGCAAGGGTCTCGGAGAAGTTGGCGTTCTCCTCGTCCTCCTTGGAGATGTATACGATACAGGGCTTGCCCTGCTCCTTGAGGTATTTCCAGCAGCGCTCCGCGCCCACGCTGAGCCCGTCCTTGGAGGCGCACACCAGCACGCCCACCTCGGCGGCCCGGACGCCAGACTGCATCTCGCCGACAAAATCAAAGTTGCCCGGCGTGTCCATCACGTTGATCTTTACCCCATTGTAGATGACGGGGGCCATGGCCAGGGAGATGGAGATCTGGCGCTTGATTTCCTCAGGATCGTAATCACAAACGGTGTTGCCGTCCGCGCTCTTGCCCAGGCGGTCGGTGACGCCGGTGAGATACAGCATACTCTCCACCAGGGAGGTCTTTCCGCTGCCGCCGTGACCCAGCAGGCAGATGTTGCGAATGTCCATAGAGTTTATGTCTCCTTCCGTTTATCGTGCCCGCTGCGTGCGGACTTGCTTAACACATTAATTATAGTACTTTTTCCGATTTAGCACAACTGGAATTTTCTCTTGCTGCGGAATTTAGACAAAATCAACAAAAACAACCTGCCTTTTTTGATGAATCCATCAGAGGGTCCCCGAAGGGCCTATAGACTATACTCCATCTGCACGTCACAGGGCTCCTTTTTCGCCAGGTCCCAGTTGATCTCCTCCGCCTCCACGCAGCCCAAGGCGCGGTAGGCGGCCATCGTTTCCTCGGCGGAATGGGCGGAGATATACAGCTTTTTCGCCCCCATCACCCGGGCGCCTTGGCAGGCCATGGAAAACAGCGTCCGTCCGATCCCACGGCCCCGGTAGGGCGCGGAGACGTGGAACTGGGCCAGATCGATATATTGCATCGCGCTTCCAAACCGCGGGCCGGCCAGGCGGGCAAAGCCCACCAGTGCATCCCCATCCCAAGCGCCGTAAGCGGCTTCGCCGTCCTGCACGCTGCGCAGCAGCTTCCCGGCTCGGAGCCGCCGCCCTGCCAGGTCCCAGTCCTCCACATAGGCAACGGGCAGCAGTTTCCACTGTCCGCCCCGCCAGCGCCAGCAGCGGGCGACCTCCTGACGGCGGACGAATGCGTCCAGAGACGTGCCGCTGAAATTATGTTCCGTTATCTGCGCATATTGGATCTTGTTCATGCAAACCTCTTTCTTTAATACTACGGCATTACGCCTTATCCACCGTCCATACCAGGGGCAGCATGGGGACCGCCCACAGCAGGAGGAAGATCATCAGCAGCAGGGGCGTCAACACCCCGTAGCTGCCGGTAAAGGTGAGATAGAACCCCAACAGGGCCCCGGCAATACTGCTGAAAATGGACAGCAGATTGCCCACAGCCGCCGTCTGGCACAGCCGCTTGCTGTCCACCGCCAGAAAGGCGTAGGGCAGCAGGCCCTCCCGGTACAGCAGGCCCTCGGGGCCCTCGGCCTCCCGCTCCTGGTCGCTGAGGAGCAGCCGCTCCTCCGGCTCCGGCAGCTCCCCGCCGCCGTCCCAGCCGAAGCGGGCCTTGAGAAACTTGGGCTGCACCACGCCGTCCCGGGTGGCCAGGGCCAGCCGAAAGCCGTTGCGCCGCAGAATCCGCAGGGCGTACTCCACCGGCTCGGCAGCGCCGTATTTAATGCGGAACACCGCCGTCAGCTCGCCGTCCACCGACAGGCACACCACAGTTTTGGAGTTCAGGCCGGCGGGCATATGCACCGCCTGGCGGCGCATGAAGGATGGGCTGCCCACCAGCACCGTCTCCCCGTGGATCATGCCGCCCAGTCCGCCCTCCTCGTGGATGTGGAAGTGCTCCAGCCCCTGGGGGGAGATGCGCTCCCGGTCGCAGGCGTCACGAAACAGGCGGCCCAGCAGTCCGCCGCTCTGCCCCGTCAGGGTGGCGGCGTAGGAGAGGGCTCTGCCCCGCTCCTCGCCGTACAGCTTCACCCCGGCCAGAGTGGCCGAGCCCCGGGGGAACAAATCTGCGTCCGTCACCGACAGCCGATGCTCGGCGGCAAAGGCGGACGCGCCGTACATCCCCGCCACAGCGGCCCCGCTGCGGGCCAGATGGGCGGCCGCCCGGCCGAAGGGGATGCAGAAAGCCATGGGAAACACCAGGGAGGAGGAGGCGCACAGCACCACCGACCAGCACCACAAAAAGTCCTGGGGCCGGTCCTGCCCCCACGAGGAGAGCACCGCAAACACCAGCGATGCCGCCGCCAGCACCGGCAGCAGCAGCCGCTGCCACTGGGCGGAGGTGTCCTCCATGGCGGCTCGGGTGTAAAAGCCCATGCCGCTGCCGCGTCCCCGGGCGATGCACCGTCCGGGGCAGTCCACCACCCGGATTGGCTCGCCCATGGCAGCGATGCGGAAGGTTTCCGCCATACCCCGGTGCCAGCCGGTCAGCCCCCACAGGGCCCACACGCTCAGCGCAGCCGCCACTCCCCCGAGGGGAGCCGCGTCGGTCCGCTGGGGCAGCAGGAGCATGGTCATCTCGTCCAACAGCGTCACCGCCGTGGCCAGCAGTGCCGTGGCATATACGGTCCAGGCCCCGTCCCGCAGGGCGTTTACGGCAGCCCGGTACACCGGCCAGCAGAGAATGGCCAGCAGCGTCTGGGCGATAAGTACGCACAGGGCGGCGTTATCGGCATTCTCGCTGAAAAAGGGTACGGCCACGTTCATCTTCTCCAGCACCCATGGCGTCCACAGCACCCCCAGCACCACGGAGGAGAGGGTCAGGGCTCTGCGGCACTCCCGGAAGCGGCGCTTGTGCCGGGCGGCGGTCTCAGCGGCAGAGGGCTCGCTGTCTGCCTCCGGCAGGGGGCGGCGGCTGGCGGGCTCCCGGCGTTTGACGCTCCGGGGCTCCCGGGCGGCGCGCTCCAGCTTTTTGCGCAACTTCTCCTGCCGCTTCTCCTGGACAGCCTTTACCGCGTCCACCGTGCTGGCCACCACGTCCTCCATGGAGACGGAGGGCTCCTCAGGTTCGGGCTCCGATTGTTCCGGCGCGGGCCCGGGCGATGGGGCGGGCTCCTCTGAGGCGGGCTCCTCCATTTGAAGGCCCGCCGAGGCTGCAAAGTCGTCCCAGAAGGCCAGATCCAGCATGTCCTCCTCCGTCGGTTCATCGGCCTCTCGGGCGGAGGTCTCCGGCGGGGCAGAGGTCTCCTCCTCCGGCTGCGGTGGCGGCGCAGGCTCCGGCGCGGGACGGGGGCGGAGGGGAAAGCGCCGCCTGGGCGGTTCGCCGGGCGGCGCAGGCGGCGGACTCTCGGGCTCCGGCGCGGACACGGGCATGGTCTCCGGACGGGAGGGGCGCTCTGGGACCGGCTCCGGGATAGGTTCTGGCGGAGGCACAAGGTCCGGCAGCTCCTCCGGAGGAGAGACCGCTTCCTGAGCGCCGCTGAACTCCGCCAGAATCTCGTCCAGGCTGAAGGGCGCGTCCTCCGGCAGGTCCACGCCCAGCAGCAGCCGCTGGGTATCCATCAGGGATGGCTCTATTTGATTATTAGGATGGTTATCCTGTTTTTTTTCCGTCATAAAACTCTCTTCTTCACTCACCGGGCCGACGGCGTACGCCGCCTCCTTCTCAGAGCTCCGTTGGGAGGCTTCTCTGCCGCACAGCCTCGTACAACAGCACGGCGGCGGCAGCAGAGGCGTTGAGGGAGCTGACGCGCCCCTTCATCGGGATGCTGACCAGGAAGTCGCAGCCCTCTCGGACCAGGCGGCTCATGCCGTCCCCCTCGCTGCCGATGACGATGGCGGCGGGGGAGCGGAGGTCCGCGCTGTAGAGGGTCCGGTCCCCCTCGGCGGCCGCACCGAAAATCCACAGGCCCTTTTTCTGCAAATCCTTAAGCAGCGCCGGGATGTTGGGCACACGAGCCACCGGGAGGTGGCTGACCGCCCCGGCGCTGGTCTTGGCCACCACGGCTGTGAGCCCCGCGCTGCGGCGCTTGGGGACGATCACACCGTGGGCACCGGCGCACTCGGCGGAGCGAATGATGGCCCCCAGGTTGTGGGGGTCGGAAATCTCGTCGCAAACCACTACCAGAGGGGGCTCCTCCCGCCCGGCGGCCCGGCGGAGGATGTCCTCCACAGAGGCGTAGCTGTGGGCGGCGGCCAGAGCGATGACCCCCTGGTGACTGTGGGTCTGGCTCATGGCGTCCAGCTTCCGGCGGTCGCACTCCACCACCACCACGCCGGCCTCCCTGGCTCGGGCGACGAGACGGCCCAGAGTGTGGTCCGTCTCGCCGCGGGCGGTATACAGCTTATCGATAGCGGTTCCGGCCCGCAGGGCCTCGGTCACCGCGTTGCGGCCCTCGATCAGGTTCTCCGGGGCGGCACGGTCCTCAAATTCTCTCATATCAGCTCCTTCCGGCGGCGTGTCCAGAGACGGTTGCTCCGGAGCGCCGGCCGCTTACAGTGGATCGAATAGGGGTATTGTTGGCAGTATATCACAAATCACCGCGATCCGAAAGGGGTATTCACAGAAATTTCACAGAAAATCCACAGACACTCCTTGTGGCGGAGACAATTTTGTGATAGGATGCACGATAGACGCTTCCGGGTTTGGTTGTGTGCGCCCGCGAAGATATATAGAAGGAGAAGGAAATGGACAACAACAATAAAAACCAGAACGACAACAAAAACAAGAAAAATATCAACGGCCTGCTGATCCTGGTGATCTGGGCCATCGTGCTGACGGTGGTGTTCAACTATCTCTCCGCCTACAGCCGGCAGGCCAACGCGGAGGCCAGCACCCATGAAATTCTCTACACCGAGCTGCTGGACATGGTGGAAGCGGATCAGGTGGAGAAGGTGCTGTTGGTGGACAGCCGGCTGGAGATCACGCCGGTGGAGGGCTATGTCTACACCGACGAGGAGGGCAACGCCTACGACAAGGACTATACCCTGTACACGGTGCCCCTCAACGCGGCCATTGGAGATCTCATCACCCTGCTCCACGAGCACGGAGCCAAGTTCAGCGTTCCCTATGTGCCGGAGATGTCTCCCATTCTGGAGTTCATGCTTGTGTACATCCTGCCCGTGGTGCTGCTGGTGGGGGCGTTCATGCTGTTTATGAACCTGATGGCCAAGCGGGGCGGCGGCATCGGCAGCGTGGGCAAGTCCAACGCCAAGGTGTATATGGAGAAGACCACAGGAGTGACCTTCTCCGATGTGGCCGGTCAGGACGAGGCCAAGGAATCCCTGGTGGAGATCATCGATTTTCTCCACAACCCCGGCAAGTATACGGCCATCGGGGCCAAGCTGCCCAAGGGGGCGCTGCTGGTGGGGTCTCCGGGAACGGGCAAGACGCTGCTGGCCAAGGCGGTGGCGGGGGAGGCGGGGGTGCCCTTCTTCTCCATCTCCGGCTCCGACTTCGTGGAGATGTTCGTGGGCGTGGGCGCCAGCCGGGTCCGGGATCTCTTCCAGGAGGCGGCCAAGGTGGCCCCGTGCATTATCTTCATCGACGAGATCGACGCGATCGGCAAGACCCGCGACTCCCGCTTCGGCGGCGGCAACGACGAACGGGAGCAGACCCTCAACCAGCTTCTGGCGGAGATGGACGGCTTTGACCCGTCGAAGGGCATCATCGTGCTGGCGGCCACCAACCGGCCGGAGGTGCTGGACAAAGCGCTGCTGCGGCCGGGGCGGTTTGACCGGCGTATCACCGTGGACCGGCCCAATCTGGCGGGCCGTCTGGCTACGCTTCAGGTCCACACGAAAAAAATCCGGATGGCGGAGGATGTGGACCTCAACAAGGTGGCCCAGGCCACGGCGGGCTGCGTGGGCGCGGACCTGGCCAACACGGTGAACGAGGCGGCCCTGCGGGCGGTACGCCATGGGCGGCTGGCGGTGAACCAGGAGGACCTGCTGGCCTCCTTTGAGGTAGTCATCGCGGGTGCGGAGAAGAAGGGCACAGTCATCACCGAGCAGGAGAAGAAGATCATCGCCTACCACGAGGTGGGACACGCACTGGCAGCAGCGAAGCAGAAGAACGCCCAGCCGGTAACCAAGATCACCATCGTCCCCCACACAGAGGGAACCCTTGGCTACACACTGCATCTGCCGGAGGAGGAGAAGTTCCTGATGAGCAGGGACGACATCCTGACAGAAATCCGGACGCTGCTGGCGGGGCGGTGCGCGGAGGAGCTGGTGTTTGATACCCAGACCTCCGGGGCGGCCAACGACATCGAGCGGGCCACGGAGCTGGCCAGGAATCTGGTGGCCCGATTCGGCATGAGCGAGACCTTCGGCATGATGGCCCTGGGCAGCGTACAGAGCCAGTATCTGGACGGGGGGTACGGGATGAACTGCGCCCAGGAGACCTTTGCCACGGCGGACAAGGAGGTGGTGAAGCTGCTCCAGAAGTGCCACGACGAGGCCCGAGCGCTGCTGGAGGAGTACCGGGAGATGCTGGATAAGATCGCCTCCTACCTCTTTGAGAGAGAGACGATCACCGGCGGACAGATGATGGCTATTCTGGATGGCCGGGACCCGGACAAGGAGGACTTCTACGGCGTGCCTGCCAAGAGCGAGCCCGCCGCCATTGAGCCCCCGGCGAAGCACATCAATATTGTCAGCGAGCCGATCCCAATGCCCATGGTTTCCGGGGAAGAACCTGATGAGACCGAGGACAAACCGGAGAACGGCGGCGAAGAGCAGACACAGGCGTAAATGATACGGCGGAGTCCGGAAACGGGGCTCCGCCGTTTTTTCACGCGTTCTCACGAAAAGAAATTGATAAAGGTTTTGTCGTGTGCTATAATGAATGAACCTGGAAGGTCGGGATTTGGATTGGAGCGATTATATGGTGCAGAATTTGCTGAAGAAATATCCTGTTGTAATTTCACTGGCATCGGTATGCTTACTATTTGCTATTGCATCCTCTTTTTATGAGGGAATGTACGATCTGTTCGCATTTCATTCCAAACCGGTCTATATTTGGCACTATATCAGCGGAACATTTATGCATGGCAGCAAGGGTGCTCCCTTGTGGTTTCTATGGGTTCACTTGTTTATGAACTATCTGATGATAATCCCGTTTGGCTGTATATTGGAGGCCAAAACAGGCTCAAAGAATACATGTATCGTGTTTATTGCGGCTATGCTTCTCTCTTCTGTCGCCTTTCAGGCTCTGCTGTACGGTCAAGATGAGTTGGCGTGCGGTATATCCGCTGTGGGATACGCCTTTGTAACGGGCGGAATTGTAAATATGCGTGATTTGTGGAAAACATATTCTTCAGGGATACGCATATTGTATTTCATTTTATGTGTTTTAGCCGTGATCATGCTTTTGCCAATGATCACAGGTTGGATATCGACCTGCCTCCATCTGTCCGGTATGATTAGCTATTTTGCAGTTTATCCCATAACGAAAAGCTTTAAAACAAAGAGACAGTGCTGATTGGCAGGCCCGCAACCCCTCGTTTATCAGGCGCTTGAACCGCGTAAAAATTCGTATTTTACAGATGGATGGCGTTATGAATAACAAAGATATTGGCAATGTTGGAAAAGCTGACAGAAGAGTTTGGCAGGCACAGTGCGCTGCCGGCCGAACAGGGAGAGGTGCTGCCCAAATTGAAGATGCTCTATGAGGGACAGCCCCACCTCCGGGAGACACTCGCCCCCAAGGCGCGGTTGGAAATCCTGGGGGATGACGTCGTTACCTTGCGATCCCGCCGTAAAAATGATGGCAAAGCGGCTGGACGTATTGGCACAGTCAAATATATTTCCTATTATTTTGTATTGATCTGGAGGAGAAGGACATGGAATACGTTACACTTGGCAAAACCGGCTTGAAGGTCTCCCGGGTAGGGCTGGGGGGCATACCCATCCAGCGCATCGACGCAGCGGCCGCCCAAAAACTGCTGGACGCAGTGGAGGCGGCAGGGATCAACTACATAGACTCCGCCCGGGGCTACAGTGTCAGCGAGGAGCTGATCGGCCAGGCCATTGAGGGAAGACGGGAGAAATTTGTTCTGGCAACCAAAACCATGAGCCGGGATAAGGAGGGCATGGCCAGAGACATCGAAACCAGCCTCCGCAATTTCCGCACCGATTACATCGACGTCTATCAGGTCCACAACCCCAGCTTGAAGCAGCTGGAGCAGATCTGCGCTCCAGGCGGGGCGCTGGAAGCTCTGCTGGAAGCCAGAGAGGCCGGAAGGATCGGACACATCGGCCTCACCGCCCACGGGCCCGAGGTCTTCGAGAGGGCCCTGGAGCTGGAGTGGGTGGAAACCGTCATGTTTCCCTACAATATCGTGGAGACTCAGGCCGCCGAGCTGATGGAGCGGGCAAAAAAACTGAATGTCGGCTTCATCAACATGAAGTCCCTGGCCGGCGGGGCCATTGAGGACGCGCGGCTGGCCATCCGCTTCGCCGCCGCCAATCCCAACGTCGACGTGGTCCTGCCCGGCATGTACGCACCCGAGGAGGTGGAAGAAAACGTGGCCGCCGCCGAGGGCGGCTCCCCCCTGTCCGTAGAGGAGCTGGAGAAGGTAGAGACCATGCGCCGAGAGCTGGGAAACAGCTTCTGCCGCCGCTGCGGCTACTGTGCTCCCTGCACCAAGGGTATCGACATCCCCAACAACTTTGTCTTCCACGGCTACCTCAGCCGCTATGGGCTGGCCGACTGGGCCAAGAGCCGGTATGGCGCAATGGCTGCCCACGCCTCCGACTGCGTAGAATGCGGCGCCTGCGAGGAGCGGTGCCCCTACCACCTGCCTATCCGGGAGATGCTGAAAAAAGTGGCGGCGGACTTCGGGGTATGACGGCTGCCTGAAAGGGAGAAAATGTTTGACAGGTGTAGACTTAGGTGCTATAGTTGGAGCTGACACTTGGATTTCAGACCACCACTTTCAGGAGGCTATACCGTCATGCATCATAAAAAATTGGGGTGGAAGACGCCCGTTCTGACAGCCCTGATCCTGCTTTTGCTTTTCCAGATCGGCGACATCGTCCATCTGAGCTATTTGGACAAGAGCTCCTGCCCCCTGCCGGTCCTGATGTACCACCACTTTGCCCAGGAGAGCGATTCGGGCACTGTGGTCACCACCGAACGCTTTCAGGAGCAGGTGACCGCCATGAAGGAGGCGGGGTATCACGCCGTCACCATCGCCCAGCTGGTGGCCTATGTGGAGGAGGGGACGGCTCTGCCGGACAAGCCGGTGCTCATCACGATGGACGACGGCTACGCCAGCAACCTCACCGAGGCCGCTCCTATTCTGGAGGAGGCGGGGATGTGCGCCACCGTCTTCTCCATTGGTATAAACGAGGGCGAGGAGTGTTACCCCCACTCCGGTGAACCCATGTGGCAGGAGCGATTCGCCTTTGAGAAGGCCCGGCCCTGGGTGGAGAAGGGGGTCATCGACGTGCAGAGCCACACCTACGACATGCACCAGCTGGCCTCCTATGGATACAGCGGCCGGGACGGCGTGCGGCGGCTGGAGGGGGAGAGCAGCGAAGACTACCGCCGGGCCGTTCTGGGGGACGCGGAAGCCTTCCGCCAGAGGCGGGGAGACCGGGTGGGCACACAGCTGCTGGCCTTGGCATACCCCTTCGGCTACTACACCGAGGAGGCGGACGCGCTGCTGAAGGAAGCGGGCTATGCCGCCACCTTTACTATCGACGAGCGCCCTAACCGGCTGCGCATCCATGATGAGAGCTGCCTGAGAATGATGGGACGGCTGAACGTGACGGACTGGATGAGCGGCGAGTATCTGGTCCAACAGCTGGACCGGTACTCCGGCAAATTGATCGGATAATTTATCCAGAATAAGGAGACGTCTATGAGAGACCATATTGAGACCATCTGCGTACAGGGCGGCTACCGCCCCGGCAACGGCGAGCCGCGCCAGGTCCCCATCGTGCAGTCCACCACCTTCAAATACGAATCCAGTGCAGATATGGCCCAGCTCTTCGACCTGGAGGCCGAGGGGTATTTCTACAGCCGCCTGCAAAATCCCACCTGTGACCACGTGGCGGCCAAGATCGCCCAGCTGGAGGGCGGAACGGCGGCCATGCTCACCTCCTCCGGCCAGGCGGCCAACTTCTACGCCGTGTTCAACATCGCCTCCTGCGGCGACCACGTGGTGGCCAGCAGTTCCATCTATGGGGGCACCTTCAACCTCTTCTCCGTCACCATGAAGCGGATGGGGGTGGACTTCACTTTTGTTTCCCCGAACTGCTCCGAGAAGGAGCTGGAGGCGGCTTTCCGGCCCAACACCAAGGCAGTTTTCGGCGAGACCATCGCTAACCCGGCCCTGACAGTGCTGGATATTGAGAAGTTTGCCGGGGCCGCCCACCGGCACGGCACGCCACTCATTGTGGACAACACCTTCGCCACGCCCATCCTCTGCCGCCCCATCGAGTGGGGAGCGGACATCGTCACCCACTCCACCACCAAGTACATGGACGGCCACGCCGCCGCCCTGGGCGGGTGCATCGTGGACGGCGGACGATTTGACTGGATGGCCCACGCAGACAGGTTCCCGGGACTTTGTACTCCGGACGATAGCTACCACGGCGTGACCTACGCCGAACGGTTTGGGAAAGAGGGGGCCTTCATCACCAAGGCCACCGCCCAGCTCATGCGGGACTTCGGGTCTATGATGAGCCCTCAGAGCGCGTTTATCCTGAATCTTGGCCTGGAGAGCCTCCATGTGCGCATGGCCCGGCACTGCAAGAACGGGCAGGCCGTGGCGGAGTATCTGCAAAATCACCCCAAGATTGCCTGGGTCCGCTACAGCGGACTCCCCGGCGACCCCTACTATACCACCGCCCAGAAGTACCTGCCCCAGGGCTCCTGCGGCGTGGTCAGCTTTGGCGTGAAGGGCGGACGGCAGGCGGCGGAGACCTTCATGGGCCATCTGCGGCTGGGAACCATCGCCACCCACGTGGCGGACGCGAGGACCTGCTGCCTCCACCCCGCCAGTTCCACCCACCGGCAGATGAACGACGCCGAGCTGGAGGCTGCGGGCGTGTCCGCCGACCTGGTGCGTCTGAGCGTGGGACTGGAGAGCACAGAGGATTTGATTGCCGATCTGGAGCAGGCGCTGGCGGTGGTGTAAGGGTACTGTAGGAACGACAATCATCAGGCTTCTGGCCCCAGGGAGGACGCATGAGAGTATTATTGACATCAGCGGGTCTGGAAACAGAGGAGCTCAAGGAGTGCTTCATGAGCATGGCCGCTCAAGAGATGTCCCTTGTAAAGGCCTTGTTCATACCAACGGCGGCAATCAACGCAGGCGCGATAGCGGTATTGCCAAAATGTATGAATGATCTGTTGAAATGTGGTATTCGGGAGCAAAATATTCGGGTATACGATCTGCATACCGGAATGAAATTTGAAGAGCTGCGGACGTATGACGTGGTATATTTATGCGGAGGGGATACGCAATACCTGCTTGAAAGAATCAATGATACGCAGTTTAACAAATCGCTGATGGCGTATATCCGCAGCAATGGCCTGGTAATAGGTGTAAGCGCCGGGAGCCTCATTTTTTCCAATAATTTGCGGGATAATCTGGGCTTGATTGACACAACTCTGGAGGTCCACTGCGCGGGAGGAGAAAAAACAGGAAAGCTCGATGCGCCCGTAAAAGATCGAATAAGGCTTACGAATGCCAGTGCTTTGGCGGTACGGGGAGAGTCGAACAAATGGGAGATCATTGGTGAATAGTATAAAAATCTGTCGAAAAAAATAATATGGCTACACTATTATTTATCGTCATCTACGTCTCCTTCATCGGCCTGGGCATCCCGGACTCCCTGTTCGGCGCCGCCTGGCCGGCGATTTACACAGGATTTCATCTGCCCATCTCCTTCGCCAGCTTCGTCAGCGTGACCATCTGCTGCGGGACGATCGTATCCAGCATGTTGAGCGCCAAGGTCATCCGCCTGCTGGGAACCAACAGGACCGCCGCTGTCAGCACCGCTATGACCGCCGCCGCTCTGCTGGGGTTCTCCTTCTCGGGGAACCTGCTGGTGATGTGCCTGTGCGCCGTCCCTCTGGGACTGGGGGCGGGGGCCATCGACACGGCGCTGAATAACTACGTGGCCCTCCATTACTCCGCCCGTGTCATGAGCTTCCTCCACTGCTTTTACGGCGTGGGCGTTGCCGTCAGCCCCTTTGTGCTGGCGCTGGTGATCGACAGCGGCCTGGGCTGGCGGGGCGGGTACCGTATCGCCTTCGGCATCCAGGCGGCCATCGCTGTGCTGCTGGTGCTAACCCTGCCGGTGTGGGGCAAGGTCCACCCGGCCTCGGGCGGCGAAGAGCAGGAGCAGACAAAGGATTTGAGCCTCCGGGAGATCGCGCGAATCCCCGGGGTTAAGCTGATGTGGTTCCTCTTCATCGCCTCCTGTGCCATTGAGTGTACCTGCGGGAACTGGGCCAGCACCTTCTTGGTTGAGTACAAGGGCCTGCGCGCGGAGCGGGCCGCGGGGATCGTAGTGTTCTACTACGCGGGCATGACCCTGGGGCGCTTCCTCTCCGGCGTGCTGGCCTCCCGGCTGGACAGCTGGCGGATCATCCGGCTGGGGCAGATCACTCTGGGCGGAGCCATGGTGCTGCTGCTGCTTCCCGGCGGACCGGGCATTGCGGCGGCAGGGCTATTCCTGGTGGGCCTGGGCAACGGGCCCATGTTCCCCAACTTCAACTACCTCACCCCCCGAAACTTCGGCGCGGACGTCTCCCAGGCCGTCATCGGCACCCAGATGGCCGCGTCCTATGTGGGCATCATGCTGGCCCCGGCGGTCTGCGGTCTGCTGGGACAGTGGATCAATATGGGGGTCTTCCCCGTCTATCTGGCCGTCTTCTATCTGCTGATGTTGGCCGCCACCAGGCGCGTCAGGCGCGTACTGGGCGTAACCCTTTGACAAAGGAGTATCATTACCATGCCTATCCGAATCCCCAACGAATTGCCTGCTGCCAAGACCCTCAAGGACGAGAACATCTTCGTCATGCCGGAGCGGCGGGCCGTCACCCAGGACATCCGGCCGCTGAAAATATTGCTGCTGAACCTGATGCCCACCAAGATCGCCACGGAGACCCAGCTCAGCCGCCTGCTGAGCAACACTCCCCTCCAGGTGGAGCTGGAGCTCATCGCCCCCCGGGACCACGTCCCCAAAAACACCCCCCAGGAGCACATGCTGGCCTTCTACCGCCACTTTGACGACGTGCGGGAAAACAACTATGACGGCATGGTCATCACCGGCGCGCCGGTGGAGCATCTGCCCTTCGAGGGGGTGGAGTACTGGCCGGAGCTGTGCGAGATTCTGGAGTGGACCAAGAGCCACGTCCACTCCACCTTCCACATCTGCTGGGGAGCTCAGGCGGGACTGTACTACCACTACGGCGTCCCCAAGTACCCCTTGGAGAAGAAGCTGTTCGGCGTGTTTCCCCACGTGGTGGAGCGGAGGAGCAACATGCTCTTCCGGGGCAGCGACGACGTGTTCATGGTTCCCCACTCCCGGCACACCACCGTGCGGCGGGAGGACGTGGAGAAGGTTCCGGGGCTGAAGATTCTGGCCACGTCCCCGGAGGCGGGCGTCTACGCCCTGTCCACCGAGAGCGGGCGGCAGATCTTTATCACCGGGCACTCCGAGTATGACGCGGGCACCCTGGAGCAGGAATACCTGCGGGACAAAAACCTGGGCCGGCCCATTGAGGTGCCGAAAAATTACTACCCCGGCGACGATGACACGCAGCCCCCCCGGGTGACCTGGCGCTCCTGCGCCAATCTGCTCTACAGCAACTGGCTGAACTATTTTGTCTACCAGACCACCCCCTTTGATCTGGGGGATATGCGTCCCGCCGGGGCTGCGGAGGATGGAAATATCTGCCAAAACCAAGAAACGGAAAAATAATGGTTGAAACCGGCGCGCAAATAGTATATGATACAAGTAGCGACGCTTCGCCGGAGCGGTGACGAGCGCATGTCTCCGGCGCGGGCGAAAAATGAAGAAAGATGAGGCATGATCATGGGTAAGAGCATCAAAAGGAGTGTGTGGATCCGCGTAGCCGCGGCTCTTGTCTCCGTACTTCTCTTCAGTGTAATGATTACCGTCAACATCATCCGTATGGACCGGGCGCAGGAGGCCAACGAGCAGGCCACGGCCCTGCTCAACCGCTGTCACGAGGCGGAAACCGCCCACTACAAATGGTCCAGCAACCTCAGCAACGCGCTCTACGCCAGCACCGAGTTCACTGGCAGCACCCAGCCGGATACCTGTGTGCTGGGCAAGTGGATCTATGGCGAGGCCGGAACCGACGACCCGGCAATCATCTCCCTTCGCAATGAAATGGAACCCCTGCATAAAGAGCTCCACCAGTCCGCCAGCTATGTGCTGGATCTGATGAAGTCCAGCCCGGTGGAGGCGCGTCTCTACTATCAGAACACCATCCAGAGCAACCTGACCGTTCTGGTGGGCAAGCTGGATCAGGTGGTGGATCTGCTTACCCAGTCCAGCGCCGCCGGCGTGGAGCGCATGGGCAGCATTATAGCCATTATGCACGCCACTTCCATCATCGGCTTGAGCCTGGCCCTCATCTGCCTGGCCAGCCTGGTCATCTATGTGCTCAACTACGTGGTCAAACCCATCGTTTCCATCAGCCAGCGCTGCCAGCCCCTCCAGGAAGGGCGGCTTGACCTGAAGCTGGAGATCAAGGCTAAAAATGAAATGGGCAGGCTGGCCTCGAACCTGGAGCAGTCCATGGCCCGCATCAGCGGCTATGTGGAGGATATCAACCGCATCATGGCCCAGTTCTCCGACGGTAACTTCGACGTACATACCTCCACCCCCTTTGTGGGAGACTTCCAGTCCATTGAAGTTTCCATTGAGAGCTTTACTGAAAATATCTCCCAGGCGTTCTCCAGCATCCGTCAGGCCCAGCAGCAGGTCTCCGGCAACGCCGACCAGCTTTCCAGCGGCGCCCAGTCCCTGGCCCAGGGCGCCACAGAGCAGGCCAGCGCGGTGCAGGAGCTCCAGGCCACGCTGGAGGATTTGCGCACCAACGCCGAATCCAACGTCCGTATTGCCGGCACCGCCCAGGAGAACGCCCGCCAGACCAGCCAGCAGGTGGAGCTCAGCAGCCAGCAGATGGGCCAGATGGTGGCCGCTATGGAGGACATTACCCACGCATCCCAGCAGATCGACAAGATCATTGCTACCATTGAAAACATCGCCTTCCAGACCAACATTCTGGCGCTGAACGCCGCAGTGGAGGCCGCCCGTGCCGGTGCAGCCGGCAAGGGCTTCGCCGTTGTGGCTGATGAGGTCCGCTCCCTGGCGGCTCAGTCCGATCAGGCCGCCAAGGCTACCAAGGAGCTCATTGAGAACTCCGTCCAGGCCACCCGTCGGGGCCGCCAGATTGTGGGCGACGTGTCTGAGAGCCTGCAGAAGACCCTGACGCTGGTGATGCAGTCCAACGACGGCATCGGCGAGATTGCCAGTGCCGTAGAGGGCGAGGCCATGTCCATCAGCCAGGTGGCAGAGGGCATCGGCCAGATCTCCGCCGTGGTGCAGTCCAACTCCGCCAGCAGCGAGGAGTCTGCCGCCGTCAGCTCGGAGCTCTTTGGACAGGTGCGTGTACTGGAGAGTCAGACCAACCGTTTCCGTCTGCGCGGCGAGAGCAGCCGGGGGTCCCAGCGCTCTCTGCCCCAATAAGCAATCGTATTAATCCGCATCCCACCCGGGCATCGTGCCCGGGTGGGATTTTTATGCACTATATAAATAACTCTAGCCGTCAGAACTTTCACCACGCCTTGTTGCCGCCCTTGCCTGGGCAAAAGCCCGCGCTGCGGACGATATCCCGCCTGGTGAAAATTCACCTCGGCTCTCGGTTCATCGTTTTACTCGAGTGTTAGTATTACAAAACTGTTAATTCCAGCGGGAAGGGGTTCCTTTTATCCGGCGGATGTGGTAAAATAATGCTGAATTTTGTAACCTCTTCCGGAGAAAGTGAGAATCGCCTATGAAGACCAAGATTTCTCTGAAAAAGCTGCTGGTCCTGACACTGTGCCTGGTGATGACCGCGTCGCTGCTGTCCGGCGCAGCCTTGGCGGTAGAGACCTTTACCACCAGCGAGGCGTGTGTGGAGATGATCAAGGAGTTGGAGGGCTTCCGCGCGGAGCCCTATTCCGGCAGCAATGGGAAATGGTACGTGGGTTACGCCGTGGAATGCAATCCTCAGGACTATCCGGCAGGCGTCACCGAAGCCGAGGCGGATCTCATGATGCGCCGGCACCTGGTCGATGACGAGGCCCTGGTCAACGGCTTCCTGCTCCAGTACGGCATCAGCGTCACCCAGTACCAGTTTGACGCCCTTATCAGCATGACCTACTCTCTGGGAGCGCAGTGGATTGACCCGAACTACCGCCTGTGCTCCTACCTCATCAACGGCATCAGCCGCTACAGTGAGGCGGAGGTGGTCAATGCCATCGCCACATGGTGCCACTCCGGCACGGAGGTATTGGAGAATCTGACGGTCCGCCGGCTGCGGGAGGCATTCCTCTTTCTCTACGGCGACTACAACTTCCGGGATGGCACGTCTCGCTACTGCTACATACACTTCGAGCCAAATGGCGGCAGTATGGAAAACCGTACGGTATATTACCCCATGGGTGCATCCTACGGCCAGCTGCCTGTTCCCACGCTGGCCGGTCAGACATTCCAGGGGTGGTACACTGCCGGCGGCGTACAGCTGACGGGGGAGGAGACCGCCATGGGCGCTCTGGCGGTTTATGCACGCTGGAGCAGTGACAGCGGCGGCAGCAGCTCCCCTATTGTTCCTCCGACGGTGACAGCCAAGCCGGATTACGCCACCTGGGTCAACCCCTATCGAGACGTTGCAGAAAACGACTGGCACTACAGCTATGTGCGGGAGCTGAGTGCGGAGAAGATCCTCAGCGGCTATCCCGACGGAACCTTTCAGCCAGACGGCATTCTGCGGGCGGGGGAAGCGCTGAAGCTGCTGCTGGTGGCTGCCACCGGGTCGGACCCCGGCAATACCATCAACGGACATTGGGCGGGGAACTATCTGGCCTTGGCAGAGAGACTGGGATGTCTGCTGCCCGGGGAGATTACGGACCTGGACGCGGCCATCAACCGCCTGACCATCGCCCGGGTGGCAGCTATCGCCATGGGCCTTGGTTATAAGACTGGGGTCACTCCCTTCACCGATGTGGATGACGGTTATGCGCTGGCCCTGTATGAGGCGGGAGTCATCACCGGCGAAATCGAGGGCAGCCGCCGCTACTATAAGCCTGTCGAGGGCATCACGCGGGCGGAGATGTGCGCCATCGTCTCCCGTCTGCGAGCCTACCAGGCCCCCAACGATCCCAATCTTACTGGCTATATTGTCTACGGCAACAAGATGGTCCCCGTGCTGCCAGGTGTGCCACTGGCGCCATATAACCGAGATCTGTTCGTCCGGGACGGCAGCCGCATGTATTACAATGACCCGGTCTACACCACCGCCTTGGGCATCGACGTATCCCGGCACAACGGGGACATCGACTGGCGGCAGGTGGCCGGAGCGGGCATAGAGTTTGCGTTCATCCGGGTGGGCGGGCGTTTTGCCGAGTCTGGGGAACTCTATGACGACGCAAAGTTTGAGGAGTACTTCACCGGCGCCCGGGCGGCGGGATTAAAGACTGGCGTGTATTTCTACTCCCAGGCCATCTCCCCGGCGGAGGCGGTGGATGAGGCTCTCTACACCTTAGGGAAGCTGAACGGGCGGGCGCTGGAGTATCCCATCGTCTTTGACTGGGAAATCTACTCAAAAACGGCCCGGAGCTACGGGGTGGACAAGGCCACCCTCACCGACTGCGCCATCGCCTTCTGCGAGACTGTTGCTCAGGCAGGATATACGCCCATGATCTATATGGGCCTGGAAGTGGGATACACCCGCCTGGACCTGAGCCGCCTGACAAACTATGACTTCTGGTTTGCACAGTACAACAGCCGGAACCAGCCGGATATGTACTATAATTATCGTATCTGGCAGTATACCGACAGCGGAAGCATACCCGGTATCAGCGGGAAAGTGGATATGAATCTAGCCTTCCTCCCGTATTGAAAAACAGAGCGTGATCCCGGAGGCCTCTGCCTCCGGGATCATTTTTACCGCCGTACAGAAGTATATTTTTTACTCCAGCGGGAAACAATGGGAACAGCATCGGAGCAAGAGAGGAGTGCCGCCCTATGGTGAAAGGAACTTCCCGCCGCGTGATCGTGGTCGATTCCCCGGACCCCAAGCTTTTTGAACAGGCCATCTTTATCGTCAAAAACGACGCCTTCTCCCAGGAGGGCGTCACCTCCCAGCAAGTCCTTGGCGAGGCGTGCCGCATCGCCCGCAGCTGCGCCGCCCCCCAGATCGTCCGACCGCCTCTGTGGCGGCGGGTCCCTCTCTGGGGCTATGCTGCGGTTCTGGCGGCTGTGGCAGCAGGTCTGATGGCCTGGCTGCTGTGAGGAGGGCAAAAACCGGTGTACCGCAGAGATGTTGAGCTGCGGTACACCGGTTTTTTGAGGAGTCTATCATGCGCATTTGCCGCCATTGCGGCAAACTTTTTCTGCGTCGCTATGGAAATTTTTCTGGGCTTCCTTATAAACAGCGTGATGAGGGTTGTTCAGAGAAGACAAGTGCAAAAGGGGTCGTAACAACTCGTTGTTACGACCCCTTAGCGCATCATTCTTTGTTAGCAGGCATTATGCGCACAGTAAATCAGACGCTATCAACTCTTGTAAGCGTCTTTTTTTAGACGAACACTTTGTCTGGGCATTTTGTCACTTTGACTGCCGAAAGATGTCCATTTCCAGCATGATTTCCAACATCAAAAAGCTCAATTTCTGCAACTTTTTCCCACTTTCCTCTGCTTGTCCGCCCCTGCGTTTTTCCCATTCAGATGGCATTTTCGCACACGACATCCCCCATCAAAATCCCCTGCATTTCCCCCATTCATCTACTCTTTCAGAGGGCGTCCTTCGCAGCCACCTTCTCCCCAGCAATTCCCCTTGTTTTCTTCCCTTTCAGAGCGTCCGACAGGCAGAATTTATACCAAAAACCAGACAGTTCCGTTCAAAATTGAAGCCTTTCCGGGGAGAATCATCACCTGCACGGGGCAGGAGAGAGGGGCTTTTCAGGGGGATTTCAGAGTATTTTGGCTCGAAGAATCAGCCTCGCTCGGGGATGTTTGGGGATAAGACTGGGGAGAATTTTAGGGAATTTCCCTCCGAAGGATCCCCCTGAAAGGGAGAAAATCGGGGGACGTAGGGATGGAAAAATGGGAACAAAAAAGGGCCCGCAGCGATTTGCTACGAGCCCTTCTCAGGGTGTCATTATTCGAGAGATTTTATGCGCGTCTTATTTCAGACGGTATCATAGTATCTCAGGAAAAATCACTATGTCTGCATTATAGCGTCCTCAACTCAGTTCATCAAGCGAAATCTGCAAAATTCGGATAAAATCTTACTTTGAATGGAAAAAACTATAAATGTCCGCAGGGACATTCAACAATTCGGGTACTTTGAGACACATTTTCTCTCTTCGGCAACGCATCGCTAAAAAGATGTATGTTGTAAAGGGTGAATGTGAGATTTCACCTAATACAACATAGCGGCTTGCTCGTTTGTGGTGAATGAGGGTGCTATGGGAGGGGGTGATGCCAACAACAGCACCGCTTCGAGCGTCAATCTGGAGCTGTTGACAAAGTCATGACGAAAACGCAGAAATGTGATAAAATAGAGAAAAAGCGAGTGGGGTGGCAGGGGTGCAGCTAAAGATACACATGGTAACGATAGAAGATTTAGTGCCGACAAATCATTTTCTACGCAAACTGGAAGATGCGTTGGATCTAACCTTCGTTTATGAGGAAAGTGAGCCCTTATACAGTCGGAAATACGGTCGTCCACCAATCGATCCAGCGATGATCGTGAAATACCTGCTGGTAGGCTTTCTGTGTGGAATTTCATCGGAGCGGCAAATTGAGCAGCGGATCCAAACAGATGTGGCGTTACGGTGGTATTGGGGACTGGATCTGTTTGAGCGAGTACCGGACCATAGCACGATTTCGCAGCTGGGGCATCGAAAGCCAACTTTTCGGAAGATATTCCGCCGGTTATTCGAGGAGGTCGTGGGTCAGTGCATTGACAAAGGTCTGGTCAGCGGCCGAATCGTTGCCACAGGCTCCACCCATGTAAAAGCGAATGCGTCTATAGTCTCGGAGGAATTGGTAGAGTCAGCAGATGGCCCTAGTGCTTATTGGGAGCGCCTGGATGCCTATGAGGAAGAGGGAAGAAAAGAACTGGCGTGCCGGCGTGGAAAGAAACTGCGGCAGGGGAAGCAGCGGACAAAGTGTCTAAAAAAGGGGAGGACGCCGCAGCCACAAGCGCGTGAGCCGGACCGACCCAGGGGCGGGACACATGAACCGCCCAGGAAAGCCGGTGGGACCGCACTATCTTTCCCATCAAACATTGGATACAGATCATGGAATTGACTTTTATGGGGCCAGCCTCCAAACACATCCCAGCCAGTCCCAAACAATCCTGTTTATCAAGGTTTTTCGTTTCCGCTCTCCCATCTGCTCCCAGCTTTTCCCCCTTGGTCCCAAGCTAGAAGCGGTAACATTCAGGTAAACCGGAAAGCCGTTTCCCCCCTCCTTTGTCCTCGCTTTCCCTGTTTTAACACTCCATTCTCATATCTGGAAGTGGTAAAAATCCGGTAAATCAACGCCCTTTGCATTTTCATTATAGCGAGTCCCCTCCCCCCTGTCAACTACCATTTCATAAACAAAACCCGACAGCCCTTTTTTAAAGCTGTCGGGTTCTTTCTTCATGCCAAAAGTTTGTCAATACCATCCAGCTTATCAATCTCTTTCTCTTTCGTATCCTCCAAAAGGTGGACGTAAATGTTATATGTGGTTTTGACATTGGCGTGACCCAACTGCTCGCTGATTGCCTTAATATCCACCCCAGCCTCAAAACATCTTGTAGCGTAAGTGTGGCGTAGCGTGTGCATGGTCGCTCCCTCAATGCCGCACTTAGCAAAAATTCTATACAGAGAATTTTGCAGATTCCGATTGTGTACCATGTTCCCCCGGGTATTCGGAAACACTAGATGGCTCTCGCTCCATTCTTCCCCGGACTGCTCCACACGCTTCATCATTTCCGTTTTGTGTTCCTTCAGGACTCCAACCAATCCAGTTGTGATAATCACTTTCCGCTTGCTGGACTTCGTTTTGCAAAAATCCTGTACCACCTGCGGCGCTGAATGGCTGGCGTAATCATGGCAGACAATCGCCTTTTTACTCACTCGGATCGTCCGCTTCTCCAAGTCGATGTCCTCCCATGTTAAAGGGATTCCCTCCCCCATCCGCAAGCCGGAGTAAAGATACATAAGAAACATGGGGCGATAATATTCACCATCCAGTTGTTCAATAAACCTTTGCTGTTCCTCCTTAGATAACACCCGCATATCCTCTGTATCATCCTTCGGAAAGGTCACACCCTTACAAGGATTGCGAACCATCATCCCAAGTTCAACCGCCTTATCCAAGCTACCATGAATAATGTTATAATTTTTTACAAAAGTTGAACAACTTCCCCCAATCGCGTCAAGGCACCGCTGGATATGATATGTACTCAACTCCCGCAACACAATATCCCCAATGTACGGCCTGATATGGATTCTGAAATTGTTGCGGTAGCTCGTCAGCGTAGCCGGGGCCAGTTTCGGTGCCTTGTGCTTCTCAATCCATGTTTCCATCCAGTCACCCGCCCGGATTGCCGCTCTGCTTTGGCTGACCCCCATCCCTTTCTCCGCTTGAAGCTGACGCAAAATCTCCGCCGCCTCCGTCTGCGTGCCCGCATAGCGGTAAATGTATTCCCGTTTTCCACTCTCCTTATAAAGCCCGGTCGGAAATGTTACCAGCCATTTGCCGTCTGTCCTCTTCCTGATATTCCCCTCTCCGTTCGCCCGCTTTGCCATTTTCTAAACCTCCCTCATTTTGGTAACTTGGTAATCTTTTGTGAATGGCAGGGCATTGAAACTCAATGCCCTGCCCCTTGTGGATGGCGATTGTAACGCCTTCATTGATAAAATGCAAGGATTTTTTTATCGTCACAGTAACTTTGCAAAAACCCGATTGCCCCGGGCGCCTCTTTCTCCAAATTGTAATTGCACCATATCCACTCCGCCCCCTTTGACTTGCCCTTGCTCATATCACAGCTCTTTATATATTCGCCCAATAAATGGCGGTGCCAACCGTAAGGAATCAAGTACCAATCGTATAAATCACTTCCATCATCACGACCAGACCAGTACCCAGACAAAACAATCTTTGCTTTGGCCTGTCGAATGGCTCTTAAGAGATTGATATGATCCCGAACATCAGGCATTTGGGATTTTCTTTGGACGACATAAAAAATCGACTGATTCTGCTTGATACAC
>CAJTYO010000042.1 GCA_910584045.1 uncultured Oscillospiraceae bacterium | reverse complement strand
GCGGGGGAGGGGCGCGGGAAAGAGAAAAGCCTTGGGACAAAATGTCTCAAGGCTTTGACCCGGCTGTGGCAAGCCGGGCGCGAGGACAGCGCGGGGGATAATGAAACTTGCTCACGCCCTCCCACAGACTTGAGGGGGAGTCCCTGCGGTATGCGGCAATCGGTACGGCGGGGCTATGCAGCCGGGGCCATCGGCGGTCTGGAATACTCCCCGCGCCGGGGATGCGTGGCAAATACGGCGCAGTATAGATGCAATCGAGGGGGCCGCCCCAGCCGGGGCGTTCTGTCTTGCGACAGCCCAAATTAGCCCGGCGGGGCGGCCCCTGGCCTTTGCAGATTGAAATGGAATATAGTTCCCCCTCCGCTTCTGGCCATCCTGGCCAGAGGTGGGGGAGGTCAAAGGGCGGCGGTTTTTTCTGCCGCCTTTTGACGTTTCCCCACAGGACAGCGGGAAACTGTATACAACCGTTCACCGATTTGTAGATGAAGCCCGACCCGGAAACGGCGGATATCGCCCGGCACTTCGCGGACGAGGGCATCCTGATTTATGACAAAGAACTGACCCGTGGCTTTATCTCCCAAATGCTCCGCAACCCCATTTACGCCCAGGCCGACCTGGAAATGTACGAATTTTTCAAAAGCCAGGGTACGGTGGTCATCAACGAGGCGGCGGACTTCGCGGGGACAAACGGCTGTTATCTCTACCAGGGCCGGGACGTACAGGCGCGGAAAAACAAGCACCTGAAAGACCAGATCCTTGTGGTGGCCCCCAGCGAGGGGCTGGTATCGGCGGACGTGTGGCTCCGCTGTCGGAAAAAGCTGATGGCAAGCGGCGTGCGCAGCTCATTGATATGCTGCCTTCAGGCCGTCGGTTTTCGTCACTGCGGAAATGCCCACAGACGAGAGATTCTGGTCGATATTGTCTTTTGTTAGGTTTTCCGCCACCATAATCTTTCCTCCGAGAGCCTTGCCATCCGATACCGTATACAACGTGACCTCGTCCTGGTCTCCTATCATGTGAAGAAGCGTACGGAGCGCATAGGTCGCCTCCGACCAACGGGTCAGATAGGGAACGTTGGGTTTGCTGATAATCATGGAGTCTGAATTGTCCAGAACGATTGCGATCCGTTTCCGCGCAACGCTCTCTGCCGCCTCATCTGAGTCGGAGGTAGCGAAAACGTCAGAAAAAGTATAAAAACAGCGGTTAAACACCAGAGCCTTTTCATTTTTTCTGCCATTATGATTCCTCCTCTCTTATCACCACAGCTGGTGGGACCGAAAATCGACAGAATCCGACAATTTTCATTATTAGGAACACTGTAATATCAGGGCTTTTCGGAGCCTACACCCACAAAAAATTTTAATCAGAGCTATCACATTACGCAGAAAGACGTCCGGCAACACACATCACATACATTATCATCAATATTTTTCTTGATTTTTTACACTTCGTTCACAATTTGCCCCTTAACACCTTAACCTAATGGCATTGCCTGGCTGGGGCGGATTTTATGATGCCTCTGGGGTTGACGGCACAAAAAGTAAACGGGAAAATTCCTAGTTGCGCACTGGCCTCCAGCGTGCTACAATAGGCGGCAGATAGATGCTGTATTTCATTGAGAAGGAGCCGATGGCGTTGAAACTGTTGATTGTGCGGCACGGGGACCCGGACTACGAGAACGACACCCTGACGGAGAAGGGCTGGCGGGAGGCTTCCTGCCTGGCCCAGCGCATGGCGGAGCTGGAGGTCCGGGATTTTTACGTCTCCCCCTTGGGACGGGCCAGGGACACGGCCTCACTGACTTTGGAAAAGCTGGGACGCTCTGCGGTTGAATGCCCATGGCTGCGGGAGTTTCACGCACCGATCCATCGCCCCGATGTAACGGACCGGCGGATGTTGTGCTGGGACTGGCTGCCCCAGGACTGGATGGATGAGGCGCGTTACTTCCTGCCGGACCAGTGGTTCGAGACGGAGATCATGGCTGAGGGCGGCGTGAAGGCGGAGTACGATCGGGTGTCGGACAGTCTGGACGCGTTGCTGGATGCCCACGGTTACCGGCGGCAGGGGCGGCTGTATGATGCCGTCCGGCCCAACAACGACGTTCTGGTGTTCTTCTGCCACTTTGGTGTGGAGTGCGTATTGCTCAGTCATCTGTTGAATATTTCCCCCATGCCCCTCTGGCACGGGACCTGCGCCGCGCCCACGTCCGTGACCACCGTGGTGACGGAGGAGCGGCGGCGGGGGATTGCTTCCTTCCGCATGGGCGCTTTTGGGGACACGTCACACCTGTATAAATGCGGGGAGCCGCCGTCCTTTTCAGCCCGATTCCGGGAGTGCTATGACAATGGTTGGGAGCGCAGAGACTAAGGACCTGTATTTACAACCTTTGAACGCTGTCTGGCTGGTCTTTTTCCCGCCATACTGCATCGATTTTCCTTGCCATACGTCAGTATGACTACAGAAAATCTTCTTGACTGGCGAGAAAAATCCTCGTCCATCCAGCATCCACCGGTTATGAATACAGATTCTAATTTCATTACATAAAAGGAGACAATGCGATGGATATGAAAGCGAAAGAGTTCTGGTTCGTAGTGGGTAGTCAGTTCCTGTACGGCCCCGAGGTGCTGGACACCGTGGCGGCGCGGGCCTCAGAGATGGCGGATTGGTGGAACCAGTCCGGGGCTCTGCCCTGCACGGTGGTATATAAGGCCACGGTGAAGACCGACGGAGAGATCACCGCCATCATGCGAGAGGCCAACTACGCGGATAACTGCCTGGGCGTTATCACCTGGTGCCACACTTTCTCTCCCAGCAAGATGTGGATTCACGGTTTCGATCTGCTGCAAAAGCCCTACTGTCACCTGGCTACCCAGTACAACCGGAAGATCCCCAACGAGGAGATCGATATGGACTTCATGAATCTGAACCAGGCCGCCCACGGCGACCGGGAGCACGGCTTCATTGGAGCTCGGATGCGTCTGCCTCGAAAGATCGTGGTGGGCTACTGGCAGGACAAGCCGGTGCTGGAGGATCTGGGCGCGTGGATGCGCTCCGCTGTGGGCTTCGATTTTTCCCGTAAACTGAAGGTTATCCGCTTTGGCGATAACATGCGGGACGTGGCCGTCACCGAGGGCGACAAGGTGGAGGCCCAGATCAGGCTGGGGTGGCAGGTGGACTACTGGCCTGTGGGTCATCTGGTGGAAACCATGGAGGCCCTCACCGAGGCCGAGGTGGATGCCCAGATGGCCCAGTACCGGGAGCGCTATGATATGGATACGGACAATGAGGAGGCGGTGCGCTATCAGGCCCGGGAGGAGGCCGCTATGCGGAAAATCCTGGCCCGGGAGGGAGCCCGTGCCTTCTCCAACAACTTCCAGGACCTGTATGGCATGGACCAGCTGCCCGGCATCGCCAGCCAGAACATGATGGCTGACGGCTACGGCTACGGCGGCGAGGGCGACTGGAAGGTGGCCGCCATGACCGCGCTGATGAAGGAGATGGCCAAGGGTCTGGAGGGCGGTACGCTGTTCATGGAGGATTATACCTACGATCTGGAGCCCGACGACGAGGTGTCCCTGGGAGCCCACATGCTGGAGGTCTGTCCCTCTATCGCCGCCCAGCGGCCCAAGATTCAGGTTCACCCCCTGGGCATTGGCGACCGGCAGCCTCCTGCCCGCCTGGTATTCGAGGGGAAGGCGGGCGCCGGCATTGTGGTCAGTCTCGTCGATATGGGCGGGCGGCTCCGCCTGATTGTCCAGGACGTCCAGGTCATCAAGCCCATTCTGGATATGCCCAATCTGCCCGTGGCCCGCGTCATGTGGAAGCCCGCGCCGGATCTGCGCACTGGCCTGCAGTGCTGGATTTTAGCTGGAGGAGCCCACCACACGGTGCTCTCCACTGCCGTGACCGCCCAGATGATGAAGGACTGGGCCGTGATGATGGATATCGAATGCGTCCACATCGGAAAGGACACCACCGTGGAGAGTTTCGAGAAGGAACTGTTCTACAATGATGTGGCTTGGAAGCTGAAGAACCTGTGATACTTTTTCTTTGGAACTAATATAAGAAAGCGGCATAAGAGCCCGGGCAGCCAGCTTGGCTGCCCGGGCTCATTTTTCTCTGTATAGTCGACGGTTTACGTTACTTGCCAATGACCTCACGGCGGAACAGGTCCAGCCAGGCGTCGGCGATCAGCTGGTGCCCGGCAGGGGTGGGGTGTACGCCGTCCGCCAGCCAATAGTCCGATGGACAGAGGGTGCAGGCCCTGTCAAACACCTCCTGGAGAGGCAGGAACAGGGTGTGGAGCTCTCCGGCCAGCCGGCGAACCGCCTGGGCCCGGAGGGGCAGTTCACGGGAGAATGCGTCCCAATCTCCGCTGGTGCCCGTACCAGACAGAACAAAGGGCTCCATCAGCAGAAACCGCACCCCGGGCAGCTGCGCCGCCGTGTCCTCCAGCAGCATCCGGTACACCCGGCAGAACCGCTCCGCGTCCACCCCGTTGGCCTCTGGATCATCTCCCAGTCCATGCCATACGTCGTTGATCCCCACCAGGATGCTCACCAGATCCGGACGGTGGTTCCAGCAATCCTTTTTCACCCGGGCATACAGGTCCACGCTGCGGTCGCCGCCCACGCCTGTATTACGGAAAACATACGCGCCGGGGCGCTCTGCCCCGAGCTGCGCGCCGATGAGCAGGGGATAGCCAGCACCCAGAGAGGCCGGATTTCCCCGGTCTCGGCCCACGTCGGTGATAGAATCGCCGTAAAAAAGTATCTTCATATCCAATTTGCCTTTCCGTGATTTACAGGCGCAGCATCTGGCTGCCGCTGGAATCCTCTCCATCTGTCCGGAGGTGGGTTTTGGGGGACTCGGGGAAGCCGAAATCCTTCGCCACGGTGGCGGTGTCCCGCTTGAGCATAGCCTCCATGACCTTGATGTCACTGGCCACATCCATGGCGTCGGAGGAGTAGAGCTGATCCAGCTGGTGTTCGAACCCGGCCACAATCAGATCCATAGTCTGCTCGATGCGGTCCTTGGCCTCCCGCAGGTTCTCTCCCTCCACGCCGGTCTCCTCAAAGTCGGCATATGTGTCCAGGAGCTTCTGGGTGGTGGGGAGGTAGTAGTCAAAGAAGGTGTGGATGGAGGCCCGCTTCTCCGGATGCTCCTCCACCTCTTTGAAAATCTGGGCGCTGACCTGCTCCAGCCGGTCGATCTTCCGGCTGAGCACCGGGTCGGCGATGCGGTCGTTGGCGTGGCGGATACTGCGCAGAATGCCGGAGTATCCGTCCTGGACCTCCTTGGAAGTGGGCTGGGTGGGGGCCGTCCGGACGGGCTCGGGCTCTTCCTCCTCCAGTGTGGCCCCGAAGCGGAGAAAATAGCCCTTTTCATGGTCGATGTAGGCGTCTTCGCCCAGGTAACCCTTGTCAATAAGCTTCTGGAGCTCCTTGGCGGTCTGGGACGGAGTGCGGTTGACCCGCTTGGCGATCTCGTCAAGCGGCATGGCATCCACATTGCCGATGGCCAGAATGTACCGCTGGCTGCGGCGGCTCATCTTATTGAGATAGTGGCCCCGGAAGAACATCAGCCCGCCCGCGCCCAGGAAGCCCAGACTGGCAAAGAAATTCTCAAAGTCAACGTAATATCCGCCGAGGACCGCCGACATAAAATCACCGGCGATGCAAAAGCCGATGAACAGAGCCATCGCGCCGAAGATCCGCAGCATCGTCCCGGCGGGCTTGCTCTTGGGCTTCTTTTCCTTGGCGGGCTTGGCGCGCTTGACCTGGGGCGGGGGAGGCGTTGTGCTCCGGGCGGTGCGCCCGGTCTGTTCCACCCGCCGGGCGGTGCGGTCGATGGTGCTCTCCATCTGGGCCATGGCCCGCTCAATGGCCTGGTCCACCGATTCGCCGGCCCGGTCGAAGGCGCGGCCCATCTGCTTCTCCGCCCGATCCACCCTCGTCTCCGCCTTGCGCATGGCGCGCTCCACGACGCTTCGGGCCTGGTCGTCATAGACGGCGCCGCGATGTTGGGGGGAGCCGGATGTCCGCTTTTTCCCCTCGCCGAAGATGTTGAACAGCAGCAGCGCCAGGGCGACAGGCCAGATACCCAGAGAGAAGAGAATGATGATAACGGGCCAGCTGTACCAGCCGGTATTGTCCTGTTTCTTAGGCGGGGTCTGGTAGGGTCTGCTGCCAGTGGGCGGGGTCTGGTAGTATCTCCCGCCGGAGGGCGGAGGCTGGCTGCCGGGAGAGCCTGTCTTGTCGGAGCGTCCCCCGGTGAATTTATCCTTGTCGTAGTAGTCGCCCATTTACTGTTCCTCCTTTTTCCGGAGCTTGGTCTTGCGGCCATGCTGATCTATGACATAGGTGTTGTCCAGCTGTCCCTTGAGACTGCCTACCACCGAGTCGATATACTCCCGCCGGAGGGCGGCGCGCTCCTGGGCCTCCGCCTCTGTCAGCGGCCCCTCCTTCGCCTTCCGGGCCAGCTCATTGATTCGGTCAATCTTTTTTTGCTCCACGGCTGCATCTCCTTCATATATAGCGCTCAATGGTAATGCCTGTGCGGCCCTTCTTGGTCAGTCCGCCCGCCTCAACGAGCTTCGCCTTCCCCAGTCCGCGGACCGTCAGGACTGCGCCTTCGGCCACGCCCTTATCTGGCTTTAGGCAGGGAGTATGGTCCAGATTGACCCGTCCCGCCGCGATCAGCTCCGCCGCCCGGCCCCGGCTCATGGAGAAGGCGGTGGAGACGACGGCGTCCAGCCGGAGGGAGGAGACCGTATCCCGGATGGTTTTAACCTGTACCTGTGGGAGACGGAGCTGTCTGCGCTCAATCTCCGTGACGGTCAGCCTCACCCGGCCCGCCTGGTCCCACTCCCGCAGGAAGAAGTCCCGCAGGGATGAGGCGGCGGCGATGTCGGCGCTATGCTCTGAGACCCAGATGTCCCCCAGCCGCTCCCTGGCCACACCCAGGCCCATGAGGCTGCCTAGGATGTCCCGGTGGGTCAGGGCGCTGTCCGCGCCGTGGAAGTCCGCCCGGAGAAGGACCAGCTCCCCCTCCGCCTCCTCCGCCCAGTCGGGGAGGAACACCAGCATTTTCCGCTCAGCTGCCTCGCTACCGCCGTCAAAGACGTAGCCGGAGCGGACTCCGGCGGCGTTCAGCAACGTCTGAGCCAGCTGCTGCTCCCGGGGAGAGAGGAAGACAGTGGCGGCGGGGATATTCTTCCGCCGGGTCTGTTCATATTTATCCCAGATTCTCGCCAGCAGAAGCCGGTCCTCCGGTTCCTGGGCGAGCTTGGCAATCATTGTTGTCTTATCCATGTAAATTCTGTGTGTTGTACAGCTGGGCGTAGTCGCCACCCTTGTCCAGCAACTCCTGGTGGGTGCCCTCCTCGCTGATGACCCCGTCCCGGACCACCAGGATGCGGTGGGCGCTGCGTACGGTGGAGAGGCGGTGGGCGATAATGAGCGTAGTGCGGCCCTTGGCCAGTTCGTCAAAGGCCCGCTGAATCTTAGATTCTGTCACGCTGTCCAGGGCCGAGGTGGCCTCGTCCAGAATCAGCACCGGCGGGTCCTTCAGAAAAATTCGGGCAATGGAGATGCGCTGCTTCTGCCCGCCGGAGAGCAGAGCTCCCCTCTCGCCCACATAAGTGTCAAAGCCTTCAGACATGGACATGATGTCATCATAAATCTCCGCCCGCCGGGCGGCGGCGATCACCTCGTCGGTGGTGGCCCCGGGTCGGCCGTAGCGGATGTTTTCCATAATGCTGGCAGCAAAGAGAAACACGTCCTGCTGCACCACGCCGATGTTCCGGCGCAGGGAGCGCTGCTGCACATCCCGCACATCCAGTCCGTCAATTTTGATGCTGCCCGCGCCCACGTCGTAAAATCGGGGGATCAGGCTGCACAGGGTAGTTTTGCCGCCGCCAGAGGGGCCCACCACGGCGATAGTCTCCCCTGGCGCGACATGGAGGGACACGCGATGGAGCACCTCGCTCTCATCCCGCTCGTAGGCGAAGCTTACGTCCTCCACATCGATGCGGCCCTTCACATCTCGCAGCTCCACAGAGTCCGGCTTATCCTTCAGATCCGGCTCAATGCGCATGAGCTCCACAAAGCGCCCCAGGCCTGCCATGCCGTTGACCAGCATCTCCGAGAGGTTGGAGAGCTTGCGCATGGGGTTGATGAAGGTGCTTGTGTATAGGCTGAAGGTGATAAGGTCGATATAGGTCATCTTTCCGTCCATGATCAGCCACCCGCCCACGGCGATCACCGCCACAGGGATGATGCACATGAAGAACTCCATGGAAGCGTTGAACCGACCCATGGCCTTATAGAAATCCTGCTTGGAGGTCTTGAAGCGCTCGTTGGCCCCCAGAAACTTCTCGCTTTCCGCGCTCTCGTTGGAGAAGGCTTTGGCGGTGCGCATACCGGAGATACTGGACTCGATGTCGGCGTTGATGCCGGCGGTGGTCTGCTTGACCCGCTTGGAGGTACGGGACATCTCCCGTCGGTTGGCATTGACCACCAGGAAGAAAATGGGGATCAGCACCAACATCACCAGGGCCAGCCGCCATTGGATCGTGAACATCAGAGCTATGGACCCCACCACCGTTACGCCGGAGATGAATAGGTCCTCCGGCCCGTGATGGGCCAGCTCAGTGATGTCGAAGAGCTCTGCCGTCATCCGGCTCATGAGGTGGCCGGTGCGGTTTTTGTCGTAGAAGCCAAAGGACAGGGTCTGCAAGTGGGAAAACAGGTCCCGGCGGATGTCCGCCTCCACCAGCACGCCGAAGGTATGCCCCCAGAAGCAAACCACATACTGCAGACCCGCCCGCAGCAGATAGGCCGCCACCAGCAGGACAGCCACGGTGAAGAAGGCCCTGTAGCGGCTGTCCGGTATCAGCTCATACAGGCACATCCGGCTGACATAGGGAAAGGCCAGATCAATCAGAGATATGGCCAGGGCGCAGGCCATGTCCAGCAGGAACAGCCCCAGGTGGGGCCGGAAGTAGCTGAGAAATATGCCAAGAAGGCTCTGCTTGTGAAAATCGCGGGTGGTCATGGGGAGTGATCCTCCGTCTCTCGTTATTCAACGATTCTTTATTGTATCATATCCACCGGCCTGATGCAACGGGGGGATCTTTAATTTTTCTTTATGGCAGAGACATCATTCCATCCTTGGGGCATCACCGAAAAAATGTGGAGCAGCCCCGAGAGCTGCCCCACATTTTTTCATCTTCTCAGCGCCCGGCGGATCAAAGGCGTAAGCAGCACCGCTATGCCGCCGCCCGCCAAGGCGGTAACCAGCTGGGGATACGAAAACATCACTGTAAACATGGCCGCCTGCTGCTCCCTCAGCGGCAAAACCGCGCACAGCAGCTTTACCACCAATAAATACAGCACAATATATTTGGCAAACGCCGCCGCGAACCACGCCGAGCCGAGCCGCCACAGCGGCACATCCTCCCGCCCGCCGGCCAGCAGGGCCAGTAGAAGGACAAACACTAGATTCCCAACCGCAATGGAGGGAACAATGGGAAACAACTGGGGCCCGATACCCAGCAGGAAGGCGAAAAAGGGAGACAGCAGCGCCACTGTGACCCCGCTCCACAGCCCCACCGCCAGCGCGGAGAGCGCCAGAACCGCGTTGACGCACATGCCGGTGACATACTGACCGGCGGGCCGGGTGACTGCCTGAAGGACGATGAGCAGGGCCGTCATCACGGCGGTCTCCGTGATATACAGCGCCCGCCGGCCAACCAGAGAATACATCCCGGTCAGCCCTCCTGCTCCCAGTTGTGCCAGACGTTCTGCACGTCGTCGTTGTCCTCCAGCAGATCGATGAGCTTGGTCATATTCTTGATGTCATCCTCGCCGGTCAGCTGGACATAGTTCTGGGGCACCATTTCGATGGCCGCGGAGGCGAAGGCATAGCCCTTAGCTTCCATAGCGGCGGTGACGGCGTTGAAGTCGTCGGGCTCGGTGGTGATCTCAAAGATACTGCCGTCAGCCTCGAAGTCCGACGCACCGCAGTCCAGCGCGTCCATCATCACCGTCTCCTCGTCCAGGTCGCCCTCCTCGTTGTCGATGACAATCACACCCTTGCGGTCAAAGCTCCAGCTGACGCAGCCGGTGGCCCCCAGGCCCTTGCCGTACTTGTCCAGCAAATGGCGGACCTCCGGCGCGGTGCGGTTGCGGTTGTCGGTCAGGGCCTCCACAATCACGGCCACGCCGCTGGGACCGTACCCCTCGTAGACCACCTGCTCAAAGTTGTCGGTGCTGCCGGCCCCCAGGGCCTTGTCGATGGTGCGCTTGATGTTGTCATTGGGCATGTTGGCGGCCTTGGCCTTGGCGATGACCGTGGCGAGACGGGAGTTGTTGTTGGGGTCGCCGCTGCCGCCCTCCTTCACCGCCACGATCATCTCCCGGGCAATCTTGGTGAAGGCCTGGGAACGCTTGGCGTCCGCCGCGCCCTTGGTCTTTTGGATGTTATGCCATTTGGAATGTCCGGACATTGGATTGTCCTCCTTACACGTAAAATTGTATTACCTCCCGATGGGAGGCCGATTTTTCCACCAGCAGGCCGGGGAAGCGCCCGGCCAGATAGCGAACCAGCACAGGACACACCACGTCCTCCGTGGGAAAATGTCCCGCGTCAATCACCGTCAGGCCCGCGGCCTGAGCGTCAAGGAACTGATTGTACTTCACATCGGCGGTAACCAGCGCATCGCAGCCCGCCTCCCTGGCGGCCCGGATATATTCGCCGCAGGCGCCTCCGCCCACTGCCACGCGGCGAATGGGCCGCCCGCCGTCCGCAAAGCGGATGCCGTTGGGGCCGAGGGCCTCCCTCACCCATCGCAGAAAGGCGGGCAGGGCCATCTCCCCTGGCAGTCCGCCCATCCGGAGAATTCCGTCACCTCCGGGCAGAGGCTCCGCATGGGTCAACCCCAGGCGCGCCGCCAACGCGTCGTTGACGCCTCCCTGGGCGGCGTCCAGATTGGTGTGCATACAGATGGCGGCCACGCCATCCGCCGCCAGCCGCAGCAGCATTCGGCCGGCGGCGTCCCGGTCTGTCAGGCTTTTCACAGGGCGGAAGATCACCGGGTGGTGGGCTGCGATCAGCTCCGCGCCCCGCGCAGCCGCCTCCTCCGCTACAGCCTCGGTGACGTCCAGGGCCACCAGAACCCGGCGGACCTCCTGCTCCGGACGGCCCACCAGCAGCCCCACGTTGTCCCACTCCTGGGCCAGATTTCTGGGGGCCAGCTCATAGAGAGCATTCTCAATCTCTTGCAGCGTCGGCATGTTCCCACTCCCCTTTCTCCTCCTCCAGCCGGGCGATCACTTCCAGCAGCGCCCTCCGCTTCTCCGCCGCGGCCGGGTCCCTGGCCCTGGCCAGACCAGCCGACGCCCGGCGCAGACGCAAAAGCCGGTCGGCTATGTACAGCCCGTACAGCGGGTCCTCCCCCAGCAGGAAGCCTCCCCAGCACTGGGCCTGCGCAGCCGGCGGCATCTCGCCGCCCCGAACGGTCAGGATGGGGTACAGCACCCCCTTGTCCTGAACCAGACGCTCCGCAAGCACCGCGTACCCGTTATCCGGCAGCCAGGCGCGCAGGACCTCAGCCTTGCTCATAGGCTGGAGCAGCAGCAATGGCCCCGCCCGGCTCCAGGGGGCGGCGGCCAGGATGGACGTAATGGCATCGCCCCCCATGCCGGCGATGACGATCGCATCCGCCTCCCCCGGCGCAAGAACGGAAAGGCCGTCCCCTAACCGGAAATCCACATGCTCCGCTACGCCCCGGCTCCCGGCGGTCCGCCGGGCGTGGTCCAGGGGCAGCGCCCCGATATCGGCGGCCACAGCCTGTTCGATCCGGCCCTCCAACAGGAGGGAGACGGGGATGTAGCCGTGGTCGGTGCCAATATCGGCCAAGCACCGGCACCCTGCCGGAACCAGCGACGCAATGGCCCGCAGGCGGGGACCCATATCCAGTTTTTCCGCCACAGCCTCACCTCCCGGGGACGACAGAAAGGAAGGGCTCACAAGCATGACCTATGAGCCCCTCACGTCTGGCCGTATTTTACTTATTTGCCTCGGCGTTGACGGCCTCCAGCAGCTTCTCTACATCCACGCCGTGGACGGCGCAGGCCTCGGCCACAGTCTCGCCCCGGCTGCTGGGACAGCCCAGGCAGTGCATACCGATGGAGAGAAAAATGGGCGCGGTCTGGGGGGCCATATCCAGAATATCGCCAATGATCGTATCTTTCGTGATGGTAACCATGGGAAATACCTCCAAGTTCTATTTCTTTTCACAGCTGTTCACTTTCAGCGGAATTAGTATACCCCAATATCCGGCCGATTTCAATACCTTTTTCCCGGGAAATCAATTTTGTATGGCAGCGTTTTTTTGATTTTAACCCGGGAGAGCCTCTCAAAACAGCCCCCGCCGGCGCTGCCGCTTATAAGGCGGGCGGCGCTGGACGGGCTTGTCGATGAGGATGATGTCATCCCCAATCTGCCGGACGCACTCCCATGGTATGTAGTATTCCTCCCCCCGGCCAAACAGGCCGAAGAACCGGCAGGGCCCCGGCACCACCAGCGCCGCCACCCGCCCCTCCGGCAGCAGCACCTCCACATCTCCCACGTAGCCCAGACGGCACCCGTCACATATGTTAATGACCTCCTTGCATCGGAGCTCAACCATTCTGCACTGCACTGCGGCCCCCTCCTCTCATGTAGGACTATATGCGCCGCAGGTATGTCCGAATACCAGTATTCCGGGAGGCGCTTCCCCTCTCCGGACAAAAAAGAGCCGCTGCAGAGCAGCGGCCCAGGCGGGTGGGATATTGGAAAGCTTCCATGGACTATACTACACTATGGCAGCTCCCTTGTCCATAGGAGGTTTTGCCGGTTTCGGAGAACCTTTGTCGAATCCGCCCGGCAGGCAGGATTTTTATTCCACGCCGTCGGTCTCCAGCAGGCCGTAGCCCCCGCTCTTGCGGCGGTAGACGATGCTGACGACGTTGTCGGTGTTGCGGTAGACAAAGAAGTCGTGGTCCAGCAGATTCATCTGGAGAATTGCCTCGTCCTCACTCATGGGCTTAACGGCAATGTGCTTGGTGCGCACCACCTGGAACTCCGTCTCCTCGCTGACGTCAAACTCGGCGGGGACGCTGGGAGCCAGGGCCTCCTGGCGCAGGCGCTTGGACAGACGGGTCTTGTTCTTGCGGATCTGGCGGTCAATGGTGGAGCAGGCCGCGTCAATGGCGCCGCGCATATCGCCGTCACGGGAATCCTCCTGGGCGCGGAAGAGGGTGCCGCCGCCGCGGATGGTAATCTCCACCACACAGCGATGCCCCTTCTCCACAGAGAAGGTCACAAGCGCGTCGGCGTCCTCCCGAAAATACCGGTCCAGCTTGGAGATCTTCTTTTCGGCGTACTCCTTGATCGAGTCGTTGAGGGACACCTTCTTGCAGGTAAATGTGAACTTCATACGATCGCTCCTTTCATACTTCTTTTGCGGGTAAGGACAGTATACCATTTTTTGTCTGAATTGTACAGTCCTATTTTTCGCCGGATGGACTTTTTCATACGAACTCGACCAAACCGCACCTGTTCCCCCAGCCCTCTCATCGGTCCTCCCGGAAATAGGACAGGCCCAGGCTGGCGGGGGGCTGTTTTTCCTTGTTGTTTCTCATACTGGAGACAATCAGCACCGCCACCGTCACCACATAGGGCAGTATCTTATACAGCTGCGTCGGCACAAAGGGCAGGGCCAGCCGCAGATACAGGATCATCAGCGCCCCGAAGAGCACCGAACCCCAGATGGCCGACAGCGGCCGCCACAGGCAGAAGATCACCAGCGCCACCGCCAGCCAGCCCTCGCCGCTGAGGCCCTCGTGGTTCCACACGCATCCGGCGATGGTCATAATGTACACCATGCCGCCGATGGCGGAGACGCCCCCGCCGATGACGGCGGCCAGGTACTTGTACCGGGTGACGTTGATGCCCGCCGCGTCGGCGGTGGCCGGGGATTCGCCCACGCTGCGCAGATACAGCCCCGACCGGGTCCGGTTGAGGTACCAGTGCATCCCCACAGCCGTCAGCACGCCCAGATAGAAAAATGCGCTGTGGCCGAAGAGCACGTTCCCCACCACGGGAATGCGCCGCAGAAAAGCGGGGAAGGGCGGGCTCTGGAAGAAGGCGGCCAGGCCGCTGCTGATGGAGATATAGCCCCCCTCGCTGACCCGCATGTACTCGCCGAGGAACTGTCCCACGCCGGTGCCGAAGATGGCCAGGGCCAGGCCCGTCACATTCTGGTTGGCCCGCAGGGTGATGGTCAGGAAGCTGAAGAGCAGCGACGCGAAGGCTCCCGCCAGAAACGCGCACACGATGCCGATGGCCACAGCCGCCAGGCCGCTGGTTCCCGCGCCCGCCGCTTTCTCGTAGTAAAACACGCTCCCCAGTCCCACGGCGCCGCCCATAAACATAATGCCCTCCACGCCCAGGTTCAGGCTGCCCGACTTCTCCGTTAGCACCTCCCCCAGCGTGCCGAACAGCAGGGGCGTGCCGTAGGTGACGGCGGCGACGATCAGGGCGATGAACAGATCAAAAAAGTTACTCATTTTGCCGCCTCCTTGGGTCCTTTTTTCCGGAAGATCATCCGGTAGTTGATAAAGAATTCACACCCCAGCATACAAAACAGCAGGATGCCGGTGATGATGTCCGAGATGGAGGTGGGCACCATCATCCGGGTTTGCAGTGTCTCCGCCCCCTTCTCCAGCACCGCCAGCAGCAGGGAGATGCCCACCATGGCGAAGGCGTTGAGCTGGCTGAGCCAGGCCACGGTAATGGACGTAAAGCCCACGCCTCCGGCCACGCCGTCGTACAGCGTGTTGTTGGCCCCTGATGCCACGATAAAGCCCACCAGCCCGCTGATGGCCCCGGAGAGGAACATGGTCCGCATCATGATGAACCCCACGTTCATCCCCGCGTACCGGGCGGTGTTGACGCTGTCGCCGATGACGGCGATCTCATAGCCCTGCTTGGTGTACTTCATGTACACGTGCATGAACACCACCAGCGCCAGCACGATAATCCAGCCGCAGTGAACCCCCAGCACCTTGGGCAGGCAGGCCTCCGGGGCAAACTGGGGGATGATCTGACTGCCCTTGCGCCCCTCCCAGGGGCCGCCCTGAAGCCAGCGTACCACACCGATGATGATGTAGTTCATCATCAGGGTGAACAGCGTCTCGTTTGTATTCCACTTTGCCTTGAAGAACGCGGGGATCAGCGCCCACACGCCCCCCGCCGCAGCGCCGGCCAGACCCATCACCGCCAGCAGCGCCGGGGCGGGCAGCCTGTCCGCCCAGAACAGGGCGAAATAGCTGGCTGCCACGGCTCCGGCGGTGATCTGCCCCTCCGCGCCGATGTTCCAGAAGCGCATCTTGAAGCAGGGCGCAATGGCCAGTGCGCAGCCCAGCAGGGGCACGGCGATCTTCACCGTCTGCCGGATGGCGGTCTTCTTGCCCAGCGCGCCGGAGATGATCGTGCCATAGGCCCTGATGGGGTCGGCTCCCGCCAGCCCCATCACCAGCGCCCCCAGCAGCAGGGCCGCGGCAATGGACCCCGCCCGGACGCACCAGCTCTTCCAGCCTTCCATGCCGTCCCGCCTGGCGAGACGGAGGAAGGGCGTTTTTGTTTCTTGACTCATTGCTCACAGTTCCTTTCTCGGGCGGCCCGCCCGGCTATCTGTTCTCGTCGACATACAGCTGCGCCCGGTCCGGCTTTCCTGTGGGGATCATCCGGGTCCGGATAAAGCCCGCGCCGAAAAGCGTTCCGCTGCCAAAGGGCAGTCCGAACCAGCTTCCGGCGGACCGGGCGCTCTCCGCCAGGAGTCCGGCCGCACATCTTTTCATACACACGCACCGCCTGTTGCCTAACGCTCCTCCCCGCCCAGCCGGGTCATCATCAGTCCGATCTGCTCCTTTGTGGCGCTGCGCGCGTCCACCACGCCGCTGACTCTTCCGCCGCAGAGCACCAGAATCCGGTCGCACAGCTCCAGCAGCACGTCCAGATCCTCTCCCACATAGATCACGGCCGCACCCTTCATTTTCTGCCGGGTGAGCAGATCATAGATGGTGTACGAGGTGTTGATGTCCAGCCCTCGCACGGCGTAGGCTGCCATGAGCACCGACGGCGCGCTGGCGATCTCCCGCCCCACCAGCACCTTCTGCACATTGCCGCCGGACATTCTCCGCACGGGGAACTCGGTGCTGGGGGTGACCACCTCCAGCTCCTTCCAGATTTTCAGCGCCAGCTCATTGGGATCCCGCCGGTTGACGAAGGCGCTCTTCCCTCTCCGCCAGGAGCGGAGCATCATATTCCCGGTCATGCCCATGGACCCGGCCAGTCCCATACCCAGCCGGTCCTCGGGGACGAAGGCCATGGCGACCCCCGCCTTCCGGATCTGCATGGGCGTTTTCCCCCGCAGGCTCTCGCTCTGGCCCCCCTCCGGGGAATAGAGGATGTCCCCCTCCGCCACGGGGTACAGGCCGGAGACGGCCTCCAGCAGCTCCCTCTGCCCGGACCCGGCGATCCCGGCCACACCCAGAATCTCGCCGCCCATGGCGGTAAAGCTGACGCTGTCCAGCTTTTTGACCCCCTCGGCGTCCAGACATGTGAGGTTTTTGACCTCCAGCCGCTTCACCGGCTTGTCGAACCTGGGCCGGTCGATGTTCAGCGTCACGCTGTGGCCCACCATCATATCGGTAAGGGCCTGTGGGCTGGTCTCGCCGGTGCTGACAGCGCCGATGTATTTCCCCTTCCGCAGCACAGCCACCCGGTCAGACAGCGCCATAACCTCGTGAAGCTTGTGGGTAATGATGACGATGGCCTTCCCGTCGGCCCGCATCGCCCGCAGCACGGCAAAGAGCTTGTCCGTCTCCTGGGGCGTGAGCACGGCGGTGGGCTCGTCCAGAATCAGGATCTCCGCCCCCCGGTAGAGGACCTTCACAATTTCCACGGTCTGCTTCTGGGAGACGGACATGTTGTAGATTTTCTGGGTCGGATCGATTTCAAAGCCATATTTTTCGCAGATGGCCCGGACCTTCTCGTTGGCGGCCTTCATATCCAGCCGCCCCTCCTCCAGCCCCAGGACGATGTTTTCGGTGGCGGTGAACACGTCCACCAGCTTATAGTGCTGGTGGATCATGCCGATGCCGTTGGCGAAGGCGTCCTTTGGGGAGCGGATGGATACGGGCCGGCCCTCCACGAGGATTTCCCCCTCGTCGGGGAAGTAGATGCCGGCCAGCATGTTCATCAGGGTTGTTTTTCCGCTGCCGTTCTCCCCCAGGAGGGAGAGGATTTCCCCCCGGCAGAGGCGGAGGTCCACCCCGTCGTTGGCAACCACGCCGCCAAAGCGCTTTGTAATTCCTCTCATTTCAATGGCACAAACAGTTTTTTTCAAGGCTGTCATCCTTTCCCGAATACTTCTATTCGATCTCCCGGACCGGCCGGCCCCTCGGGCCGTATCCGCGTGCGCCCGGATAAGATTTTTCTTCTCAATAGTCCGGAGCCCCCGCGGCCCCGAAAACCATGCGGGTTTGGAGTCCCCTCATGACGGGAGTATTTTCCGCTGATCCCGCAGACGGTTTTTGTCTAAACCGCGCATCCGCTTTCGGTTTGACGCGCGAAGCGGCGCCTTCCATATACCGCCGGCGCCCCCGCCGTATTGCCCCGGTTTCTCCCGGAGACGGAAAACCGGATGGGTTTTTCGAAAAACGGTTGAGCTTCCCAAAAACCGGTCGGGTTTTCTGAAAATCTGGAGCAGCAATGGTCTTGCTCTCAAGGTTAACGTTCCTTTTGAAACTGTTTCTCTCAAGAAGCAGTATTAGTCCCTCTGGATTTATAAAAAGAGGGCCGCGTGCGCGGCCCTCTTATGTGCGAAGGAAATCAGAACGCGGAGTTCAGCCACTCAATCCCGTCGATAGAAAGAGCGAAATAGGGGGCCGACTGGAAGTGGGACTCGTGGAAGGCTCCGTCGAAGACGGCCTCCTCGGAATCGGGTGTAAAGTCCCCGTCGGTGTCCAGCGCAAACGCGCTGGTCAGCGGCTGCCCTTCAATGGTGAACGTGCTGGTGTCAAACACCTGGAGCTTTCCCGTCCGGATCTGCTCCTCCACCTCCGCCAGCTTGCTGGCGGTGCCCTCGGCGGCGATCTTCTCGTTCAGCGGCGTCATCACCACCGCGCCCTCATCCATGCCGTGGCACCAGTCCTGATCGAAGCTCTCGCCCTTGGCCACCGCCTCAATGATGTACTCAAAATACACCGACCAGTCAATCCGGGTGCCGATCAGGGACGCCTCGGGCGCAACGCTTACCATGTCGTTGTTATAGCCGGTGTGGAACGCGCCCTTGGTCTGGGCGGTGGTGGCGGGGGTGGTGTTGTCGGAGTGCTGAGAGATCATCACGCAGCCCAGGTCGCACAGCGCGGAGGCGGCGTTGGCCTCCGCCGTGGCATCGGACCAGGAGCCCACAAACTGAACCTTCATGGTCACGCTGGGGCACATGCTCTTCGCGCCCAGGTAGTAGGCCGTAAACCCGGAAATAACCTCCGCAAAGGAGAACGCGCCCACATAGCCGATGACAGCCTGGTCGGCGGTGATCTCACCCTTGTCGATCATCTCCTGGAGCTTCATGCCCGCCACCACGCCGGCCAGATAGCGGCCCTCGTAGATGTTGGCAAAGGCGTTGTGGGTGTTCTCCAGATTGTCCCCCCAGGAGGCCTGGTTGGTGCAGGCCACGAACTCGATGTCCGGATAATCCGGGGCCACCTTCAGCATGAAGGGCTCAAAGCCGAAAGAATTGTTAATGATCAGCTGGCACCCCTCGTCCGCCAGCTCGATGTTGGCATCCTCGCAGCCGGAGTCCTCCCCGATATTCCACTTGACCACCCAGTCCACGTCGATGCCCTTGGCCTTCAGCGCCTCGGTAGCCGCGTCCTTGCCCCGGATAAAGTTGTAGGTGTAGCCCTGGTCGTTCTCGTCGCCGATGCAGATAAGGCCCACCTTCACGCTCTTGGAGCCGCCCGATCCACCGTTTCCACCCTGACCGCCGCAGGCGGCCAGCGCCAGCGTCATTGACAGCGCCAGCAAAACAGCAAGCAGTTTCTTTTTCATCTCAAATCCTCCCTTTCATTTGTCCACAACCTCTTTGGAACCTTCCGCCTCTATTATACAACACACTGACCGGAAAATTCAACCAAAAAACAGTCCCCTTTGCAAAATTCTTTCATAGTTCGAGCAGCTCTCCCCCGTCACAGCCGCAGCAGCCGCGCCAGTTTCTCCCCATGGGGCACCAGCTTAAGATCCTCCCGCGTGATCATCCGCAGCGCGACCACCAGAATCAGATACACCGCCACCGCCACGCCCACCGCCAGCATGGTGCACAGGCTGGATTTCACGTACCCGCCGCGGATAAAGCGGCTGAGCAGGCCGTGGGAGGCCCAGGCCGCCCCGCCCATGGCGGCGGAGGCCAAAAGCGGCTTGAAGAAGATGGCGGGATAGTTGGGCTTTTTCTCCAGGAGGCGGCTGACGATGGCCAGATTGAGGAAGGCGATGAGGACATAGCACACCAGCGTCCCCAGGGGCGCGCCCTTGATGTTGACGTCGGGATTGCCCACCAGCACATAGTTGACCGCCACCTTCACCCCGCCGCCGATAAGCATGGTATAGATCGGCCAGCTGACCTTTCCGTGGGCCTGCATGATGGAGTTGGTCAGCAGCATGATGCACACAAAGACGGAGGCCACGCCCAGCAGCTGCAGATGATAGGTTGCGGCGATGGCCGTCTCCCGCCGGGCGGGGTAAAGCAGCAGCAGAATGGGCTGGGCCAGCACCGACAGCCCCACGCCAGCCGGGATGGCCAGCATGGCGATCAGCCGGAAGCTGGTGGTGACCACCCGGTTCACCTCCCGGTGGTCCCTGCGGTTGACGGCCACAGTAACGGCGGGCACCAGACTGATGGCCACGGCGGGCAGAAAGCTGGAGGGCAGATTGAAGAGGGTGCTGCTGAAGGTGTACTGCCCATAGAGGCTGGCGGATTCCCGCGCGCTCAGTCCCAGCACATTCTGCAGCTGCCCCATGATAATGGCCTGATCCAGGGTGTTAAAGAGGCTCATGCCGGCCTGCCCGATGGTGATGGGGATGCCCAGAGCCAGCAGGCGGCGGGCAATAGACCCGTAGCTCTGGGGCACATCGGTGCCCCAGAGGATGGGCCCCCGGTTTTTACGGTAGTTCCGCCACATATACAGCATCGCCAGCACAATGCCGGCGCTGACGCCCACGATTGCGCCGGCGGCCCCGATCTCCAGGGGCTGTCCGGAGCGGATCAGATACCAGGCCAGAGGCAGTCCCACCACCAGCTTTGTGAAGGCCTCGATGAACTGGGACGTGGCGGTGGGCACCATATTCTGCCGTCCCTGGGCGAAGCCCCGGTAGGCGCACATGATGGACACGCACACGACGGATACGCCCAGACATTTGATGGGCCAGTAGGCCAGGGGATTTTTCATCGCCTCGGCCAGCTGCCGGGTGAAGAGGAGCATGACGGCGGAGCCGATCGCGCCCAGAAGCACAAAGATGACCATGGCGGTGTGGAAGCTGCGGCGCATCTGGGTGCGGCGGTTTGTGGCGTTGGCCTCGCTGATAATTTTGGAGAGCGCCAGGGGCAGGCCGGCGGTAGACACCGTGAGCAGAAGGGCGTAGATATTATAGGCGCTCATAAAGTGGGCGACGCCCTCGTCGCCCAGGATATTATTCAGCGGGATTTTGTAGAGCGCGCCGCAGATCTTCACAAACACGGTGGAGACCGCCATAATGGTGACACCGCCCATAAAGGACTGTTTTTTTTCTCTGGACATTGGATTTCCTCTTTTTCCCTAGAGTACGGGGCGACCCGTTCTGCTACAGTATACGAGCAGAGGGAAAGATACATTCTATTTTGCCGCCGCGCGGCGGGAAGCGCCTGCCGGACGGCCGTCTCCGTGTGTCAAAAGGTGCTTTGCACCTTTTTTAAACAAGGGCGGTCCGGGGGCCGCCTATCCCCTGCTGAGCGCCTTTCCGCACTCCTGGCAATAGAGACAATCCGACCGGTTCGCTCCGCCGCAGGCGGGACAGATCAGCAGCCCTCGGAGGGTGTCCCTCTCCCGCCGGTGTGCTTCCAGCTCCTCCCGCAGGCCGTCCACATACTCCAATATCTGCTGTACTTGTCCGCTGTCGGAGGGGCTCCCCCGGTGGGCGGCATAGATCGACTCTCCTACCGCCAGCAGCTGCAGGTTGATCTCCTCCTGTAAATCATGGATCTCCCGCTCCAGCCGCAGACGGGAATACGCCGCCTCCCCCTGCCGCCCCACGGCGGCGGCGCCCTCCCGCAGTACCGACGCGGCGTCCAGCGCCGTATCGGCGGCGCCCTGCGCCAGATGCCGGAAGGGACGGCTCTTTATTACAAATTTCACCTGGCCCTCTCCCCCGCTCAGTCGTCGTATATGCCGCCGCCGATGAACTCCCGGATCAGGGAGTCCGGCGCGACATACTTCTCGTCCAGAATCTCAAACTTGGGATACGCCTCCGTCAGATGCCGGACCTCCTCGAAGCGCTCCATATCCGGCGACACACGCAGATGGTCGAACAGCGGCTGGGCAAAGGCCCGGATGACGCTGATCTCATAGGGCTGGGTGGTGTCAAAGACAATGCTGGCATTGTCTTTGAAGGGCGAGATATACAGCTTCTCCCCCCGGCGGACGTTGGCCCACATCTTCACCGTCACATCCGCCTTCCAGGCCCGGAACTTGCTGTCGCGCACTGTGCGCCGCTCCAGACGCAGCCACGTGCGCTTGAACACAATCTCCCCCTCGTCCCCCAGGACGTCCGAGCGGGCGGAGATGTACACCTTGGCGGCGTCCGGGTTGCGGCCCGTGATGATGTCGTTGAGGGCGTGGATGCCCTCAAATATGGCGATCTCGTCCTTCCCCAGCTGGAGGGGCTGGCTCTTGATGTCCGAGCGCATCTGCCGGGCGAACTCGAACTTGGGGATCAGGATCTTCTCCCCCCGGTCCAGGGCGGCAAAGTGCTGGTTGAGCAGGTCCATGTCCATGCAGAAGGGGGACTCATAGTCGATCTGCCCCTCCCGGTTCCGGGGGGAGGTCTCCGGGTCCACGGTCTTGAAGTAGTTATCCATGCTCACCGCGTGGGAGTTGATGCCCATCTGCTCCAGCTTGGCCTCGATCTTCTTGGCCGTGGTGGTCTTGCCGGAGCCCGAAGGGCCCGAGAGCAGGACGATCCGGGATTTGGACAGGTTGTCCGCGATCTTGCGGGCGGCGGTCTCGATCTTCTTGTTGTAGAGCTCGTCGCTCTCCTGGACGAAGCCCTGGGGGTCGCTGCGGACGGCGTCGTTGATCTTACTGAGTGCGTATGCCATTTTCGCTGCTCCTTTCTTTTTTCTCCATCATTTTTCGGTCATTTGCTTATAAAACGCCCGGAAAGCCGCCCGGTTGGCCTCGGTCTTTTCCGGCCGCTGGATATACTCCCGGGGATACTTCAGATTGAACGCCCGCTCGATGCGGTCCCGGGCCGGGTCCACCATCTTGGTGGACCCCCCCGCCCCCAGGCTGAGAATGGTGTGAAGCTCCTCCATGATGTAGATGTTGTACCACCCCGTGCCCCCCGGCCGGCACCAGCCCACGTTCTCAAAACTGCCGGACATATACTTCTGCCGGTAGAGATAGTAGGGGGCAAAGCCCGCCGCGTCCAGGGCGGGGGCCGCGTAATCGAGCATGGCGGACACCTCCGCCTCTGTGGGAATTCGGGTGCCCTCCAGGGTGATGCGGCTGCCCTTCTTCAGGGATAGAGTGTGGATGGTGATGTTGTCCGTGCCGAAGGCAATCACCTCGTCCAGGGTCCGGCGGAAGCTGTCCGGCGTATCCTCCGGCAATCCGGCAATCAGGTCCATATTCACATGGGGGAACCCCGCCCGGCGCACCAGCTCCACGGCTCTGCGGATGTCGTCCCCGCTGTGCCGCCGGCCGATGGCGGCCAGAACCCTGTCGTCCATAGACTGGGGATTGACACTGATCCGGTCTACGCCGTTTTTCTTGAGGACCGCCAGCTTCTCCGCCGTGATGGTGTCCGGCCTGCCGGCCTCCACCGTCCGCTCCACCGCGCCGGCCAGATCAAATTTTTCGTTCAGCCGGCCCAGCAGACGGTCCATCTGCTCCGCCGACAGCGTGGTGGGCGTGCCGCCCCCCATATAGAAGGAGCGAACCTTCAATCCCAGCTCCCGAACCATCTCCGCGGCGCTGTCCGCCTCCGCCAGCAGGGCCGTCAGGTAGGGCTCCACCAGATGGAAGGATCTTTCCACGCTGTTGCTGACGAAGCTGCAATAGGCGCACCGGGTGGGGCAGAATGGGATGCCCACGTACAGGGATATCTCATTGGGCCGCAAATCCTCCTTGGCCGCCAGCCCTGCTTTGGCGCAGGGGAGGCACAACGCCCGCCGGGAATCGGAGACGAAATATACGTCCCGCAGAATGCGGTCCGTCTCCTCCTCGCTCCGCCCCTCCTCCAGCAGCCCCGCCGCCAGCTTGGCGGGTCGGATGCCGGTGAGGGCCCCCCAGGCGGGGGTGACCCCCGTGAGGGTACGGGCCGCCTCGAAAAAGCTGAGCTTCACGGCCCGCTGCTTCAATCGCTCCCGCGCATAATCGTCCGCCGCCCCGGAGAGGTCCGTCCCGGCCGCTCCTCGGGCGGCCTTTCCGCCCACGGACAGCTCCGTGACGGCGGATGCGGACGCTTCGTCCATCGACAGCGTCACCCGGGCCGTATGGGGGTCCTCCCCCTCGTAGACGGGCCGCTCCTCCGGGAAGAAGGCCAGCAGGCTCTGCTCCACGGCGTAGCGGTAGTCGTG
>CAJTYO010000041.1 GCA_910584045.1 uncultured Oscillospiraceae bacterium | reverse complement strand
CAGCATCGCCAGCATTTCCCCGATACGTTCATAGCCCGCGCCCATATACCCACAATGCAGTTCCAGATTTTCACGGGCACTCAAATGCTGATAGAAAACGGGGCTTTCAATGATGCTCCCAATCCGGGAGAAAACAGAGTGGTTTCCTTTTTCGACGCGCTCCCCTAACAGGGTGATCGTTCCGGCATCGGGGGCCATGATGTGATAGAGCGTTTTCATCAGCGAGGTTTTCCCCGCGCCGTTTGCGCCTAAAAAGCCGTAAATCTCACCTTGTTTCACCCTCAAGGTTACATCATTCAAAATGACGCTGCCGTCAATGCTCTTGGATAGATGGCTGGTTTCAACTGCATAGGTCATGCCTGCGCCGCCTCCCCAGGCTGGTTCAGCCTCTTGAAAATCAGCGTGACCCGATGGGCAAGGCCCACAAGGGAATACTGTGAGCTGCCCAGATAGGGGAGTGTGAAGGATGAAGTCAATTCCCAGCCCTCTTTGCCCCAGCGGTTTAATTGGGCGGTCAGGGCATCCTGGGAACGCTCCACGTCTTTGCAGTCTATGGTGACAGTTTTGTACTCAAATGTTTCCATGAAATCTCCTTTACTCAAAGATACTGCCCACAAGAATATCTGCCATACGGTCAAACACAGCGAGATAATCACAGGTGACAGCAAGGGTTTCTTTTGCGTTGATGGTTGACAGCAATGCGCTTAAAATCCCATACGCCTGAGTTGCCTCCATTCTCAAAGCGAGGTTTGCGGCCTGAACAGCTTGCTTAAAAAATTCAAAGCTGTCAAACTTGATTTTTTGCATGGTTTCTTCCGGGAGCTTTGTCACGAAAGACTGAAAATCCGGGGTGTTGACGTTATACAAAAAGGGCTTGCTGTCATACTCCCGGAACAACTCTTTCATTGACTGTGCAAAGCCCTCCTTAGTCTGACTGCTCCTGTTGATGGCAAGGACTTTCTCAGTCAGTCGCTGTTGTATGCGCTCGATGGTTTCCGAAAATAGATCTTCCTTTGTGGGGTATAGCGTGTAGAATGTGCCGATGGAGATACCCGCATTGTTACACAGATTTTTGATGCTGGTTTTTTTGTAGCCGTGTGCAATCCAGCACTCCTCGCACAGTTCCCCCAGCCTCTCGCGGATGGCCTTTTTATCGGCATCTGAAAGAACAGGTTTTGATGGCATGGGTTCGTCCTCCTTTCTTGCGATTTCATATTGCGAATATTCACAAAATATATTCGCAATCAAATAATAGCACTTCATTCTTACTTTTGTCAAGGGAAAACCCAATGTTTCATGAGAGAAGCAAAATTGTCAGCAGCTCCGCTCCATAGTTTTTGTGGTCTTGTCCATATTAGTGATATTGTGTTCGTGGAGAATGATGTGCGGTTTATCGCTGTTAATGACAACGTGGACTCAGCGGTACAGACCGAGTTTGATATGACCCCGATCCGCAATTTTTGTAACGAACTTTACGCCCGGGATACCGCCAAAAAGATCAAATCCACGTTTAAGATGAAAGGCGAGGGCGGCAGACATCTCACCACAAATCCCCCGTTCGGCTACGTCAAGGACGAACAGGATAAAGATAAGTGGCTGATCGACGAGGAAGCCGCTAAAACGGTTCGGTACATCTACAAGCTGTGCTGTGACGGCTTTGGCCCCACGCAGATCGCCAACCGGCTGAGACGGGAGCAGATACTCACTCCCACGGCATACAAGGCGCAACAGCGGGGTGAACTGCTTCCAGAGCGGCCCTTCCAGTGGGCGCAGAAAACCGTATCCGGGATTTTGGATAAGGTGGAGTACCTGGGCCACACGGAGAATTTCAAAACCGCATCTAAGAATTACCGTAGCAAGAAGCGGGTCAAGACCGCCAAAGAGGAACGCAAACTGTTCCGGGACACCCACCCGGCCATCGTGGACGAACACACATTCCAGGTGGTGCAGGAGATACGTGCCCACCGCCACAGGCCGACGGCTACGGGGAAGGTCAGCATTTTCTCCGGCAAAATGCTCTGCGCCGACTGCGGAGCGAAGCTGCAATACTGCACCGCCAACGCTTTCTCCCCCAATCAGGATTTCTTTAACTGCGGCAACTACCGCAGCAACACAGGGACTTGCACTGCCCACTTTATCCGGGCGGTGACGTTGGAGAAGATTGTACTGGCCCACATGAAGTGTGTCTTAGCCTATGTCCAGCAGTTTGAAACAGCCTTTGTAAAGCAGGAGATCGAGAAGGCCAACCGCAAGCGCCAGACTTCTGTGGAAAAGGCCAAGCTGGACATTGTGACACTGAAACGGCGGGACGAGGACTTGGACGTGCTGTTCAAGCGTATCTACGAGGACATGGTGGCGGGACGTCTCAGCCCGGAGCGGTTTGATAAACTCTCCACGCAGTACGAAGAGGAGCAGAAGCAAGGTGCGGCAGACCATTGGGGAACTGCAATCGCTGATTGACGATGGCGAACAGGAGACCCACGATCTGCGGCAATTCCTGAAAAGCGTCCGCAAGTACACCGACCCGGAAGAACTGACGGCGGAAATGCTGAACGAACTGGTTGACAAGATCATCGTCCACGCTCCTGATAAGAGCAGTGGACACCGTAAGCAGAAGATTGAGATTTACTACAAGGCCGCTGGAATCATCGACATCGCTGACGACCTCTGTGAAGCCGGGGACGGCAGAGGCCAGTGGCGTAAAGAGCGAAAAACGGCCTGAAAAGGTGCAGGACTGTGACCTTTTACAGTCACAGCCCTGCCGTACATAAATACTTCGTTGCGGCACCTTACTTCATGGATACTCCGCGCATTTTTGTGGTTTTCAGGGCGTGTCCCGGTAGGGGGCCAGCACCGGTTCCAGAATCCGCTCGATCAGCAGCACCGTCAGGGAGAACCCCACTGGCGCCCAGATGAATAGTACGCACACGATCAGGCTGGGCAGGAAGTACAGAACCACCGCCGGCAGCAGCATCGCACTGATCACCAGCAATGTGCGGGGAAAGTGGGCCAGGCTCAGCAGCAGCGAGTCCTCAATCAGGCGGCGGGTGGGAATATCGAACTGAGCCAGCAGAGGAAAGCCGTATCCGGCCAGCATCAGCAGAAGCAGCGCCGGGGCGCAGAAGAACACAATGCCCGCTGTTCGGGCTGTTCCAGTCCAGAACGAGACGATCCGCAGGCACAGCGCCAGCAGCAGACCCAGTACCAGTACCAGCAGCCACAGCAGGGTGGCCTGCTTGAAATTCCGGCGGAAGGAGCGGAAAAAGCAACGGAAAGCCTCCTCGTCCTCGTTGCGCAGGGGAGATAGAACAAAGTGCAGGGCGCAGGTGGACGCCCCCGCCGTCACAACAGGCAGACAGCAGAGAACCCACAGAATGTTCAGCCCTACCAGCTCCAGAAGCCGCCCCACGGCCTGCCCAATGGGAGAGTCGTTGTGAAAGACCGGTTTCATGTTCGCGCCTCCGCCGCCAGCTCCAGGGCCAGCATCGCCGCTCCGGCGGCGGCGTCCTGCCGGGGCTCCGCGCACCGCAATCCCGGCGCGCGCTCCGCCAGCCAGGTGCTCAGTGCCCCCCGCAGCCGCGCGTCCCGGGTCAGCAGGCCGCCCAGCAGGGCCACGACGCCGGAGGCCATGCCCAATCGTCGCGCCGCAGCCAGCACCAGCTCTCCCAGCTCCGCTCCGTTTTTCTCATAGATGAGCAGGGCGGCCCGGTCACCCTGCTCCGCCGCCTGACCCGCAAGGGGGGCCAGGGCCGCAATTCGGCTCTTGTCGCCACTGTAGACATAGGCAATCAGCTCCTGGGGCGTGTCGATTTTCAAGAATTCCAGGACCAGCCGGGCGAGGACTGTATCCTCCCCCCGACCGTCCCATTGGCGGACCACCGCCGCCAGCACGTCCCGGCCCAAGGCGTAGCCGCTGCCGCCGTCGTCGATCAGGTGGCCCCAGCCGCCGGCGCGAACAGATTCGCCCCTCTCATTTTTTCCGCAGCAGATGGACCCGGTCCCAGCGATCAGGGCGATGCCCGGTTCGCCGGACAGGGCGCCGTGGAGGGCGATTTCGTGGTCCCCCGCCAGCCGCCAGGGGCACAGGCCGTCCATCACCTGGGCCGTCAGTTCCCGGACACGGGGGTTGCTGATCCCCGCCGCGCCGATGCACAGAGCGGTGCACTCCCCCTTTTTTCTTAGGAAGTCGGCGATCTCCTCCAGTAGTCCGGTGAAGCGGGCCTCCCCCACGCTGTTGAGGTTGAAGGGCCCAAGGATTTCCCGGCAAAGCGCCGTTCCGTCCATGGCCCGACATTCCACGGTGGTCCGGGTGCCGCCGCCGTCCACTCCTGCGGCGAATCTCATGGCCGGCCTCCCAGCGACACGCTCAGCCGCCCTTTGGGGGCTGCCTCACCGGACAGAATGGGGGCCAGGACCTCCAGGGTGGGTTCTGCGTAGTCCCAGGCGGCAATGGCCGCCGCGCCCTCCGGCACGTGGCGCAGGTCGTAGGGGTTGCGGAGGGCTGTCACCGCCATGGGGACCCCCAGCGCCTCCAGCGCCCGGACAAGCTCCAGCTGGCCGGGGAACAGGTGGCCGTTATAGGTGTTCACGAAGATGGAACTGCTGCCCCGTGCCGCCTCCACGGCCGAGCGGATCTCCTCCGCCTCGGGGTCCTTGGAGGTGACCAGTCCCCTGCCGCCCAGCCGGGCGGCCATGAACTCGGCGAAGGTGGACCCACCGCCCGTCCGGTTGGATACCAGCCCTGCCCGGTAGTCGGCACAGCCGCAGAAGAAGGGTCGCTCCCCTGCCGCCGGGATGGTTCCCCGGACCAGCGTGATAGAGGCCTGCCGCAGGGCGGCAGCCTCGGCCATAGCCTCCGGACGGCCCGGCCAACCCTCCGGCTCACCGCTGACCCGGGCCTTATAGAACAGAATCTTCTCTACCGACGCGTCCAGCTCCTCCATGGACAGCTCTCCGGCCTCCGCCGCCGCCCGGGCCGCCCGGGCGGTTTCCTCCAGTACGGAAGGGGTGTGGCTGATAAACACCAGATCCACCCCGGCGGCCATGGCCTTCACGGTTCCCTTGGCGGAGCCGTAGTATCGGGCAATGGCGTCCATCTCCATGCAGTCGCTGATAACGAGACCCCGGAAGCCCATCTTCTCCTTCAGCAGTCCTGTGATAATCCGCCGGGACATGGTGGCCGGCAGGTTGTCCGGCTCCAAATGGGGGAATAGGATATGGGTGGTGGTTACCGCCGGGCAGCCGGCGTCGATCATCGCCTGGAAGGGCCGCAGTTCCATCCGCTCCAGCTCCTCCAAGGATTTGTCGATGCACGGCAGACTCACGTGAGTGTCCATGGCCGTGTCCCCGTGGCCGGGGAAATGCTTGGCGGAACACAGCACCCCGCCCTCCTCATAGCCCCGCAGCGCCGCCAGGGCGTAGCGCGACACCTGCTCCGGCGTGTCGCCAAAGCTGCGGATGCCGATGATGGGGTTGTCCGGGTTGCAGTTTACATCCACCGACGGGGCCAGATTGAAATCGATGCCGAAAGAGCGCAGCTCCCGGGCCGTCAGCAGGGCGGCGCGGTGAGCCGCCTCCTCGTCTCCGACGGCGGCCAGGGCCATGGCCCCCGGCACGTTCACCGCCTCTCGGGGCAAGCGGGTCACACCGCCTCCCTCCTGGTCGATGGTGATAAAGGGCCGGTGGCCGGTCTCACGGGTAATAAGCTCCCGGATGGAGCGGCACAGCTTCAGGAGTTGTTCATTGCTCTCTACGTTGTGCTGGAACAATATCACGTTGCCGATCTTATATTCCCTGACCAGGCGAATGAATTCCTCACCCATCTCCGTGCCGGGGAAGCCGCCCACCAGCCGCTGCCCGATTTTTTCCGTAATCGTCATGGTTTAATCCCTCTCATACAAATGATAGGCGGCCTTCTCCCGGGCAAAGGCGTCGCTTTCCTCCTCCCAGCGCGCCAGAACCGCCTCTATGTCCCAGCCGGGAACAAAGTCCCCGCAGCCGGTGAGCAGAGAGATAAAGGGCCTGCGCCCCGGCTCCACCGGCGGCAGAAAAGCGGACTGCTCCGGGTACAGCCGCTGGAACAGGTCTACCAGCTTCACGCCCAGCGTCACCGGGCGCAGGACCTCGAAGTCCGTCACGTGGAGCATCAGTCCGCCGCAGGCGGTCCCCTGGTGCTTGGAGGCGCTGGGGACGAAGTACACCGGCGTTGCGGCCGCGCCGGGCAGGTTGAGCGCTGTAAACTCCCTCACCAGCTGCTCAGCGTCCACCCCCGGTCCGCCGATGATGCGGAAGGGGGCTGCCGTACCCCGCCCCTCGGACAGGGCCGTGCCCTCAAAGAGGCAGGTCCCTGCGTATAGGGCCGTGCCCTCAAAGGTGGGCAGGCCCAGGCTGGGCATCTGCCAGATTGGCTGCCCCCAGCCGGGGAAGCTCTCCCCTCGCCAGCCGGCGCAGGGCACCACGTGGAGGTCGCAGCCCAGCTTCTCTTTCTCGTTGACCATCCGGGCAAACTCCCCGGCGGTGAGACCGTACCGCACCGGCACTGGACGGCAGCCCACGAAGCTGCGGTATTCATCCCTCAGAATGCCGCCCTCCACCGTGCGGCCCCCCAGGGGGTTGGGCCGGTCCAGGACCACCAGCCGCTTGCCGGCGGCGGCGCAGTCCTCCACCATATTGCACAGGGTGGACAGGAAGGTGTAGAACCGCAGTCCCACGTCCTGTATATCGTACACCAGGATATCGAAAGCGTCCAGTATCTCTGGCCGCAGCCGCTTGCCGGCGGGGCTGTAGAGACTGAATACCGGCAGGAGCGTGGCCGGGTCTGTGTAGTCCCCGGTGAGGGCTCCGGCGGCCTGGTCGCCCCGCACGCCGTGCTCAGGCCCCAGCAGGGCCGTCAGGCGGCACATGTGGCCCAGCACGTCAATAGTGGCCTCATACCTGCTGTTCCGTCCAGTGATGGAGGTCAGCAGAGCCACCCTCCCGCCGCTCAGAAGAGAGGCATACGCTTCTATGTGGTCTACGCCATAGCTTACCATAGCTTTTCCCTCCTCACAGTGACAGCTTGCCCATCACAACAGGCGCTCCCGCCCCGGTGGCGGCGGGGGCGTTGTTGCATACGCCGAAGACGGCCTCGTTGGCCAGGATGGCGAAGGCCACCGCCTCTTTGGCGTCGCTGCTCAGTCCCAGCTCCTCATTGGTGATGACTTCACAGCCGGGGAGGCAGTCCCGAAGGTGGGCCAGCAGCGTCTCGTTCCAGCTGCCGCCGCCCCCCACCACCAACCGCTCCGGCCTGGCGGGCGCGAAGCGCTCCAATCCCACGGCCACCGCCTCGGCGGTGAATCGTGTGGCGGTGGCCAGCGCGTCACGCAGATCCACGCCCATTCTCTCCGCCTCGGCCAGCAGTCGGCGGACGTACCTCTCTCCGTAGACCTCCCGCCCCGTGGTTTTGGGAGGATTCCTCTCCAGATAGGGGTCCGAGAGCATCCACGCCAGCAGGGGCCGGGACACTGTCCCCGCAGCCGCCAGCCGTCCTCCCTCATCATAGCTCCGCTCTCCGCCGGTCAGGCGGCGGACCAGGGCGTCCATCACCATGTTGCCCGGCCCGGTGTCGAAGGCTGTAACCTCCTCCAGGGCGCAGCCTGCGGGCAGGACGGTTACGTTGCCGATGCCCCCGATATTTTGCAGCGCCACCGTGCGCTCCGCCTCCCGGTACAGCAACCACTCCGTGTAGGGCACCAGGGGCGCGCCCTGGCCCCCCGCGGCCATATCCCGAACCCGGAAATCCCCAACCACAGGACAGCCCATGGCCTGGGCAATCAGGGCATCCTCCCCGATTTGCAGCGTCCCGGCGAGGGTACGGCCAAGATACTCCTCCGGCTGGGGGATGTGCCAGACAGTCTGGCCGTGACAGCCCACCAGGTCCACCTGATCCGGTCCGACTCCCGCCTGACGGCACAGGGCCAGACATGCCTCGCCGTACAGCTGGCCCAGAAGGGTCTTCAGCCGGCACAGCTCCGCCGCGTCCACCCCGCCGCCTCCGGCCACATACAGGATCTTCTCCCGGACTGCCGCGGGGAAGGGGATAAACAGAAAGCTGCACAACTCCACACTCGTCTCCATGCCGCAGCCGGAGATTCTGGTCAGGGCGGCGTCGATCCCATCGGCGGAGGTTCCGGACATCAGCCCGATGACCAGCCGTGCGGGCTTGTTCCACAGCTCGGATAAAATATGCATCTTATTTCTCCAAAAATGCCCGCAGGGCCAGCTCCACCGACCGGTCCCACAGCTCCCAGGTGTGATCCCCGGGCCAGTGATTGAAGCTGACGGCGGCCCCCTTCTTCTCCAGAGCCTGGGCGAAGCGGCAATTTTCCGGATACAGCGCGTCCTGCTCGCCGCAGGTGATGAAAAATCGGGGCAGCTGGGCGGCTTTCCGCTTGGCCAGCAGGGCCTGGAGGGAAACCTCCGGCGCTGCCTTCAGCCCCGGGCCCAGGATGGCCTGGAACTCCCCCCTTATAAGCTGGTCGTCGACCCGTGCCGCCCGCGCTTCAATCTCCGTGACGGCGGAGAAGCTGGCACAGCCCGCATACTGCTTAGGATTGGTCAGAGCGCACTTCAAAGCTCCGTACCCGCCCATGGAGAGACCCATGATATAGTTCTTCTCCCGCCGCCCGCTCAGGCCGAAAAAGTGGGCGCACAGCTGGGGCAGCTCCCGGCTCACATAGGTGAAGTAGCGCAGTCCCATGGCCATGTCGGCGTAGAAGCTTCGCTGGACCTCCGGCATAATGACCGCCGCGCCGCAGTCCCGGGCGTAGCGCTCCACGGCGGTATAGCGGCTCCAGCCGGTGCAGTTGTCGCTGAGCCCGTGGAGCAGATACACCGCCGGCGCGTCCTTCAGCTTTCCTTCATCGGGCAGGACCACCTCCAGAGAGGTGTTCATCCCCAAAACCTCGCTTTTTATATCACACCGCAGATGTGCCATGTCAGCTTCCCCCTTCCAGCGCCGCGGCCACGCGGCCCTCGGCCCGCTCCAACGCCTCCCTGGCGGTCTCCGCATCCACCCCCAGCCGCAGCATAACGATGGCGGTCTTGGGCCGGTAGCCGCACTGCTCCAGGGCCTCCCGGGCGGCGTCCTCGTCCACCTCCGCCGCTGTGCAGACGATCCGGCGGCAGCGGTCCACCAGCTTCTCGTTGGAGGGCTTCACGTCCACCATCAGGTTGCCGTATACCTTCCCCAGCTTGATCATGGCCCCGGTGGACAGCATGTTCAGAACCATCTTCTGGGCGGTGCCGCTCTTCATGCGGGTGGAGCCGGTGACCACCTCCGGGCCCGGAACGGGGGCAATGGCAATCTCCGCCGCCTCTGTCACCGGCGAGCCGGGACAGCAGGTCACGCCGATAATGGGAGCTCCCAGGCTTCGGGCGTAGTCCATGGCCCCCAGCACATAGGGGGTCCGGCCAGAGGCGGCGATACCCACCAGCACGTCCTCCCGGCTAAAGCGGATGTCCCGAAGGTCTTTCTCACCCAGAGTCCGGTCGTCCTCCGCGCCTTCCACTGCCCGGAACATGGCGTCATAGCCCCCGGCGATGAGGCCCACCACCATATCCGGGTCTGTGGAGTAGGTGGGAGGGCACTCCACCGCGTCCAGCACCCCCAGCCGCCCGGAGGTCCCGCAGCCGCAGTAGATCAGACGTCCCCCGGCCCTCAACTGCGCGGCGATAACGTCCACAGCGGCGGCAATGTGCTCCGCCTCCCGCTCCACGGCGAAGGCGACCTTCTTATCCTCGTCGTTGATGAGGCGGATCATATCGATGGTGGAGAGCTCGTCGATGTTCCCGGTGCGCTCATTTTGCTCCTCGGTTTTGCATAATTTACGATCCATGACAGATTCCTCTCTTCCTACCGCTACTTTTCCTCCCGCGTCCGCTACAGCCCGCTGATCAGCCGGACTTCCTCCGGCAGGCGCATGAAGGTCTCCGCATAGGGCCGCCGGGCCTCGATGCCCCGCAGCCGTTTTAAATGGCAATAGTACTCAAAATAGGGAAAACTGGCCGAACCGGTCACAAACCAGTGGGTCTGGACGGCCCTCTGCCAGAGCGCAAATCCCTCCTCCGACACCTCCAGGTATTCGAAGGGCTTGTAATCCGCCGCGTCCTCCCAGTTCTCCGCGAAACGCAGAGGCGCGAAGTGGTGGGGCAGCTCCCGTTCGATGGCGGGCAGAGCGGCGTAGAACCACGCGTCCTTGACGATCCGATGACAGACGGCATGGTCCTTGTGCATACTCTTCTCATGGTGGGTGACGATGAGGTCCGGCTTCTCCCGCCGGATGACGTCACATACGGCGAAACGGGCCCCCTCGTCGTCCGGCAGGAAGCCGTCGGGGTAATCCAGCACATAGCTCTCGCCCTTCAGTATATCCACGAAGGCTTTAGCCTCCCGGAGCTTCTGCTCCCGGTACTGGGCCGCGGTCTGTCCAGCGGGAACGCCCTTCTCCCCGGCGGTGAGGGCCAGGGTGGCGATATGGCCGCCCCCGGCGGCGCAGGAGGCCAGAATCCCACCGCATGTGAGCTCCATATCGCCCACATGGGCGCCGATGGCCAAAATTCGGTTGTATTTCATAACAGCCTATAACTCCTTTGTCATCACGGAGAATCTCCGGCGAACCTGGAACCCCGCCTGCAGATAAATCTTCTGCGCGTGGTTGTCGCTGCCGGTGAAGAGGGACATGTACCGGCTGCCAGCCTCCTTCTCCGCCTGACACAGGCGGGTAAAGAGCAGCGATCCCAGGCCGTGCCCCCCGTGCTCCGCCGATACGGCGATGCCGGCGAAATAGCCCCGGCCGGTTGCCTCCGGGTAAACCGGACCGGTGAAGCCTGCCACCTGGTCTTCGTGGAGGGCCACCAGCATATTGATTTTTTCCGCGGCCTCCGGGATTTCCGCGTCCCACATGGGGTTGCCCATGGAGCGAACCATCTCGGTGAGGCCCCGGTGCTCCCCGGACCGGTACCAGTCCACCCGGTAGCCCTCCTCCGCCAGTCTGGCGGCCCGCGGCCCGGCCCAGTCCGGCGTTTCGAACCGATCCAGATCCAGGTACATGGCGCACTCCACCGCCCGAACGACGTACCCCGCTGCCAGCATCCAGTTGTGGAGAGGGATGTCCTCCGCCACGCCGGGGCAGTTGTTGTGCTGGTGTCCCGGCGTGCCGGGGACGATCCAGGGCAGGCGCATGGGATTGAAGAAGTTAGCTGCCATCTGGGTCTTCCCCGTCCGGCGGAAGGCGTCCTCCAGGGCGGAGAGAAGGGCGGCGGCGTTTTCCGCCGTCTCATAGGTCCTGTCCAGCAACAGGCAGGTGAAATAGCCTCGGGCCCGCCCCTGGGGCAGGTCATCCCCCGCGCAGCCGCAGACGAAGCCCACAGTCGCGCCCCCCTCCTCCAGCACAAGGGCGAAGGACCGGGAGAAGTACGGGTTCTCCGTCAGCAGTCCGGCCAGGGCCTCGGGCGTCTGGGGGGCGTAGCCCTGGGCGGCCCCCGCCGTGTTCCAAAGGGCCGCCAGGGCGGAAAAATCGGTCTCTTGGTAGTTGCGTATCATAGTGGTTTTTTACCTCGCTATCCCTTCACTGCGCCGATGGTGACGCCCTCCAGGAAATATTTTTGCAGGGAGAAGAATAGCACGAACATGGGCAGAGCGGAGATGGTGGCCCCGGCCATCATGGGGGAGAGCAGGGTGCCGTTGGCGAACTTGAAGGTCTTCAGACCTACCTGGATGGTATACATGGACTCCTTTGAGGTAACCAGGAAGGGCCAGAAGAATGTGTTCCAGTTGCCCATAAAGGTATTAATGGCCATGACCGCTAGCACCGTCTTAGACAGGGGCAGGATGATGGACCGGAAGATCCGAAACTGGGTGGCCCCCTCCACCTTGGCGTTCTCGATAAGGGAGGTGGGTATGCCGGAGAAGAACTGCTTGGACAGGAAGATGTTATAGCTGGTGACGCAGCCCGGCAGGATCAGGGCGGTGAAGGTGTTGGTCATCTTAAACTTGTTAACGAACAGAATGTACAGGGGCACCTGGGTCACCTGGTAGGGGATCATCATGGCCATCAGGATCAGGAAGAACAGGAACTTACTGCCCTTGAAGCGCACCTTGGCGAAGGCGTAGCCCGCCATGCTGGCGAAGATTACGTTGCTGACCACGGTGGCCGCTGCTACAACGAAGCTGTTCCACAGCCACTTCACCGAGTACTGGCTGGAGGCAAAGAAGTGCTTATAGGAGTCCAGACTCCAGGTCTTGGGGAAAATGGCGTAGGAGCCGGAGGACATCTCCTGGGCCGGTCCGAAGGACCAGGCCAGCATGTATACCAGGGGGAACAGGACCACCGCCGCGAAAAAGAACAGGAAAATCCCCATGACCAGATTCCGCGCCACGCGGACCTTGGGGTTGCGAAGATGCTGGGAATACAGACCGCTTGCCATAGATCTATCCCCCTTTCTCAGTATTCCACATCGTCCCCGGCCACCTTGAATTGGATGGCAGTCAGGGCGGCGATGACGATAGCCAGCATGATGGCCTGGGCGCAGGCAAGGCCGTACTTGCCGTACACGAAAGCGTTGTTGAAAATCAGCAGGCCGATCATGGTGGTGTTGTTGTCCGGCCCGCCGCCGGTCATCATATAGGCGTTCATGAACACCTGGAAGGAGTTAATGATGCCTGTGACCAGCAGAAACAGGGTGGTGGGCTTGCACAGGGGGACCACGATGTAGCGCAGCTTCTGGAAGAAGGTGGCCCCGTCCAGCTCCGCAGCCTCGAAATAGGTGTTGTCGATGCCCATGAGGGCAGCGATGTAGATAATAATACTGCTGCCCTGGCCGGAGAGCAGGCTCATGAGGATCAGGGACAGCATGGCCGTCTTGCTGGAGCTCAGCCAGTTCTGGGTGGGCAGGTGGAGGAAGCTCAGCACCTGGTTGAACAGCCCCGAGGGGGACGAGTCGTACAGCCACAGCCATACCACGCTCATAGCCACGCCAGAGGCCACGGCGGGAATGTAGTACAGAGACTTGAACACAGACTGGGTCTTCCGCTGAAAGGGCAGGATCATTACCGCCACCGAAAAGGCGATCACCAGAGACAGGGGCACAGTGATGAGGGTATAGACGGCGGTGTTGCGAATGGATTTATAGAACAGGTCGTTGGTCAGAGCGGTTTTGTAGTTGTCAAACTGTACCCACTCCGCGCCGAAGGGCTTGTAATTCTGGAAGCTTGTGATCACGGCGGAGATTACGGGGTAGATGGTCATCACGGCAAAGACCGCCATAGCCACCGCGATAAAAGCCCAGCCGTTGAGATCCTCCAGCGTGATCCGGAACCGGCGGTCCCGCAGGGTCGGCGCTTTGGATTTCATTTTGTTTCTCTCCTCCTTCTCTCAGTCTGGATAAAATACGGCATGGGCCTGCCCGCCACGGGCAGACCCATGCCGTCATCATACAATGCCGGGGATGATATATAGATTTTCTATGCGGTCCGAGGCTTAGAACCTGTTTTTTACTTGATGACGCCGGTCTCGCAGCCGTCCTGGCCGAACAGGTCGAAGGCGCGGGCGCAGACCTCGTCATACATGGCCTGAGCGCTGATCTCGCCGGCCAGCAGGGCCTGGAACTTGGGGATGATGGTCTCGTCCATCAGAGTCTTGGCGTTGGCGGCCTGCTCGCTGGTCACGCCGGTGGGGGGTGCCTGCACCATGCCGATGCAGCGGGTGGAGGCCTCCGCGTTCCGAGGATCCTGACCCAGGTCGGCGCCCGCCTGCGCGTCGCGGCCGGACTGGCACACGCAGGCGAGGAGGATCTGGTTGACGGTGTCGGCGGCCCGCTGGCCGGAGCAGACGTAGTTGAGGAACAGACCCACGTTCTTCAGATGCTCCTCGGTGCTGTTGTTATTGCGCAGCATGATCATGCCGTCCACAGTGCCGAAGCAGGATTCGGTGACGCCATCCATGGTGGGCACGGGCAGGAAGGCGTACTCCACCTCGATGGAACCCTCCACGGCCTCGCCAGTGGCGATGCCGGCGTTGTTTTTGTTGATGTTGTTCTCGAAGAGGGGCATGGCCTTGCCGGTGATCATGGCGTTTCCGGTCTGGAGCATCACCAGACGCTGGCCGGCCTCCACAGCGTAGTTGGGCATCCAGCCGGAGGAAACCATGGTTTCCACGGAGGAGAGCAGGGTCTTCATGTTCTCGGAGGTGTAGGCGTACTTCAGATCCTTGGTGAAGTTGGCGGTAATGCCTGCGCCAACGCCGAAGATGCTGACGAAGTCGCCGGTGGCCACGGCGGCGTTGGCGAAGACGAAGCCGTAGGTGTCGTCCTTGGTGCCGGCCTCAATGGCCTTGAGGAACTCGTCATAGGTCCAGCCCTGGGCCTGAATCTTATCCACATCCACGCCGGCCTCGGTCATCATCTGGCGGTTGCCGCCCAAAGCCTGGATAGTCAGGTACAGGGGCAGGCCGTAGACTGTGTTGTCCAGGGTCATGTAGTCCAGCGCGTTCTGGTCGTAGTCCTCCAGCGCACCCTCAGGCAGATAGGGACGCACGTCCATGGCCACGCCCATCTCCACGTATGTACCGATAGCGCCGTAGCTGACCTCGGCGATGTCGGGAGCCTCGCCGGACAGGGCCATGGTGGAGAGCTTGCTGCTGTGGTCATCCCATGCGGTGGAGATGACCTCCACCTTCAGGTGGGGATACTCCTTCTGGAAGTCGGCGATCCAGCCGGCCAACAGGTCGGCGTAGTCGCCGGTGACAGGGGGCGCCATGATGACAATGGTGTCCTCCTCGGCAGCGGGCTCGGGATCGGGCGTCTTGTTGTCCTCAGCGGGAGCGGGGGTATCCTGCTTGGGGGCGTCGGGAGTGCTGGTGGGCTGATCATTGTTCCCGCCGCAGGCGGCCAGGCTCAGGATCATGCAAAGGCTGAGAAGCAGTGCAAAGAACTTTTTCATGTTGACCTCCTTAATTCATCCTGGTTCTGTCTGATTGCACCGGGGAAAATCTCTTCCCCAGAGACGCCTCCATTTTACAGTGGCAAAACAATCTTGTCAACAATTTTGGATTTGCATGAAATATTATTTCATCTCCTGACTGATTTTTGCCTGTTTTGCGTAAAGAGAATGATATAGACCCAAGTTTTTTCGGCGATATATCTAAAAAGGCCGGGTGTATTTTTGGCAGTCGGCCTATTCGTCCCCGCACTTGCGTCGTGGCGGAATGTCCTTTATACTATAAAACAAAACGGATCGCGGGAGGAACAGGGGCTATGAAAAACGTTTTAATACGCATGAACCAGTACCGGGCCCAGGCCAGCGGCGCGGAGAGAGGTGTTCTGGATTGGGTGCTGGAGAACCCGGAGGCGGCGGCTCAGTGCAGTATTCACCGGCTGGCCGAGCTGAGCTACACGTCGCCCTCCACAGTGGTGCGCATCTGCCGGAAGCTGGGGTTCGAGGGTTACCGGGATCTGCAGAAGTCCCTGCTCTGCGAACTGGCCATCCGGCAGGAGAACAGGGCGGAGCGAAGCGGACAGCTGGAATACATCGACCAGCTGACGGACATCATCGACAAGGTGACCTACCGCAACATAGCCTCCCTGGAAAATTCCCGTATGCTGATGGAGCCGGAGGTCATACGCAAAAGCGTGGACCTCATCTGTGCCAGCGGCACGGTGCTGCTGTTCGGCATGGGGGCCTCCTTTCTGGTGGCACAGGACGCTTATCAGAAGCTCCTCCGGGTGGGCAAGCCCTGCGCTCTGTCGGAGGACATCCACTGCCAGTATCTCCTTGCCCGCAACGCCGGCCCCTCCGATGTGGCGATCATCATCAGCTATACGGGCTGTACCGAGGAAATTCTCCGCTGCGCCCGAGATCTGCGGCGGCAGGGCACGCCCATCATCGCCATCACCCGGTTTGAGCCCTCGCCCCTGTCCCAGATGTCGGATTGCAACCTGTATGTGGTGGCCATGGAGGAAACCTTCCGCAGCGGGGCCATGTCCTCCCGCATCGCGCAGCTGAATATGATCGATATTCTCTATACCGCCTACTTCAACCGCAACTACGACCTGAGCATCCGACATTTTGAGAAAACACAGATCAGCAAACAGAATCTGTGAGGTCCCGCCTGGCCGCGGCGCAGGAGTGTTGACTTTTTACCTCCCTCCCCTTATACTGTAGCTATTCTGGCCGGAGGAGGACAGACCGCTGTGATCGCCATTGAAAACCGTTCTACAGACCCCTTCTACAATCTGGCTTTCGAGGAGTACGTTTTCACCACGGTGCTGGAACAGGACGTACTCCTGCTGTGGCGGAATGCGCCGTGCATAGTGGTGGGAAGCGGGCAGAACATCTGTCGGGAGACCAGCGTCCCGATGCTGCGGCGGCGGGGGATTCCGGCGCTGCGGCGTATATCCGGCGGCGGGGCCGTCTACCACGACCTGGGGAACATCAACTATACCTTCCTCACCCGGCAGGAGGGCTCCACGGACTACGGGCGAAGCCTGGCCCCTATTCTGGCGGCTCTGCGCGCTGCCGGCGTTCCCGCCCAGAGGAGCCGGGTGTGCGACCTGGCCATCGGGGAGAAAAAAATCTCCGGCAGCGCCCAGCGGTCCGCCGGCGGACGGCTGCTCCACCATGGGACGCTGCTGTTTGACGCCGATCTGACGGCGCTGGAGACATTCTCTGTCCGAGGCAAGAGCGACTGTGTCCGCACCAAGGGGACCCGGTCCGCCATCTGCGAGGTGACCAACATCCGGCCCCACTTGGCGGAGGATATATCGGTGGAGGAATTCCAGCGGCGGCTCATGGACCAGCTGGTCCCGTCCGCAGGGGACCGCATAAGGCTGACGGAGGAGCAGGAGGAAGAGGTCCTACGTCTGCGGGACGAGAAGTACCGGGGCTGGATGTGGACCTGGGGCCGGACGCCGGCCTTCACTTATGAGAGGCAGGGAGAATTTGCGGGAGCGCCCTTCTCCGCCGCGTACCGGTGCCGGCGGGGCGTACTGTCCGACGTATCGGTGACCTGCCCTCTTCTGGACAGCCGGGCGGCGAAGGCACTGTTCAGCGGTGCGAGACTGGACCCGGAGGGGTTGGCGAGGAGCTGCCGGGATCTGGCCGGAGAGCGGGCGGAGGAGCTGTTTTCGCTGCTGCTGTGAGGGCCGCCGGAGGGACCGCGCGCATTATTTTTTAGATGGAATGGAGAAGCGTCAATGGAAAAGCAACTGACCCTCCCCCGGCTGCGGGAGGAGATGAGCAGCGGAGTGCTGTGCGCCTGGCTGAAGGAGGAGGGCGAAGCCGTAGAGGCGGGGGAGCCCCTGTACGAGATTGAGACGGACAAGGTGGTGAACCAGATCGAGGCCTCGGAGGCCGGCGTTCTCAAGCGCCAGCTGTGCGAGGAGGGCGACGAGCTCGCCCCGGGCGCGCCGGTGGCTCTGCTGGAAACGGAGTAAGAGCCATGGAGAGAAAACCGAAATGGCTGCGGGTGCGGTATAACCAGGAGGCTGTGGAGGAGGTGGCCCGGCTGCTGGGGGAGCTGAAGCTGAATACCGTTTGCAAGGAGGCCAACTGCCCCAACCTGGGGGAGTGCTACCGCAAGCACACGGCCACTTTCATGATCCTGGGCAGCCGGTGTACCCGCAACTGCCGCTTCTGCAATGTTATACCGGGCCATCCCCTTCCGCCGGACCCCGAGGAGCCGGAGAATGTGGCAGCCGCTGTGGAGCGGCTGGGCCTGCGCCACGTGGTGCTGACCTGCCCCACCCGGGACGACCTGACCGATGGGGGTGCAGCCCACTTCGCCGCCGTACTGGAGGCCATCCGCTCCCGCTGTCCTGGAACCACGGTGGAGACGTTGATCTCCGATATGCAGGGAAACACCGCTGCCCTGGACGTGATCGTTGCGGCCCGCCCAGAGGTCCTCAACCACAACGTAGAGACTGTGCGGGCCCTACAGGGGGCCGTGCGGCCCCAGGCGGACTACCGCCGGAGTCTGGACGTGTTGCGCTATTGCAAGAAGAAGGAACCGGCGCTCCTGACCAAAACCGGCTTCATGGTGGGCCTGGGGGAGACGGAGGAGCAAATCGAGGAGCTGCTGGACGACGTGCTGGCCGTGGGGGTGGACATCCTGACCATCGGGCAGTACCTCCAGCCCTCGCCGGAACACCACCCCCTGGCCCGATATGCCTCGCCGGAGGATTTTGCCCGGTACAGGGACATGGCCCTGGCCAAGGGCTTCCGCCACGTGGCTTCTGCGCCACTGGCCAGGAGCTCCTACCGGGCCTGGGAGGCGCTGGAGGAAGTACATGATCTACATTGAGACCGGCTCTACGGATGTGTGCTGGAACTTCGGACTGGAGTACTATTTCGCGGTGGAGAAGCCCCTTCCGGATACGGTGTTCCTCTTCTGGCGGACCACTCCCACGCTGATGGTGGGGCGCTACCAGAACGTGCTGGAGGAGGTGGACCGCGCCTATGCCGCCGCCCACGGCATCCGCATCGTCCGGCGCATGAGCGGCGGGGGCACCATCTATACCGACCTGGGGGGCTGGCAATTCACCTTTATTGAGGAATCCCGGGGGGAGGATATCCAGTTTCAGCGCTATCTCACCCCGGTCATCAAGGCTCTGGGGGAGCTGGGGGTGGAGGCGGCCTTCAACGGGCGCAACGACTTGCTCGTAGCCGGGAGGAAGATCTCCGGCAGCGCCCAGTACCGGCTGGGAACCCGGGTGGTCCATCACGGGTCCCTGCTCTTCGACACGGACCTGGAGCAGATGGCCGCCGCCACCACCGTGGACCCCTATAAAATCCAGTCCAAGAGCATCCGCTCCGTCCGGGAGCGGGTGACCAACATTGCCAGACACCTGCCGGTCTCCATGGACATAGAGGCGTTCAAGGACAGCATGGTTGGCTGTATTCTTGGGACGGAGGGCGCACGCTACGCGCTCACCGAGGTGGATTGCGGGCGCATTGCAGCGCTCGGACGGGAGCGCTTCAGTTCCTGGGAGAGCGTCTACAGCCAGGGGCCTGGATTCAACATCCAACGCACAGGCCGCTTTCCAGGGGGCTCTATGACCTTCTGCCTGGAGGTCAAGAAAGGCGTGATCCGCCGGGCGGCGGTCACCGGGGATTTCTTCTCCGCTCTGGCCGGGGAGGAGCTGGGCGCGGCCCTGGAGGGTTGCTGCTACGAGCGGACGGCGGTGGAGGAGGCGTTGACGCGCCGCGGCTTGGACAGAGCGGTCTACCGAGTGTCCGCCGCAGAGATGGCCCGGGCCATCGCAGAATAGACGGAAAAGGGCTCCCGCACCAAGTTCGGTGCGGGAGCCCTTTTTGCGCCTTTTACGATTCCAAAATAAGGAGAGCTATACCGCCACTCGTAGGCCGTCTATGGTGGCTTTTGATACTTTTTGTTTCAAAAAAGTATTTTAGCCCAGCATATCATTCAGAGCGGTATACTCCACGGATACAGTCTTGCCGTCCTGAAGGATAAAGGACAGGAGGCAGTCTCCGTCCTCGTATTCATACCGGGATCCGCCCTCACCGTAGGCCGCCGTGACGTCCTCGGCAGTAGAGCCAATGGTGATTCCCTCAGCAGTGGAGACGGCGTCGGTTAGAATGCGGACCACGGAAATACGGTCCAGGTCCCCGTCGGGGTATGTAAGGATTTCTACCCCGTCATAGGTGTAGGTTTTGTCCAGCCCGTCAAAGGCGCAGCTCTCCGCCTCAAAGTAGCTGGCGGGCTCTCCCAGATAGGCCAGAATGGGTGCGAAATCTGCGTTCATGGGCAACTGGCAGCCCTGGTAAGCGAGCACATATTTGCTGTCGGACTTCACTTCGGGGGCAGGGCCGGCGGGCATCTGGGGCTCGTCGGAGGCGGGGGCATCGGGGGATGTCTGGACGTCTCCCTTGCTGTCTGCGGCGGGCGGCACGGGCTCGTCGGTCTTGGGCGGGTCCTCCTCCTTGCTGCCGCAGGCCGTCAGTGACAGAGTCAGCACCAAGACACAGAGCAGAGCAAAAAATCGTTTCATAACATGTAATCTCCTTAGGCAATGTGCCGCTCGAGTTTGTTGGTTTGGCGGCCTCACACGGACCGATTCTAGCACACATGCGGCGTAATTTCAAGTGGAAAAGTTGGAGGCGGATATCGAAAACATAAGTTTGGATGCTGTCTAAGTAAGCGTAATCTATAGTCGTATTGTCGCTCGTAATTTAATCATAATTTATTCATAGAATATTAACCCCTGGTTCCATTATCGGTTAGGAATTGACAAACGATGCATAATTAGGTATAATAGAGTCCAACAAATTTTTAAGCCACCCAAATTCCTCATCAACACCTCACTTTTCACATTTTCTAATAGCTCAGGATGAATAGAGCACTGTCACCTAAGTGATAGGTTATCTATTATCTGGTAGGACAAAATTGGAGATTTTATGTTTATACTAAAATGCAATAAAACTATTGGTTTTGGTTATAAATAGCCCCGGTAATAAGAATAAAGTTATAAATTCAGCGTAGGACAATATTGGGAATTAAATCCGCATAGAAAGCCAACTTGGATAAGCAAATTGAAAATTGGTTGAAAGTATTAGCGTTACGTTGTGAAGGAAATAGTAAGAAGGAGATTGCAACCGCGCAGGTAATCACCTCGCTCATATCAGCGATCTCAATTAGGAAATATTTTGAGTAAGGATTTGCAGACCATTTCTGAAAAGCTTTACTCTGGCAACTGTCTGTTCCCTACTATTGTTTCGGGAATACTGTTACGCAGAATGGGGCCGTCGAGCCATTAACTGAAGACTCCGGTTTCTTGGTCGTGTCATATATAAATACGTTTTGTGTGAACCTCTTTCCGATCCAGCTGTCAAAGCGGTATCCTGACGATATGATTCTTGTTTGTTGCGATGGCGCTGTCTGGTATAAGACTGATATTCTTTGCATTCCTTAAGACTTGTGACTGCTCTTTGTTCTTCCATACACGCCTAAAATGAATCTAACCGAGGAAGTTTGGAAAGAACTGCGCAAGCGTGGATTCAAAAATGAGGTGCTTGCTTCTCTGGAGAGAGTGGTAGAGTGCATTTGGGATTTACTCCCTTACAGCTGATGTTATTCGGAGTATTACTGTTCGCTGGTGGACTTTATATAGTATTGTAAACGATTGTACAAAGTGTGAACAATAGAATTTTGTCTCAAAGCCCACTCGTTCAGTATGTAACGTTGAATACGGCGAAAAATTATGGGGCGATTGTTTTCATTTGTACACTGAATCAACCAAATTACAGCACAACATCCGTCAATTCCCGTTTGCCCCACATGTAGTTACGCATTCCAGTATGTCGCGGGACGATTTCGTCTCACTAGTCATAAAGTCGCCGGAGTATGGCTTTTGTGCGTTTTCTTTCATATATGTATTTTACCAGGAGTTTATTTTCTTATGGATATAAGTTCTAATATAGGCCTCATTAGCTCATATGATTAATCGTATATCTTGCGCATACAAGTGAATATGCCCCGATAGCTCAGATGGATAGAGCGGTCGCCTCCTAAGCGACAGGCCGCTGGTTCGAATCCAGTTCGGGGTGCCAAAACGCCGGATATTGCAAAATATCGGGCGTTTTTACAACTTTTTTACGGCATTACATTTTACCGACCCGAGTGGTTATTAATCCATTCTGACGAATATTCTGCCTACAAATTTTCGGCATTCTGAGGCTGAAAAGCAGCATTTTGCCTACACTTGCCTACATTTAACCAATTTCAACCCACTATTTCCGCTCCCCATTGGCCTCTCTCAGCAATTCAGTTAACAGCTCCGGGTGCTGCCGTACCAACTGTTTTAGCAGCTCCATGGTCGCACTGTCGGTTTCCGCTGACCTCTGCTCGGCTCCCACCTTGGAGAAAAAGCCCCTATCCATTTCCTGCGCAATCAGTTTACGGTCAGCGTCAAAACCGTGGGCATAGGTATCAGTGACCATTCTGGCCTCAGCGTGACCTGTATCGCCTTGAACGGCTTTGATATTGCCTTTACTCAGTTTCAACTTCAGGGATGTACTGCTGTGCCGCAGACTGTGAAAGACCACGGGGCGCAGAGAATTTTCCTCGATCAGCTTGTAAAACATCTTGTCGATGATACGCTGCTCATAGGGCCGTCCGTTGATCTGAGCGATCACCAAATCATAGTCTTGGTATTCCTCGCCCAGCATGGCCTTGTACTGCTCCTGCTGGGCCTTAACGGTACGCAGCTCGTCAATTACAGCTTGAGGCAGATAGATGGTGCGGTTGCTGCTCTCCGTCTTAGGAGCTTTTAGGACAAGACTGGTCGTGGCCTTTTTGGGCATGACCTTGGGAAATTTGAACATAATCGTACTGCGGTTAACCTTTTCCAAGGCCTCAATGCTCTCGTTAGAGCAGCGGCGAAGCTCGCGGTCTATCCTAAAATGTGCCTCTTCAGCGGAGTCATGAGGGCCATCAATGTGGATATTAGCCCACTGTAAACCCAAGATTTCTCCCAGCCGAAGGGAACATCCCAACGCCAGATAGAGACAGGTGCGCAGAGCTGGCTCCTCGCACACATTCAGGGCCTCGATCGCTTCATCGCCTGACCATACGGCCCGCTCTTTACTGTGCCGTTCCGGCAGAGTAGCGCCAAGAGTGGGGTTAGTCGAAATATACTCCCAAGCTACCGCTTTTCCGAAGGCACTTTTCAGCAGTTTGTGGACTCTGGACACCGTATGGGCACTGACCTTTGCCCCAGTGTCCTGGTGGCCAGAAACGATTACAGCAGGCTGTTCCAAAAGCATGGTATAGTAGGTATCCATACCCTGGTAGTCATGGAACTGACGTAGCGTTCTCCGATATAGGGAATGATGTAGTTCCTGATAAGGCCCAGGTTCGCTGTGTAAAAGGAATTACCCCACTTTTTCAGCCCGTAAACCTCTACATACTCGTCCAAGAACTCTTTGACGGTAACATCCTTCTTTGGTGCAATCTTACCTTTGGCAAGCCGTACAGGCGGTTCAAAGGTGCCGTTCTTCTTGGCAAGCCTAATCTGAGCTTCCCGAATCAAGGCTTCATCCTCCGACTTGAAGGTTTCCGTCCGTGGCGTGGCCTCGCCGGGAACACGGTAAGTAACTTGGTAGCGGTTACCTCGCTTTCTGATAGACATAGCGGCCTCCTTGTGATAGAGCCAGGACTGTCCGTCGCTTAAGCAGCGGACAGTCCCCGGTATTCAGGCGTTCTGCACACCATTTTTGACAAACTTGATAAACTCATCTCTGGGAATCCGATAGTGCTGGCCGATTTTCAGCGCCTTGATAACGCCTGAATTAACAAGGCTATACGCCTTATTTCGCCCAATGAGGAGGGTATCAGCAATGTCCTCCACACTGAGAACGAGGGGCATGGTTTCAAAGTTTGCATACGTCATTTTGTTGTCCTCCTTGTCATTTTCACAAGATTTTCCCGTTGACCTCCGCTTTCGCCACAAAACGAAAAGCTCACAGCCTATCCGCCAACTGAGTGGACAACTGAGCATAGTGCCAACTGAATGCACCATAGAGGCATTTCGTAAGAAAAGGCCCAACTGAGCCGTTGCGATAAAAAGCCCGCTGGAACAGAATGCGAGAAATCGCACACTCTTTTCCAGCGGGCTTCTTCAATTATGGCGTGCCCCCACCCCAAAAGGCGAGGATATCCTCAAGGCTGACAGGGGACATCCCATTTGCATCTACCCCAACATCAAAACGCCGCACCCCAGCAACTCGGAGGATGTTGTTGTGAAAAGAATGTGTATCTGCGGTAAAATAAATCATAGCCTTTCCTCCTGAAGCACAAGATCAAATCAGGGATGGTAGTCCTTTATAAAGGGAAAGTACACTACCGCATCTGCGTCAACAGAATCTGTATATACATAATCCACATTCGTACCTTCGAGTTCTTCGATGGCAGAATCGTCAATCTCCCCTGCCTCCAACTTTGTCTCCAAGAAGCTGGACAGCTGTTCCAATGCGTCAAAAAAATTGCGGTCAGGTTTTACGATAAAAGCCAAGGTTGTAACCATCTCTCCAAGAAACGTAGAGCCTGAATAATTTTCAATTACCTCATAATTATTTGTATT